>JBPPMD010000140.1:0-4100 GCA_051305875.1 Desulfuromonadales bacterium | reverse complement strand
TCTGCGCCGGTAAAAGCGCCTCTGGTATGACCGAACAGTTCACTTTCAAGCAACCCTTCCGGGATGGCACTGCAGTTGACTGCCAGAAAGGGCTTGTCGCTACGCGAACTCTCAGCGTGCAGCGCGCGGGCGACCAGTTCCTTGCCGGTTCCGGTCGGCCCGGTGATCAGCACAGAGGTCTTGGTTTTTGCAGCTTTTTGGATTGTTTCAAGCACACCCTTCATCAGCGCACTGCGATGCAAGATAGCGGCAACTCCCTGGGGACGGCTGGTACGACGCATATTGTTCTTGAGCTGTACATTCTCCTGGCGCAGATGCAGGCGTTCCTCCGCCTTGCGCACCGTCAAGAGAATTTCATCGGGTCGGAATGGTTTTGAGATGTAGTCGTAGGCACCCTTTTTCATGCATTCGACTGCGGTATCAATGCTGCCGTAGGCGCTCATCATGATCACAGTGCCGCCGAACTGCTGCTCCTGCTTCTCTTTAAGAAAGCTCAGCCCATCCATCTCCGGCATACGGATATCACAGAGGACCAGGTTGTAATGACCTGCCTGCAGACATTCAAGACCCTGTCGACCGCTGACCGCTTCGGCTACCGTATAGCCATCACGTTCCAGCACCATGCGCAGCATGTGCCGCATCGGTGCTTCATCATCGACGATCAGGATCCGGCGCTCTGGAGCTGTCATTCAGCCTCTCGCATAAATAATGTAATGATCAAAATGACACAAACACGATCAAGATTTTGATTTTCTCCGTGATCTCTGAGTCTCAGTGGTGAATCGCTTCTCGGTTTACCTCATTAAATCCTGCGTACAAGGCAAGACGACAGTAAAACAAGCACCCGTGCCAGCCACAGAAGTCACTTCGATGCTGCCGCCACTCTCGTC
Source organism: Desulfuromonadales bacterium (assembly GCA_051305875.1). Taxonomy (GTDB): domain Bacteria; phylum Desulfobacterota; class Desulfuromonadia; order Desulfuromonadales; family BM103; genus M0040. Next base: position 3,210 of record JBPPMD010000140.1, on the reverse strand, counting down.
GATAATCCGTTGACAGACTGCAAGCCCCAGACCATAGCCGCTGCCGGGAGCCTTGGTGGTAAAAAACGGTTCAAATATTTTCTTTGCAACATCCGCATCGATTCCGCCGCCATCATCACTGATGGAAATGCTGACCGTCCGGTCCTCTTGCCTTGACGATAGTACGATGTGTCCCTTGCCTTGCATAGCGTCTTGCGCATTCAGGAGCAGATTGATCCAGACCTGCATCAGGCGTCCGCGATCCATCCTGACCAGGCAGTCTTCCTGCATACACCGGTCATCAACCTCGACTTCATCAAGCTGTCCCTGGTGGCGCAACAGCGCGACGGTTTCGCGAAGCAGGGCGACCAGACATAAAGACTCTATCTGATGATCAGCCGGAGCTGAATATTCGAGAAGTTCGCGGATCAGGCGGTCAATCCTCGCTGTTTCCGTCAGAGAGCGCTCCACCAGGTCCAGAGAGTCGTCCGACAGATCATTCTTGAGCAGATTCAGATAACCAACCACGGCACCCAAGGGGTTGCCTATTTCATGGGCCATGCCGGCGGCAAGATGACCGACGGTAGCGAGCTTTTCAGAGCGGACCAGATCGTCGCGTGCCCGCGCCAGCTCCTGGTTGATTTTTTCAAGGGAGGCGATATGTTCTTCCGTTTCGGCGCGGCTCTCGGCCAGGGCCGCCACCATCTGGTTGAAGCTGTCGGCCAGATCATGAATCTCACCGGGACCGGACGACACGGTGACAGCCGTCAGGGTCCCGCCGGCAACCGCTGTTGTCGCCTGGTGCAGTTGGCGTACCGGCTTGACCACATTGCGATTGAGAAGGTAGACACCGAAAGCGGCCAGGATCAGACCATAAACGATGACGTAGACAAGAGTCAGCCGCTGTGCCTGCCGGACTCTGTGGTGCAGCCCCTCCAGGCTGAAACGAATCTGCAGAAGGCCATAAGCCTCATTGCCGATCCAGAGTGATGTTGCCAGATCAAGATAACTCTGCGGCTGTGTCTCGCTGAAAAAACGGTAGGATTCGTAGACGAGTTCCTCGTACAACGCCCCCCGCTCCAGAGTTGATGGCGACACAGAGGCAAACTCGTTGAAGGTTTCGGATCCGCTGCTGGTCAGTACCTGCAGTTTCGTATCGAGCAGGCGCCAGGCAACAATATCAGCCTGCTGGCTCATTACAGACTGTAAACGATTGAGACTGGCAAGCGCAAATTCCAGGTCGCTAGCAACACCAGCCGGTGGCGTCGGCTCATCAACCCCGGCAGCAATCAACCTGGTGATGCCGGCGGCGTGGATACGCTGCTGATCAAGCAGATTGTGTTCCGTCAACTTGACCAGGAGAAAACCGGCAAACAGCAGCGCCGCCGCCAGCAGCAGAGAAATACTCAGGATAATTTCGGTACGCAGGCCGGTTCGCATGGACAGCCGATCTTCTCAAGCTCGGGGATTAAAACTTGTCGGAAACTAACCTGTTTCCATCCGGAAACTTCGCATGAGTATACGTATTCACAATAGTTCAGGCAAACCGAAAGAACAACTGGTCAAATGGCTTTCCAGTTGCTAATATATCGGCACATTTCAACAGGAGCATCATCATGTCACGCATACCTGCAATTGACCGCGACTGCTGCATCGGCTGCGAAGCCTGTGCTCAGCTTTGCCCTGAGGTTTTCCGTATGGAAGACAGTCATAACGGCCATGTTCATGAGAAAGCTGTGGTTTACAACCCCGGCGGGACACCGGAAGCGAAGATTGAAGTGGCCATGGACAACTGCCCTGCGGCCTGTATTTACTGGGCATAATTAAACACCAAAGAGAAATTCCCGGTCATCATCAATAGCACCCCAGGACTTTGATTTTGCCCTTAACTCGCCCCGCGTTCCGCGTCACTCGTCCCGGTTTCCCAAACAATCTCCCCCTTCTCAACGTCTTTGCCGGCCTGAAGATGACCCTCTTTCCGATGGCCATCATCACCCTGTTCTGGAAAGACCAGATCGGCTTAAGCCTTGCTGACATCCTCCTGTTGCAGGCGATTTTTTCACTTTCAACCCTGCTCATGGAGTTCCCTTCCGGCTATCTGAGCGACCGATTGGGCTACCGTTTTGCCCTCAATCTGGCCTGCCTGTTCGGCATTACCGGCTGGACAACCTATACCCTGGCCGGTTCTTTTACCGGTGTTCTCGCCGCCGAGATACAACTCGGCATTTCATATGCGTTCATCAGCGGCTCAGATAGCGCTCTCCTCTACGAAACCCTGCGCCACCAGGGACGGGAAGAGGACTATACCAAGCATGATGGCCGCATGACGGCCTGGGCCCAGGCAGGCGAAGCGGCAGGTGCTATCGGAGCGGGAGCGCTTTACGCCTGGTTCCCTCTCCTGCCCTTCCTGCTGCAGATAGCAGTGTGGATTTCAGCCCTGGCTGTCTGCCGCAACCTGAAAGATGTGCCCTGGACACCACGGCAAACGACCTCGCACCTGCGTGAAGCCTGGGGGATCGCTCACAAGGCCTTTGTACAAAGCGCTGGTTTGCGCTACAGCATTGTTCTTGCTGCCCTGCTCGGTCTAGCGTCCTTCTATCCCGTCTGGCTGATTCAGCCGTACATGCAGTCGCTCAACGTACCCCTGGCCTGGTTCGGGCCGATCTGGGCAGCGGCAAACCTGTGCGTCTCATTCGGGTCGCTGATCAGCCATCGCATCCAGTATCACCTTGGGACACGCGGGACGACTGTGCTCCTGTTGGTTTTGATTGTTGCCGGTTATTCCGGACTGGCGTTCAGCCAGGTGGTCTGGGGCTTTGTTTTCTACTTTCTGCTCACCATCATGCGCGGCATTCAGGGACCATTGCTGCGTCTTGCACTTCAGAAGCAGAGTGAACGTCATGAACGGGCCAGCATTCTGTCCCTGAAATCACTGGTGTTCCGCCTCGGCTTTGTCATCACCGGCCCGCTGGTAGGCATTCTCGCTGATCGTGCCGGCTTGAGCTTTTGTTTTCTGGTCCTGCTGATCGTCCAGAGTCTGATTATTGCCATTGCCATTCGCCCTTTTTTAAAGAACACCGAATCAGTCTGGGAAATCTAGTACCCTGCATCCTATAGGATTTCGCAAGAATGCGCAGGGATTTGGCGTGTCAGCAAGGCGCGACTTCATCTGCCCAGCCGTAGCTACTCAGATGAAGGCGCAACGCAGCTGACGCGGCAAAGAACCAGCAA
>JBPPMD010000115.1:0-7603 GCA_051305875.1 Desulfuromonadales bacterium | reverse complement strand
ATCAGCAGCGCGAATGGCAGATCTTCGCTTTTGCCGAAGCCAACAACCTGCCGGTTGTGTACCACATGGATGCCAGCCGTTACGGCGATGTGATGCAGGCCATCCTCGATGATTTTCCCCGCTTGCGCATCGACTTCCCCCATTTCGGCATCGGCCGCAAAGCGTTCCGCAAGGTTCTCGACCGTTATGACAACGTCTACACCGATATCGCTTTCATGGCACCACACATCCGCAACAACCCCGAGAGCTATCGTGATTTTATCAGTTACTATCCGGATCGCGTCTGTTTCGGCTCTGACGCCCTTCTCTACCAGCCGGAGATCGTTCTTGAATACATCGAACTGGTGATGTCTCTGAAGATGCCGGATGGGCTTGAAGCCAGGGTGCTTGCAGGAAACCCGCGCCGGTTCCTGGGACTGGGGCAAGGAGTATAAAGATGAAAGACCATACTGTTATTGTAGACAGAAACAAAGAGACGATAGCGTTGCATTTCGCACCGGTATTTAACGTCGCGGTTCCCTTTATTGATCGTCACTGTAGTGAAGGACGTGCGGAAAAGGTGGCAATCCGCACCAACCAGGGTGATGAAGTCAGTTACCGCCTTCTCGCGGAGAACGTGAACCGTTGCGGGAATGCGTTGCTGGCTCTCGGCCTTGAACGGGGTGACCGTGTCATCCTGATTGTCAAGGACTGTGCTGAATTTTTTTACGTCTTCTGGGGCGCGATCAAGGCCGGCCTGATCCCGGTGCCGATCAATACCTTGCTGCGGGCCAAGGACTATGCCTACATCCTTGCCGACTCCGGCTGCAAAGCGCTGATCTACTCTCCGGAATATACCAGCGAGGTGCAGGAGGCTCTGGCGCAACTTGAACCGCGCCTGGCACACAGCATCTGTGTCGAAGGTGATGATAACAGCCTCCGGACCTTGATATCCAAGTCGTCCGCCAAGCTCGAGCCAGTAGCAGCTGCTGCCGTGGACGACTGTTTCTGGCTCTACTCGTCGGGATCGACCGGCAGCCCTAAAGGGGCGGTACACCGCCATCGGGACATGGTCGTATCAAGTCAATTTTATGGCGTCGAGATCCTCGGCATTCGTGAGGATGATGTCTGCTTTTCCGCAGCAAAACTTTTTTTCGCCTACGGACTTGGCAACGGTATGACATTCCCGCTCTGGGCCGGGGCGAGTACCGTGCTGCATGATGGCCGTCCGACTCCGCAATCGACCTTCGAGACCATCGAAAGATTCAAGCCGACCCTGTACTTCGGCGTTCCGACCCTTTATGCCGCCCAGTTACAGACGCTGGCGACACAACAGCCGGATCTGTCCTCCGTAAGGCTTTGTGTGTCGGCCGGCGAGGCGCTACCGGCCGACATTTTCAACCGTTGGCGAGAGGAAACCGGATTGACCATCCTCGATGGCATCGGCTCCACCGAAGCGTTGCATATCTTTATTTCCAATCGTGTGGATGATTACATGCCAGGTTCCAGTGGCCAAGTGGTTCCCGGCTACCAACTGCAAATTCGCGATGATTCGGGACAGGACGCGCCAATCGGCGAACCCGGGCGGCTATGGATTCGCGGGGATTCGACCGCACGCTGCTATTGGAATAATCCGGACAAGAGTGAGCAAACCATGGTCGATGGTTGGCTTGACACCGGAGATACTTACTTTCAGGATGAAGACGGTTATTTTTACTATTGCGGACGCAACGACGACATGATGAAAGTCGGCGGAATCTGGTGCTCCCCGTTTGAGATCGAAGCCAAACTGATCGAACATTACGAAGTTCTGGAGGTGGCGGTTGTCGGCAGAGCCGATGCCGTCGGTCTGATCAAACCCGAAGCCTACATTGTTTTGAAGAATCAGCCGGAGTCATTCGACGCCATAACCGAAGAATTGCGCAAGCATTGCAAGGAGGGTTTGGCCCCCTATAAATATCCGCGCCAGTTTCACTATGTCGTTGAGTTGCCAAAAACTGCAACTGGCAAGATCCAGCGCTATAAGTTACGCACCAATTCAGCGTTGTAAGGCGTTAAGATCCACGGCCACGCCAGGATCAACAGACTTCTAATGCTGCCACTGTTAATCGACAAAGTTTTATACTGGTTTATAATGGTGTTTTAATCCGCTGGCATGTTATCTGTAAAACGATAAGGTAGCAAACTTGGCAACAACCGGGAACGGAGGAGACGCGATGAGTGCAGAACTGAAAAAAGGGATCACCAGGCGCAGTTTCATCATCAATGGTACGGTCGTTACAGCCGGACTTGCAACGACCTCTCTGTTTGTACCGCAGAGCTTTGCTATTGGGGGCCAGGCCAAGGTCAAGGTCGGCCTGCTTCTGCCATACACAGGGACCTATGCCAAGCTAGGCACCAATATTCGTGATGCCATGATGCTGCGTTTTGCGGAATCAGGGAACAAACTGGGTGGACGACCGATCGAATATGTCGATGTGGATAGTGAAGCCAAACCCTCCATGGCCAACCCGTTGGTCGACAAACTGGTCAAAAAGGACAAAGTGGATTTTCTGGTTGGTCCGGTGCACTCTGTCGTTGGTATGGCGATGGTCAAAATGGTCCGTGGTGATGGGCCGATTACCGTTATTCCTAATGCCGGGGCCGACCAGTTGACCGGAGCACTCTGCGCCCCGAATATTTTCCGGACATCATTTTCCAGCTATCAGATGGGCTTTCCCGGAGGACCCGTCATGATTGAGGATGGCCACAAACGTGTCGTCCTGATTTACTGGAACTACGGATTTGGTAAAGAGGTTGCTGCCGCCTTCAAGAAATCGTTCATCCCTGCCGGAGGCACGATTATCAAGGAAATCCCCACCCCCTTCCCCGAGGTTGATTTCCAGGCCTACCTCACGGAAGTGGCTGCGCTCAAACCGGATGCGGTCTATACCTTTTACGCCGGGGGAGGTGCCGTCAAATTCGTCAAGGATTTTGCCGCTGCCGGCCTGAAGGATTCCATTAAACTCTATGGTGCCGGTTTCATGACCGAAGGGGTCACCCAGGCTCAGGGTGCCGCAGCCGAAGGCGTGCGTACAGTCCTGCATTATGCGGATTCACTCGACAACCCTGCCAACCTGAATTTCCGGGCTGCCTTCAAGAAATCCACAGGACAGGAAGCGGATGTCTACGCTGTCCAGGGTTATGATGCCGGAGAACTCCTGCTTCGGGGGATGGACGCAGTCAAAGGCGATACAGGCGCCCGCAGCGAAATGATCAGTGCCATGGAGAATGCCGAAATCGATAGCCCCAGGGGTACATTGCGCTTTTCCAAATCCCACAACCCGATCCACGATATCTATCTGCGCGAAGTCATCAACGGCGAGAACAAGGTCGTACGGGTGGCCGTCAAAGCCATGAGTGATCCTGCCGAAGGTTGCTCGATGTAATAAGCACAAAAGGCTCCCGGTCGGCGCTATCCACTGCGTCGATCGGGGATGCGCGCCATTGCAGACAGGTTGAGAATGGAAAGCTCTTTTTATCTGGTTCAACTTCTGAACGCCGTTCAATATGGTTTCCTGCTGTTTCTGGTCGCCAGCGGCCTGACCCTGCTGTTTGGAATCATGGGCATCATCAACCTGGCCCATGGATCCTTTTATATGATCGGCGCCTACCTGGCCTACTGGTTGACTGGCGTAACCGGCAGCCTCTGGCTTGGCATCCTGCTGGGATTGCCCATATCTCTGGCAGTAGGCTATCTGGTGGAACGCTTTGCCATATCCTTTCTCTACAAAAGGGACCACCTCTACCAGGTCCTGCTGACCTTTGCCCTGATTCTCGTTTTCAATGAATTGCAGCAGATACTCTGGGGAACCGATGTCCACGGCGTGCCGATTCCGGAGCTTTTTGCAGGATCGGTTCCGCTGACGGACAATCAGAATTATCCGATCTATCGCCTGTTCATTTCTGCAGCATGTATTGCCATTGCAGGTGGCATGTACCTGGTGATCCAGAAGACCCGCCTGGGGATGATGATCCGCGCAGGAGCCAGCAACCGAGAAATGGTGCAGGCTCTCGGCATCAATGTCAGCCGACTGTTTGCGATTGTTTTCAGCATCGGAGTGGCCCTGGCAGCCTTTGCCGGAATGTTGGCCGCTCCGGTCGATTCAGTCTATCCGGGTATGGGTGAAAACGTTCTTATTATCTCTTTCGTAGTGGTTGTTATCGGTGGCACCGGTTCTATCAAAGGGGCCTTGGTCGGGTCCATGCTCATTGGTCTGGTGAGCACGTTCGGCAAAGTTTTTCTGCCTGAGGCAGCCAGCATTATGGCCTATGCGCTGATGGCGGTAATTCTGCTCTGGAAACCTCAGGGTCTGTTCGGGAGAGCCAACTGATATGCCGTCTTCGATGACACGTCATCTGCCGATTTTAGCCGTGTTAATCATCCTGGCACTGTTTCCGCTGTTCGGTTCAAGTTTTTACGTCGGCCTTTTAACCCGCGTCATTATCCTGGCACTTTTTGCCATGAGTCTGGACCTGCTGATCGGCTTCACCGGCCTGGTCAGTTTCGGGCACGCCGCCTTTTTCGGCATAGGCGGCTATGCCTTCGCCATTGCTTTCCAGGATGCCGCAATCATTCATCTCTGGCAGGCGCTGCCCCTCTCTCTGGCGGCAGCGGCCCTGGCCGCTTTGGTGATCGGCTGGATCAGTATACGCACCAGCGGCATCTATTTCATTATGATCACCCTGGCCTTTGCGCAGATGTTTTTCTATTTGTTCTTCGAGTCGCCTGACTATGGGGGCGATGATGGAATCTTCCTGTTTTTCAAACCGGTCCTGATGATCGGTGCCAAGGATATCCTGCAGCTCGAACACGAGAATAACTTCTACTATTTTTCTCTCAGCTGCCTGGTGCTTGGCTATCTGTTGCTAAAAATGATTCTACAGGCTCCTTTCGGCAAGGTCATCACAGCGATCAAAGCCAATGAGCACCGGGTGCGCGCCCTGGGATACGCCACCCATCATTACAAGCTGGTGAGTTTTGTCATTGCAGGGGTACTGGCTGGCCTGGCCGGTTTTCTGGAAGGAGCCCATACCGGCTACATCAACCCGGCTTACCTGAGTTGGCATGAATCCGGGATCGCCATTGCCATCGTCATCCTGGGAGGAATGGGAACGCTCTATGGGCCGATCATCGGCGCGTTCGTTATCGTCATGCTGCAAAACTTTCTTCCCGAGCTAACCCAGCACTGGCAGTTGTTGTTCGGTGGAATCATTATTTCTGTTGTGTTGTTTCTGCCCCACGGGATAGTCAGTCTGCCGGGCAAGGCTTTTGCCACTATCCGCCGGGATCAGGGCGACTGGAATGACAAGGCAAAGGAGACCGCAGATGACTGACACGATTCTGCGAACGGATAAATTATGCAAGAATTTCGGTGGATTGATTGCGACCAACAACGTCTCACTGGAGTTCGAACGTGGCGAAATCCACGCGATCATCGGTCCGAACGGTGCTGGCAAAACAACCTTTATCAACCTGCTGTCCGGTGATCTGCTTGCCAATGATGGCAGAATTGTTTTTAACGGACGTGACATCACACGTCTGCCGCCCAATCGGATTTCGCAACTGGGTATTGGCCGGAGCTACCAGAAAACCAATATTTTTTCGGGGTTCAGCTGTTTCGATAATTGCTGGGTTGCTGCCCAGTCGCGGCTCGGGAGTTCCATGCGTTTTTTCCGGCCGGCCCAAAAACTACGTTCCGTGCGCGAACGAACGGAACGCGCCCTGGATCTCTGTGGACTTGGCCAGCGTCGCGACACTCTGGCCTCGACAATGAGCTACGGTGAGCAGCGACAGCTTGAAATCGGCATGATGCTGGCGACCGAGCCGGAATTGCTGCTGCTTGATGAGCCCCTGGCCGGGATGGGCAGCGAGGAATCGCTGCAGGTTATTGAACTTCTGCAGCGCCTGGCGGAAGAACACACGCTGATTCTGATCGAACATGATATGGATGCGGTATTCGCTATCGCCGCACGCTTGACGGTCATGGTCAACGGACAGATTCTTGAGACCGGTACGGTCGCGCAGATCCGTGGCAGTCAGGCCGTACAGGAAGCCTATCTGGGTATTGATGAGGAGGTGGTTTGATGACAGAGCAAGGTCAGACTCCGATCATCGAGGCTCAAGGGCTGCATACCTATTATGGCGCGAGCCATATCCTGCACGGCATCAGCCTTACCATCTTACCCGGAGAGACTTTGAGTCTGATGGGTCGCAACGGCATGGGAAAAACCACTTTGTTGCGTTCCCTGATCGGTCTGACCCCGCCAAGTCGCGGAACGGTGAAGATCTATGGTCGCGACATGACCGGTATGCCACCGCAAAAGATTGTCCGTCAGGGGATTGCTTTTGTTCCGGAAGACCGAGGGATATTTCCCAACCTGTCGGTTCGTGAGAACCTGATCATGGCTTCCCGGCGTGGACCGGACGGCCGGGACGAATGGAACCTGGCCAGAGTGCTTGAGACTTTTCCGCGTCTCGGCCAGCGCATGTCGCACATGGGCAATCACCTTTCCGGTGGCGAACAGCAGATGCTGACCGTTGGACGGGCGCTGATGACCAATCCGGACCTTATCCTGCTCGATGAGGCCACCGAGGGGCTTGCACCGTTGATTCGCAAGGAAATCTGGTCCGTAGTACTCAAGATCAAGGCGAGCGGCATCGCCGCGGTAATCGTTGACAAGGATATCAAGGCGCTGCTGAATGTGGCTGACAGGAACATCATTATCAACAAGGGCCGGATTGTCTATGAAGGAACCTCACAAGAGCTGGCCGCCAATCCTGCAATTCATCAGCAGCATCTCGGGGTATGATACAGGGAGTTCTGCATGGCACTGAAAGCGATCCTGGTTCATCTCGATCACACCGCCCGTTGCGAGCATCGACTCGACCTGGCAATTGCCCTGGCACGTAATCATCAGGCACATCTCAACGGCTATTATGCGACCGACAATCTTTCGTACACGCACGCCACAGCCACTGAAGAATTCACCGCTGCCAGCATGCAAACGCTCTTCCGGCAGAAAGCTGCGCAGGCCGGCATTGCCGCTGATTGGATCGAAGACAGTACGCTTGAGCCGGTGACGATGCCGGTTGTCGACAAGCTGACTCTGCACGCCTACTACGCCGATCTGGTGATTGTCGGACAACTGGATACAGGCAGCGGCGGCCAGGGCTTGTCGTCGGATTTCCCGGAACGGATCGCCATGACGTCAGGCCGTCCCGTCCTGATTATCCCCAGACGCGGAGAGTTTTCCAGCCTGGGCGACCGGGTGATGGTCGCATGGCGAGGTGGACGGGCCTCCTCACGCGCGTTGCATGATGCAATCCCCATCCTCCGGAAGGCGCAGCACGTCAATCTGATGATGGTGAATCCTACAGATTCTTTCCAGAGTGAAGCGGAAAACCTCTGTGCCTATTTGTCCTGGAACTCAATAAATGCTACCTGGAACCGGATTGCGGACGAGGAACTGAGTACCGGCAACATCCTCCTCAACCAGGCCTGTGATCTCGGGATCGACCTGCTGGTAGTGGGCCTTTTATCGACAAGCCGCCGGGGGAAAATCGTCCCAGGCCCGGTCGGCA
>JBPPMD010000099.1:0-2432 GCA_051305875.1 Desulfuromonadales bacterium | reverse complement strand
TGTGTATAAGAGACAGGTCCTGCAAGCGTTGGTGTGCTGAGTGCAATTTGTGATCGACTCGTCGGTGCTCCAAGGCATTTGCAAAACATTCGCCGACAATCCTGAGCAGAAACAGGCTCTCCTGGGGACAGCTTCTTTCTCTCTTGACTGAGTCCAAACCAATGAAGCCGACCATTTCCCCTTTCAGCAGCAGAGGGACAGTGATGAGAGACTTAATATCTTCGCGAAGCCATTCCTCCCGCTCCACTTGTGCTTCGGGCCCTAGACTGGCAACTGATGGGCAATAGAAAAACCCCTTTTCAGAAAGCTCCTGAAAATACCAGGAGAAGTCTTCCCGGGGAACCTTCTGTAGTCGAGGGAGATGCGATTCAATGCCTTTTGCGCACCATTCGTGGGTATTACTCATGGTCAGGCCATTGGCGTCGAGTTCAAAGACATAACAGCGATCAAAACCGATCTGCTGGCCGATCTGTTGCAGAGCCCGATCTATTTCCGGACCCAGCTTGTCAAAGGAGAGGTTTATAAAACGTGTCGAAATAGCTGAGACCATGGCTTCAATGCGGCCACGCTCTTCCAGAGCTGTCTCGGCCAGCTTGCGTTTGGTGATGTCGTTGAACACAAGCACATGGAATCCTTCTATGGCGGCGTGACGGCACACCACATGGCAGATCGATCCGTTCTGGCAGGTGACATCGACCTCAAAAGGCTCGCAGGCGAGAGGTGCCGGATCGCTGCCGTCGAAACAGTCCTGCCAGGCGCTCAGTACCGCCTGACGCTGATACGGATCGGGGCATGCGAGTGCCCACCAACTTGCCGTATCAGTGAATTCTTCGAGAGTGTAACCGAATAATTCGCTGAACTTGTTATTGATGTAGAGCAGGCGCTGATCACTACCGATAGTTACGATCGGTACCGGCGAGGCCTCGATAAGCTGCCGGAACCTTTTTTCCGATTCCAGTCGGGCCTCTGCATGTTGCCGTTTCTCGAACTGATCGCCAAGCTCACGGGTTTTTAACGCCACCTGCTTTTTAAGAGTCCAGGACCAGGTTGTTGCCGCTCCGAGCAGCAGCAGAAGCGGCCCCAGGACCCAAACTGCGTGTCGGAACAGGTCCCAGTAGAACGTTTTCTTTTCATAGAGGCCGAACCAGCGTTGGTAGATTTCATCATACCGGCCAGTGGCTTTGAGAATCCGCAACCCTTCGTTCAAATGAGCCAATAATTCACTCTTCCCCTTGGCCACGGCAAAACCGTAAGGGCCCGCCGCCAATTCCCGCCCGACAACCGTGATATTGTCGAGCTTCAGTTGGCTGACGAGGTAAAGACCGCGCAGCCTGGAACAGAGTACGGCATCATGTTCCCCGGAAGCCAGAAGCGTTAAGGCTTCCGTCTGATTGTCGACAAAGACAATGCTGGCAGTCAGGTTGATATCATGGATGTAATCATCCATGATATCGCCCGGCTGAATGATGATCTCCTTCCCTCTGAGATCCTCAAAGGACTGTATCGACGAATCCGAGCGGACGAAAATGGCACTTGTGTTGATCAGGTAGGGAGCCGAGAAGGCCACCGTCGCGGCCCTCTGCTCTGAATAGCGCATGCCGGCCAAAGCATCAATTTGTCCCTGTTCAAGTTCGCTACGCACATCTTCCCACTTGCCGAGGCTTAGCTCGACATCAAGATTCATGACCTCGGCGACTGCTTGCAGAATGTCGACATCAAACCCTGCGGGAGCACCTGTTTCATCCAGATATTCAAAAGGGGCAAATCCTTTGTCGCCACGGACCTGAATTTTTTGTGCCAGGGTTTCGGATGCACTACCAACCAGAGAAAGGAACAGAAGAGTGAGGAGGAGCAGATAAGAGCGTTTTTTCATTGAACTGTCTCCCTGATGGTTTCGGATGATCCTTAACCATGCGACGGATCCGGTTCGTGTCTCCTCCTCTGCCAATGTAGAAAACACAGGATCGCTGGACGCTCGGCGGAAACTTAGTGAACGCTGGCGAATTATTCTGCAAAACATTGCGGCCGCAGGCCGGCAACGAAGCATAAAATGAACTCTTGCCAGATTGTGTCTAAAGTATAAAAGGAGAAGGTGCTTTTACAAGTATGGCTTCTAAACCCAAAGTTTCGATCTCATATCCAACCGATCCTCATTTGCAATCAGGCGCCGAACAAAGATTTTAAAAACGAGCGCATTTAAAATAAGCATAACAAATTGGTAGAGCTTAAAGCTTATGCTGGAATCGGGGACACTCAACTTTGAGTGTCCCCGTTGGGTGTCCCGTTTCGAGTTGCCAGTTCTCGAAGCGATCATAAGCGGTCAGGGCGTTTTCCACCTCCTGCACCTCGCGGGGCGGGGCGATGAACCACTTTCCCTCAAGAATCGCGGTGATCTGCGCTTCGCTCAGCCCCGGGGGGCATTCCTGCTTTAC
>JBPPMD010000088.1:0-29993 GCA_051305875.1 Desulfuromonadales bacterium | reverse complement strand
TGTGGGTGCGTGTGTTCGTATAGGTAATATAACAAGAAACCTGCGTCCGTTCGATTCTCGTTGTGTCAGCGGAAAACGGCTTGGGACATGGGTCGCCGGGTTGTTCTTCCAGTTCTGAAAAATCGATTGTTGCCGAAGCCAGTCGCGGTGGCGTTCCGGTCTTCAGGCGACCCACAACAAAACCAAGTGCTCGCAAATGGTCAGAGAGGCCCTCCGATGGTGGTTCTCCAGCACGACCACCAGGATAATTGACCAGGCCGACATGGATCAAACCGCGCATAAAAGTTCCGGTTGTTAAAACAACCGTAGGCGCCTGAAAGAGCAGGCCATCGCGTGTTTCCACGCCAGTGACCCGCCCCCCCTCAACCAACAACCTGACCACCTGTCCCTGCTTGAGATCAACTCCCCTTTGAGACTCTATCACCTGCTTCATTCGAGCGCGATACAGATCGCGGTCAGCCTGAGCGCGTGACGCCCTGACCGCTGGGCCCTTCTTGGTGTTAAGAACGCGGAACTGAATGCCTGTGGCATCTATGTTACGCGCCATCTCACCACCCAATGCGTCGATCTCATGTACCAGGTGTCCCTTGGCCAGACCGCCTATCGCCGGATTGCACGACATCTGCGCAACCGCATCAAGGTTGAGGGTCAAGAGCAGGGCACGACATCCCATGCGGGCGGCAGCCAAAGCCGCCTCGCAACCAGCGTGACCCGCGCCAACAACGATTACATCATAACGTTCAGCCATAAACGACTTCCTTCAAACTACACAAACACCTGGAATATGTTTCACGTGGAACAATACCCCCGCCCGACAACCACAGAACACACCGAGCAAAACAACGCGAAGTCATTCAGACGATCCGGCGAAAACCAAAACAAGAACCTCTGAAAGAGATCTCAAGCTCACAAGAATGACCATAAACACAAGAACGGGGCATGAAAAGCATTGCCGCGGGCGTAAACAGTGGGATTTGCGGTCGACGCATAGATAGCCGACAGTTCTCAGGCTACTTGCCAATACAGAAACGGGTAAATATCTGGTCAAGAATCTCGTCCGGCGTTGTTTCGCCGGTTATTTGCCCAAGAGCAGACAAGGCCTCGCGTAATTCCATCGCCAGGCATTCCAGGGGAGCGAGCGCTTCAACAGACATCAAAACCCCTTGCAGGGAAGTAATTGCACTATTAAGTGCGTCTCTGTGTCGACGTTCGGTAACAACAATCCCCTCACTAGCGGAAAGGGTTGCGTCACACCCCAGACGCTCAACAATCGCATGACTCAACTCAACAAGCCCCAGGTTGTGTTTAGCCGAAACGGCAACACGATGCGTGAAAATGGCTAAGTCGCCGATATTACAGTCTTGTGCCTGATCGCTCTTGTTGACAACCACGAGTGTTTTGGCGGGTTGGCACAAGTCCAGAGCCAAAAAGTCCTCGTCGGTCAAAGAGCAGCTTCCATCAACAACCAACAGAACCAGGTCCGCCGCAAGGGCTTTTTCCGCGGCCCTGCGTACACCTTCCGATTCGACAGGATCATCAGTCTCACGAACTCCGGCAGCGTCAATCAACCGAACCGGGAAACCGGCCAAAACCAAATACTCTTCCAGGGTGTCTCGAGTCGTCCCGGCAACGCTGGTGACGATAGCCCTTGATTCACCGAGCATGGCATTCATCAAAGAACTTTTGCCAACATTGGGGCGACCGAGAATTAAAACGTTAATTCCATCCCGCAAAACGCGGCCAACGTCGAAGCTGCTGGCGAGAGTCTGCATCTCCAGGGAAAGGTCACGGATCGGCGCAAGAAAAACAGGAAGATCCAGAACACCTACCTCATCATCTGGAAAATCAATATGGGCTTCGATTAAAGCAAGAAATTCTTTAAGTTTCTCGGAAAAACAATAAATCTTCCGTGAGAGGTGACCTTCAAGCTGGCTGAGAGCTACACGCCCGGCACGTACTGATCTCGCCTTGATCACATCGATAACCGCTTCTGCCTGAGACAAGTCCAGCCTGCCGTTAAGAAAGGCACGCTGAGTAAACTCACCCGGTCCAGCCATGCGTGCGCCGGCGTCAAGAAAGAGATCAAGAACGCTGCGGGTTATCTGAGTGCCGCCATGGCAGTGGACTTCTACCACATCCTCACACGTATAAGACCGGGGTGCACGCATAACGACAGCAAGAACCTCATCAACACGTTCCGATTTTCGATTTAACAGATGTCCATGATAGAGACGATGAGACTGCATATCGGAAGCGTTAACCGTGCCTCGAAAAACCGTTGCAAGAAAAGCGACCGCATCAGGTCCGGAAATTCGGATTATACCAATCCCTCCTTCGCCAGGTGGTGTGGCAGGCGCAACAATGGTATCAAATGACAGCATCAACCAGCTCCACGCGCAAAGAATAATCGCTTGCAACCGAGTTCGTGATTTTTCGAATGGGACTCAAGATCCGGTTGCAGCAATTCATGATGAAAGCTACGCACATTAAGGACCAGGGTAAGGCGGGGGCTGACTTGCTGGATTTAAAAGTGTTGTGCGACAAACGGCAGGCCGAGAGGTCAGCCATAATGACCACGGGAGCCGGCAAAACGTTCAACACCTGTCCATGACGACCAAGAAAATGACGAGGATGCTGGGCGTTCTGCAGCTGTTTGCCGGAGGAAGTCCTTCCCCCTCCGGCATCTGCATAATTCTGCATTATAACGGCAGCACGCGGAGTTTTTTCCGAACCTTCAACATTCAGGAACTGTTGCTCCATAATCAGCGATCAGGTGGCTTTACGATGAATGAAATATTGCTGCAAAATGGTTAAAAGGTTGTTCACCAGCCAGTAGATGACCAGTCCTGATGGAAAGTTCAAGAACATGAATGTGAAAACAATCGGCATCATCATGAAAATCTTGGCTTGCATCGGATCAGCAGTTGTCGGAGTCATTTTTTGCTGCACAAACATACTCGCTCCCATCAGGATCGGTGTGATGTAGTAAGGATCTTTGGCAGAGAGATCCGTCAACCAGAAGGCAAAAGGTGCATGCCGAAGGGCGATGGAATTAAGCAGGACCTGATAGAGGGCAAAGAAGACCGGAATCTGCACCAGCATAGGCAGACAACCGCCCAAAGGGTTGACGCGATGAGTCTTGTACAGCGTCATCATCTCTTTATTAAGGCGTTCTTTATCATTCTTAAACTTCTCGCGTAACTTCTGCATTTCCGGTTGCAGTTTCTGCATCGACTTCATTGACGAATAACTCTTGTGCGTCAATGGCCAAAAAATGATTTTGATCAGGACTGTCAGAAGAATAATAGCCACGCCGTAATTCTTAAAAAAACCGTAGAAGAAGGTAAGAACCACAAAAAGCGGTTGTGCCAAAAGGTTAAAGAAACCGAAACTTACAACCTTGTCTAGCTGATGGCCGGCAGCTGTGAGCGGTTCCGGTTCTTTGGGGCCTATGTAAACCAGATAATCAAGCTGACGGTGTTCGCCGCCCTCCAGGGTGAAATAGGGCGTTTCTAAAAGGTTCTCGATGGCACTGTTGTCGCGAGAGATCTGAACCCTCTCCACGGTTTTCTCTGCGGGTACCACAACGGCAAGAAAATATTTTGTCTGGAAAGAGGTCCAGACGATACCCTGATTGTAAACAACCGAACCTTCTATAAGATCATCGGTGTCGACTTCTTGGATTTTATCGTTTATCAGAGTAGCTGGTCCGGAAAACGAGTAACTGTCTGAGTCGAGATAGCCGCCTGATTCATAAGATTCATCCCAGCGTTGCACCAGCGCGAGGTTAACGGTGCCGCGTTGCGGTGTTGTCGTGGTGTTGGACAATTCAAACCCTAAATCGATCATGTACCCGTCGCCACGAACCAGAAACGTTTTGACGTACTTGATACCATTAGCTGCAACATGCTGAAAACGGATGGTAACCTGACCACCGTCTGCAACCTCGACAACATCCGGGGAATCTGTTTCAAAATTTGCATCTTCACTTAATAGAAATCCCTCCGATCCGGTCGTGCGCAAGGTCGAATAACGCAGCGGACCGCTTTCAAGCATCTCTACAGGAGGAGAATTTTTATCGGCAGTTGCCTTATATTCCTTTAGCTTGAAAGAAATCAGGCGAGCCCCTTGAGTAGTAAAAACGGCCTGATATTTGTCTGTGTCAACGGCGATTTCCCGGGCTGGCGCATAGGTTTCGGTTGTCGGGACACTTGCCGAATCTGCAACCGATTCCATTTGGGTTTCAATGGCTCCCGGTGTGCGAACAGGCTGCTCCTGAACATTAGTGACATCAGCTGGCTGCGCCGCTGATTTTTCAACCGTTTGCTGCTGATTCTTCGGTTCCGGAGGAAAAAAGAAAGAAAAGCCAAGCCAAACGGCAAGCATGAGGACCATAGCAAGAACAAGATTTTTATTTTCAGATGAATTCATAATTTAAGAAAAACTCCTGTTAATGATCAGATCCTAGTCAACGGGATCAAATCCCCCAGGGTGCCAGGGATGACAACGGGCCAGACGCTTAATGCCTAACCAAAGACCACTCATAGCACCATACCTGTTAACGGCATCAAGGGTGTACATAGAGCAGGAAGGGTAAAAACGACAGGTAGGCGGTTTTAATGGGGAAAGAAAGGTTCTATAAAAGGTAATACCCGCTAAGGTTAACCGTTTAATCATGATCATCGGTCTCCAGGCGGGCAAAAACTGCCAGAAGTTCCTGGTCCACTTGAATATGACTCAGGAGGCCAGCTTGGCGTTTGGCGATGATTGAGATATCTGCAACCAGTTCTAACTGCTTATAACTGCGCCTGAACAAGTCACGAATCCAGCGTTTGAGCCGATTGCGGCAAACAGCATTACCAACCTTGCGACTCACGGTAATCCCCAGACGAGAAAAATCCCGTCCAGGGTTCACAATTACGACAAAATGCTTTGTGTGATAACGTTGTCCCTCATGCCAAGTTCGTTCATACTCGCTTGAACGGCGAATACGGCGAAACTTTTCGAGGGTCTGTTCACCTTGCACCCGTAGATTTACTGTTATTTGACAGGAATCGATACGGCCAGAGACTTGCGGCCACGAGCACGCCGACGTTTTATAATATTCGAACCACTTTTCGAGCGCATGCGCTTACGAAAACCGTGAGTGCGTTTGCGACTTACTTTACTTGGTTGATAGGTGCGTTTCATGAATTTCTGTCTCCTGTTTATCTTCAAGTTGATGATATTTGTAAAAGGGACTTTTAAGCATAGTTAAAAAATAATGTCAAGAACGAAAATCATAATAGCTTTAAAAGTTGTTGTCCTGAACAGAATTTTAGCTTGCAATAAAAAAAATCCTCTGATAGTCTTTGACGTCAAGTTTCAGCTAATGAATTTTTCTCTAACTACCTGACTTTTAACCCTTTTCAAGTTATCCACGGTTGTTTAAAACTTTGTGGATAAACCTGTTCTCACTGTATCCTTCTGGAAACTTGAGTAACGACTGATGCCGGTATGAGTAAACTCTGGAATGACACTCTCGCACACCTGGAACTGAATCTCAGTCCACAACACTTCTCTACCTGGATAAAACCATTAAAACTCGTTAAAATAGAGCAGGATATGGTCTATCTTGAAGTGCCAAACCGGTTTGTTTTGGATTGGGTAAAAGATAACTACGGCAAACTGATTCAAAAAATTCTCTCTGAACTCTCCGCGGTCACCTATCGACTTCAATTTACCGTTGACACCCAGGCTAAAAACAACCTTCCTGACAAAACTACAAAAACACAGACAACCGCAAATACTGTAGTTGTAAAAGACCAAATCATAAGAAACAGCCATTCTGTAGATCTAAATCTAAACCGAAAATATACTTTTGATGAATTCGTTTCAGGTTCATCAAACCAATTTGCTTATGCTGCCGCCATGGCTGTTGCCAACAACCCGGCAACAACCTACAACCCTCTTTTTATCTACGGGGGTGTGGGCTTAGGAAAAACCCATCTCGTTAATGCAATCGGCAACGCAATTTATAAAAAATCGCCGCATATGCGCATTTGTTACTATACTTCTGAAAAATTTATGAACGAGCTCATCAATTCATTACGTTATAACCGTATGGATGAATTCCGCAATAAATTTCGTTCCATGGATGTTATCTTGATTGACGATATTCAATTCATAGCAGGCAAGGAACGTACTCAGGAAGAATTTTTCCACACCTTTAATGCTCTTTACGAATCACACAAACAGATTATTGTCACATCCGACAAGTTTCCCAAAGATATACCTGGTTTAGAAGAGAGGTTACGTTCCCGCTTTGAATGGGGATTAATTGCCGATATACAACCGCCTGATGTGGAAACAAAGTTAGCTATTCTTAAAATGAAGGCTGAACAGAACAGTATCAAACTTCCAGAAGATGTAGCTCTTTTTTTAGCCAACTCTATCTGTAACAATGTAAGGGAACTAGAAGGCTATTTAATAAGAATAGGAGCCTATGCCAGTCTTACTTCTATACCGGTTTCACTGGAAATGGCCCGCAATGTTCTTAAGGATATACTGGTTGAACGCAATCGGGAACTTTCTGTGGAAGAAATTATTAAAAGAGTCAGCATCCACTTCAATATGAAGATCTCTGATATAAAATCGGCAAAAAGACTGAAAGCCGTTGTACTTCCCAGACAGATAGCCATGTATCTCTCAAGGCAACTGACACCCTCTTCTTATCCTGAAATCGGTGATCGTTTTGGGGGTAAAGATCATTCAACTATAATCCATGCTATACGTAAAATAGAAAAACTTATGGAAGTTGATTTTCAGTTACGTACCACAATAGAAAATTTAAGGAAGGAACTGACCAACTGATAAGTTGTTCATAAGGGTGGGTATAACCTGGGCATAAGAAGAGCACATTTTAAAAAACTGCCTTATCCCCTTTTTATAAACAGTTTTTACCATGAGTTATATATTCTCTAAGTATCTGTTTTTGAAAGAAATAATAAGTCATTTGAGTAATCAACAAGACTTACTACTACTACTAGTTTTTAATTTATTAGTTATTAAATATAAGTAAAGCCTGTTGACAAGGAGGACATTATGAATTTCACCATCGAAAAAGAGGTATTCCTCAAAGGACTTTCCAGAGTCCAGGGTATTGTTGAAAAACGTAATACCATACCGGTTCTTTCTAATGTTCTTTTGGAAGCAGTAGATGGTGAATTACAACTGACAGCAACAGATCTTGAAGTTGGTATGCAATCATCCTATCCGGCAAACATACGCAAACCCGGAAAGGTGACTGTTTCTGCTAAAAAACTATATGAAATTATAAAGGAATTGCCAGATAACGAAGTCATTTTTAATTCCAAGGATAATTGTTGGATAGAAATCGAATGTGGCAAGGCACAGTTCAATGTAGTTGGATTATCAGCTGACGAGTTTCCAAATTTTCCTAAACCAAATAAAGGAAATTTTGTATCCATTGCGAGTAATTTATGTAAGGAAATGATAGAAAAAACGCTCTTTGCTGTTTCTCAGGATGAAAGTAAATATAATCTAAATGGAATTTTCTGTCAGGTTCAGAAGGAGACTAATCAATTGCGTCTGGTAGCCACAGATGGCCACCGCCTTTCCATGATCGATAAGCGAATAGATGCAGTTGAAAGTACGGAATTGTCACGAGGAGTTATTTTGCCTCGTAAAGGTATTCACGAACTTAAAAAACTTGCTGAAGAAGGCGAGGGTGATCTGTCACTCGGCTTTATGGATAATAATGCTGTTGTCAGCAAAAACAAGACAGTCATTATAATGCGACTGGTTGATGGAGAATTTCCTGACTATAGCCGCGTTATTCCTAAAACAAATGAACAAAAGGCCACAATTGCTGTTTATCCGTTTTTGCATGCCTTGCGTCGCATGATTATTCTCTCCAGTGAAAAATCCCGTGGCGTAAAAATGAATTTCAAAAATAACCTTCTTGAAGTTTCATCATCCAATCCGGAACTCGGAGATGCTCGCGAAGAGCTGGATATTGAATATCAGGGTCCTGAACTTTCTATTGGTTTTAATGCGCGCTATTTACTGGATATATTGCAGGTACAGGATCAGGATAACATCTGTATGATTCTCAAAGACAACCTGTCGCCAGGATTAATTCAACCCGTTAATGAAGATGGCTATCTTGCTGTTATTATGCCGATGCGTTTATAAAATTAATTTGAAAAGGCCTTTAATATTAAAGGTTTGCTTGTTGATCAGGTATGATTTTAAACAATTTGAAGCTTAATTGTTACCGTAATTTAACCGGGGTTGATATCGCCTGGGATAAACATTTTAATGTTATTTACGGCTACAATGCGCAAGGCAAAACCAATCTTCTCGAAGCTATTTACCTGCTGGGGCATCTGAAAAGTTTCCGTGGTTCTCGAGGACAGGAGTTAATCAAGCATACTGCTGAAACAGCCTGGGTTGGTGGTGTCGTCAGTAAAGATGGAGTGATGCACCGGCTTGAAATAGGATTGCAGAAAAATGGACGCAATCCAAAAGTTGACGGCAAAACAGTACAAAAACTCAGTCATTTTCTCGGTTACATGCGCATTGTACTTTTTACGCCGGAAGAGCTGAGCAATATAAAGGGCTTTCCTGCGGGACGCCGTGCGCTGCTTGACAGAGCCATATTACAGACGGATCCTGCCTATCTTGATCGTGTTCAGGAATATGACAGAATATTGCGCCAGCGTAACCAGCTGCTGAAACAGCAAGCTGGCGAAGCAGAACTGGCACCCTGGACGCAAGCCCTGATTAGAACAGGCAGTCGGATCCGTTACGACCGAAAAATCTATCTGAAAAGATTTTTACCGCTGCTGTGCCGGGTTTATAAAGAAATTACCGGTGATAAAGAATCTGCCGGGCTGAACTATTCGATTGAACAAAACTCACTCGAAGAATTGACAGTTCATTTAGCTGATACTTTTGTACGTCTGGCAGTCCGTGAAAAAAAAATGGGATTGTCTCTTGCCGGGCCCCATCGTGACGATCTGGATTTTCTGGTCGATGGCCGTTCCCTGCGCTCCTTCGGTTCGCAGGGTCAGCAAAGATCCTTTCTGTTGGCTTTCAAGGCTGCTCAGGTTATGGATCTGGAAGAGTTGCATCAAGAACCACCGGTGTTGCTGCTTGACGATCTGGCCAGCGAACTGGATAGCCGTCGCCAGGAAGGTTTCTTTAATTTTCTTTTGAATCGCCGCGGACAGGTATTCCTGACATCCGCACAGCAGCCGTTTTTGGCTGATCAGGTAAGAAAGTCGGCAAGTTTTTTCAAGGTTGACCAAGGTTTGGTAACCGCTACAAACCCAGAACGAGGGTGAAAATGACACAAATACTGAACAAAAATTACGATGCAGGCAGTATCAAGGTTCTTGAAGGATTATCGGCGGTTCGCAAGCGTCCGGCCATGTATATAGGCTCCACTTCGGTGCAGGGTCTCCACCATCTGGTATACGAGGTGGTGGACAATTCTATAGATGAAGCGCTGGCCGGTTACTGTAATGAGATCAAGGTGGTTATTCATGTTGATAACTCGGTTACCGTCGTTGATAACGGCCGAGGCATTCCTGTTGATATGCACCCAACCCAGAAAAAATCTGCCGCTGAGGTCGTCATGACGGTCTTGCACGCCGGCGGCAAGTTCGATAGTGACAGCTACAAAGTGTCAGGCGGTTTGCACGGCGTGGGCGTATCTGTTGTTAATGCATTATCAAAGCGCCTGGAACTGGAAATTCGTCGTGATGGCAAGATTTACCGGCAGACCTATGAGCGCGGAGTACCGATTGCGGATCTGGTTGAAGACGGCATCACCAAACTACGCGGCACCAGGATTATTTTCTGGCCGGATCCGGAGATTTTTGAAACAACGGACATCTCATTCGAAACCCTGTCTCAGCGCATTCGGGAAATGGCGTTCCTTAATGCCGGAGTCAAGATTGAGATCATTGACGAGCGTACTGACAAGAGTCACACCTTTCATTATGAAGGTGGCATCGTCTCGTTTGTCGAGTACATCAACCGGGCCAAAAACCCCGTGCACCCGAAACCGATTTTTTTCAGCGGTTCCAGGGAAGGGGTAGAAATAGAGATTGCCATCCAGTACAACGATGCTTACGACGAGAAAATTTTCTCTTTCGCCAACAACATAAATACACATGAAGGCGGCACCCACCTGAGTGGTTTCAAAGCAGCGCTGACGCGTACCATGAACAGTTATGCGACAACCAACAACCTGCTGAAAAACATGAAAACCACGATTTCCGGGGACGACCTGCGTGAAGGCATGGCCGCAGTTATTTCGGTCAAGGTTCCCGATCCGCAGTTTGAAGGGCAGACCAAGACCAAGTTGGGTAATTCAGAGATCAAGGGATATGTAGAAACCCTGATGAACGAAAAACTGGCGGAATATCTCGAAGAGAATCCATCGGTGGCCCGCAAAATTCTCGAGAAGGGCATTGATGCCGCCAGGGCCCGTGAAGCGGCCAGGAAAGCCCGCGACCTGACCCGTCGCAAAGGTGCTCTGGATGGTCTGGCCCTGCCGGGTAAACTGGCTGACTGCCAGGAAAAGGATCCGGCGCTGTGCGAACTTTACCTGGTCGAGGGCGACTCGGCCGGAGGCAGCGCTAAACAGGGCCGTGAACGACGTTATCAGGCGATCCTGCCGCTCAAGGGCAAGATCCTCAACGTCGAAAAAGCGCGTTTCGACAAGATGCTCACCTCCAACGAAATTCGCACCCTGATAACCGCTTTGGGCACAAGTATAGGCAAGGATGATTTTGACATCTCCAAATTGCGTTATCATCGCATCATCATCATGACTGACGCCGATGTCGACGGTTCGCATATACGTACCCTGTTGCTCACCTTCTTTTTCCGGCAGATGACGGAGTTGATTGAACGCGGCTATCTGTATATCGCGCAGCCGCCTCTTTATAAGGCCAAGCGGGGAAAAAAGGAGCTTTATCTGAAGGATGAGGACGCCCTGCGTGAATACCTGCTCGATGAAGGTGTTGAGGGCATGAGCGTGCATATGGAAAAAAGCGGTAAGGTATTGCGTGGAAAGCAGATTATTCCGACCCTGCGCAATATTATCGAGTACAACGAGCATTTTGAAAAAATGGTCATCAAGGGGATCCATCCCGACGTGCTGAAAATCTTTGTGAGCGGTAAATTGCAGAACGGTTTTGCTGACTTGATTGATCTCGAGCCGCTCGCAACCAAACTGAGAAATATTGAACCGGAAGCGAATTTTCAGGTGTTGGGCGAACCGTCGAGGATTCTCTACAGCCGAGGCAACCTGCGCACTTTTATCGACCAGAAGATGCTCGAGAGCCTGTCTATGTATGAATACAAGCTGCTGTTGCAGGCCTACAAGCAGGTGGAAGATGTCTGTCTCAACGAAAGAGCCGTGATCTACAAAGACAATGAAGAGGAAGCATCTGTCAGCGACCGCCAGGACTTGCTCAAGCATTTCTTCGCCCGGGCCAAAAAAGGCCAGTATATCCAGCGCTACAAAGGCCTGGGGGAAATGAACCCCAGCCAGCTCTGGGAAACGACCATGGACCCGGAAAAGCGGATTCTACTGCAGGTCAAAATCGAGGATACTATCGAGGCTGAGCAGATTTTTACAGTTCTGATGGGTGACCAGGTCGAACCGCGCCGCGAGTTTATCGAACAGAACGCTATGAACGTGTCGAATTTGGATGTTTAAAACCCGGGACCAGGGGCTGTGGGCTGGGGACTCGCCAGAAGTGCATGTCCAGCATCCCGCGTCCTGCGTTCCTGATTTTCCGGAGGAAAATCTGTAATGCTTACAGAACAGAACCGCATCACAGTCAACATTGAAGATGAAATGCGCAAGTCCTATATGGATTACGCTATGAGTGTAATCGTCGGTCGTGCTCTGCCGGACGTTCGCGACGGCCTGAAGCCGGTGCATCGACGGGTGCTTTTCGCTATGAATGAGCTCAGCAACGACTACAACAAGCCGTACAAAAAGTCGGCTCGTGTGGTCGGCGACGTCATCGGTAAATACCATCCCCACGGCGACTCGGCGGTTTATGACACCATCGTGCGTATGGCCCAGGATTTTTCCATGCGCTACCCACTGGTGGATGGTCAGGGCAACTTCGGTTCGGTCGACGGCGACTCGGCGGCGGCAATGCGTTATACCGAAATTCGTATGGACCGTCTGGCCCACGAGCTGCTCAACGACATCGACAAGGAAACGGTCGAATTTGGTCCCAACTACGATGACTCCCTCGAAGAACCTCTGGTGTTGCCCTGCAAATTCCCCAATCTGCTGGTCAACGGTTCTGAGGGGATTGCTGTCGGTATGGCGACCAAGATCCCGCCGCACAACCTCGGCGAGGTGATCGACGGTCTGGTGGCAATGATAGACGATCCGAAGATTGACTATGAAACCCTGCTGCAGCACATTCCCGGCCCCGACTTTCCGACCAGCGGCTTCATTCTCGGCCGTGAGGGTATCCGCGAAGCCTATCGCTGCGGGCGTGGCATCATCCAGATGCGTGCCCGGGCGATGGTTGAACAAAATCGGCGTACCGGTCGCGAAAGCGTTGTGATCACCGAGATTCCGTTTCAGGTCAACAAGGCCCGCCTGATTGAAAAAATCGCCGACCTGGTCAAGGAAAAAAAGATCGAGGGCATCTCCGATTTGCGTGATGAATCGGATCGCGACGGCATGCGCATCGTCATCGAGACCAAAAAAGATTCCATTCCACAGGTCATCATCAACCAGCTTTACAAAATGACAGCGATGCAGTCCTCGTTCGGTATCATCATGCTGGCAATCGTGGGTGGACAGCCGAAGATCCTGGCTTTGCGCGAAGTGTTGGGGTATTTCATCGAACACCGCAAAGAGATCGTCACGCGCAGAACCATTTTCGAGCTTAAAAAGGCCGAAGCCCGCGCCCATATTCTCGAGGGGCTGAAAATAGCCCTGGACAATCTCGATGAAGTCATTCAGGTGATCAAGACAAGCGCCAACCCGGCGGAAGCAAAGGAGCGTCTGGTTGCACGTTTTGAGCTCTCCGAGATTCAGGCTCAGGCGATTCTCGACATGCGCCTGCATCGGCTGACCGGACTTGAGCGCGACAAGATCATCGAGGAGTACAACCAGCTCCTGGCTGTTATCATGCGCCTTAAGGAGATTCTTGGCAGCGAACTCGAGATCCTCAAGATCATCAAGGGCGAGTTGCTCGAAATCCGCGAGCGCTACAATAATCCCCGACGCACGGAAATTATTGAGTTGACTGCTGACCTCTCTATCGAGGATCTGATCGTCGAAGAAGACATGGTGGTAACCGTGTCGCATTCCGGCTACATCAAGCGCAACGCAGTCTCTCTGTACCGGGCGCAGCGGCGCGGCGGCAAAGGCGCGACCGGTATGCGGCCCAAGGACGAGGATTTCGTAGAGAGCCTGTTTATTGCATCGACCCACAGCTATGTGCTGATCTTTACCAGCAAGGGCAAGGTTTATTGGCTGAAAGTCCACGAAATTCCGCAAGGCGGCCGCGCGGCACGCGGCAAGGCAGTGGTCAACCTGTTAAATCTGGCGGAAGATGAAACCGTGAGGACGATCCTGCCGGTTAAGGAATTCACCGAGGGCCGATTCATTATTACGGCAACCCAGAAGGGAACGGTCAAGAAAACCGATCTGATGGCCTACTCCCATCCACGCCTGGGCGGTATCATCGCCCTGACCATTGATGAGGACGACAGTCTGATCGCGGCAAGACTGACCGATGGTACCATGGACATCCTGTTGGCCAGCCACAACGGTAAATCGATTCGCTTTAACGAATCCGACGCCCGGCCGATGGGTCGCACGACCCGTGGCGTACGCGGCATGATGCTTGAAAATGGCGATGAAATTATCGGTATGGAAGTCGTTTCCGATGCGACCGCGTCAACGCTCGTGTCTGTGACGGAGACGGGCTACGGCAAACGCACCAGCCTTGCCGAATACCGCGTCCAGAGTCGCGGCGGCAAAGGCATTATCACCATCAAGACCGGTGGCCGCAACGGCCAGGTGGTTGATGTAAAACTGGTCGACAACGAATCCGATCTGATGTTTATAACCGATCGCGGCAAAGTGCTGCGTACCCGCGTCAGTGCCCTTTCGATTATCGGACGCAACACCATGGGGGTGCGTCTGATGGTTCTTGAAGCAGAAGAGCGTATCGTGGCAGTCGCAAAGCTGGCTGAGAAGGAAGATGACGAAGAGCATACAGAAATTGAAGAAACATCTCCTGATGGAGGAGTTGAAGCGCCAGAAGAAGGGGTCTAAAAATAGACTTTGGGCTTTTCTCGGTCTGACTTTGTTGTTGATGATGGTTGCCGGAGGTTTCTGGTATTACGCTAATCTACAAACGAGACTCGAAGAGACATTCCAGCAAGGTCTGGCACTCAGGCAGGCAGGTAAATATGTCGAGGCTGTTGAACTTTTTGAACAACTGCACGACAAATATCCGGCTTTCGAACGAACTCCGGAAGTGCTTTATCAGACTGCCGAGATCCAGGATCTGTATCTGGGCCGTTATTCTGATGCCTTGTTGACCTATCTTCTGCTTGAACGGGATTTCCCGGGATCCGCAGAGGTGTTGCCGGCCATGCAACAGGTCGCCGTTCTTTACAAGTACCGTATCAATGACTGCAGTCAGGCGATAGCAGTTTACCAGAAAATTCTTGATCATCCTGTCCCGGGCAAGGACCAACTGCAGTACGAGGTGGCCGACTGCTACTTTCGTTTGAATCATTTCGATCAGGCAAGGATTGAGTTCGATAGTCTGCTGAATAATTATCCGCAGAGCACCTTGACTGCCGAAGTGCAGTATCGTATAGCCGTGACCTATGCTCTTGAAAGCAAGCTTCCCGAGGCGGCCGGAGCCTATCGACTGGTGGTGGAGCGCTGGACGGAAAGCCCTTTTGCCCTTGAAGCAAATTTTGGTCTGGCAACGGTTCTGGAAGCGCAGGAAGAGCTGCTTGAAGCACTGAAGATTCTCGAAGATCTGGCGGGAATTTATCCCAAACCGGATATACTTGAACGGAAAACTGCACAGGTGCGCGAGCGGATTGAAAAGAAAAAGAAAGCCATCTGAGGTTTTATTATGATGAAAATCGGAGTCATTGGTGCCGGAAGCTGGGGAACGACCCTTGCCGACCTGTTGGCCAAAAAAGGTTATAAGGTGACCCTCTGGGTCTATGAAAAAGACCTGGCAGACCGGTTGCCGAAGACCTGCATTAATGATCTTTACCTGGATGGAATAACCCTCTCCCCAAACCTCTCATACACCAATGTCCTGACCGATGCGGTTGAGAATTGTCAGGTTGTGGTTCTGGTGTCGCCGTCGCAGGTCATGCGTCCTGTCCTCAAACAACTTAAGCCACACCTGGCGGATGACTGTCTGCTGGTTTCGGCGGCTAAGGGGATTGAAAACGATACGTTGATGACCATGTCGGAAGTTTTGCAGGAAGTCATTGGCACAGACGTCAAGAAGCGAAGCGCCTTCCTTTCCGGACCGTCTTTTGCTCGCGAAGTCGCCGCAGAACAGCCAACGGCGGTTTCTGTGGCGGCTGATAACCCTGATGTGGCGGTTCGGATACAGGAGTTGTTCAGTACCAATTATTTCCGGGTTTATACCAACCAGGATGTTGTCGGCGTTGAAATCGGCGGTGCGATAAAGAACGTGATTGCTCTTGCCGCCGGCGTGGCTGACGGACTTGGCTTTAACCATAATGCCCGTGCCGCCCTGATTACGCGCGGCCTGGCTGAAATAACCCGGCTCGGTAATGCTATGGGTGCCCAGGAGGCAACGTTTTCCGGCCTGGCTGGTATGGGTGATCTGGTGTTAACCTGCACCGGTGACCTTTCGAGAAACCGTTCAGTTGGCATCGAGCTGGGCCGCGGCCGCAAACTGGACGAAATTCTCAAACAGATGCGCATGGTGGCTGAAGGCGTCAAGACGACGCTTTCCGCTTACCAGCTGTCTACCCGGCTCGGTGTAGTCATGCCGATCACCGAGCAGATGTATCAGGTTCTCTACGAAAACAAAGACCCTCAGCAGGCGGCAGCCGATCTGATGATGCGGACACTGACCTCTGAATACGAGTAAGGGAAAGGACGAACGACGATGAAAAGTATTTTACTGACAATTCTCTTTGCAACCTTGCTGCTGACTGCTCCGGCATTTGCCTTAGAGCTGGTTGTCATCGAGACCAATTATGGCGACATTACCGTAGAGCTGGACAGCGAAAAGGCGCCACTGTCGGTGGCCAACTTCCTGGCCTATACGGATAGCGGACACTACGCAGACACAATCTTTCATCGGGTTATTAAAGACTTCATGATCCAGGGCGGCAACGTTACCGCCGAAATGGAGCCGAAAAAGACCGGGGAAGAAATCAAGAATGAGGCCGGCAATGGTCTGCGCAACCTGCGTGGCACTATCGCCATGGCCCGTACCGGCGTGGTTGACAGTGCAACCAGCCAGTTTTTCATCAACCTCAAGGATAATGCTTTTCTCGACCACAAAGATACCACGACCAGAGGCTATGGCTACGCCGTGTTTGGCAAGGTCGTCAAAGGAATGGATGTGGTAGACAAGATCGCCGCCAGCCCGACGCACACATATCGTCGGTTCAGTGATGTTCCCGTGGAGCCAGTCGTTATTCGAAATGTCAAACGCCTGGCTCAGCAATAATAGCGCCGCGACTTTTTAGTGGTACAAGCACTGGTTACGTACGACAGCTTCCTGGCAGCGAGGCAGGTATGACCACCGCCCGCATCATGACCTATAACATTCAAGATTGCCGCGGCAGTGACGGTAGGATCAACCCTGACCGGATTTTGAATGTGATTGCAGACACCGCTCCCGATATCGTGGCTCTACAGGAGTTTGGCGCCACGCATCAGCTTGATATTCTGCCTTATCTTGCGGAACGTCTCGGCCTTGATGTTTATCGGGATGTCGGCGGGGGAACGCTCGCCTATCTTTCTTTTTTCCCGCTAAAGGCGGTGCAGAAATTCGATCTCGGTTACGGTGGCCAGTGTCTGCGTGCTGACGTGGAGCTTGGCGGCAAGCGTATGCACCTGCTTAATGTCTGCCTCGACAGTTTTCCTCGCCTGCGCAGCCACCAGGTTGCAAATCTGCTCGGACCGGATCTGCTCGGCAACCCATCCCTGGTTTGCCCGGCGTTGATTATGGGCGATTTTGCCGACTACTTCTGGGGTGCCGGTAATCTGGAACTGGCCTCGACCCTGCGGCGAACCCGCCGGCCGCTCTGGCGCGGCACCTACCCGGCCCGTTTTCCGGTTTTCGGGCGTGACCGCGCATATCTGCGTGGAGCGGTACGAGTTCTTGAGGCTTCAATTAATCACAGCTTTCTGGCTCGCCAGGCCTCCAGTCATTTGCCGCTGACCATGACGGTGCAGGTCACGGATACGCGGCGCTCAGTGCGTTTGAAGCCGTTGGCAGGCAGGCGTATGGAAGCTGCTCCCGGTTAATCCGTCTGTGGAAAACTCTGTGGACAGTGTTGATAACAGTTTTTTCAAGTCAATAGATGCCTGCGTCGTAAACATGAAAATCCCACGAATTACATCCAGCCACGCGCTCGCGACTCTCGATCTGCTGCAGGCGACCTACCCGGAAGCAGGTTGCGCCCTCACCCATCAAAACCCCTGGCAATTGCTGGTTGCAACGATTCTCTCTGCACAGTGTACCGATGTGCGGGTCAATCTGGTGACGCCTGTTTTGTTTAAGCGCTTTCCTGACCCGGCAAGTCTGGCCGTTGCCGATCAGGTAGAGGTTGAAAACCTGATTCGTTCCGCCGGGTTTTTCCGCAACAAGGCTAAAAACCTGATTGGTTGTGCGGCTGCACTGGTGAGATTTCATAAAAGCGTAGTCCCTCAGGAACTGACGGCGCTGGTTGCATTGCCAGGTGTCGGACGTAAAACTGCGAACGTGGTGTTGGGCAATGCTTTTGATATTCCGGGGATGGTTGTGGACACCCATGTTGGTCGTGTTGCCCGCCGTCTGGGTTGGGCGACTGCCCGTACACCGGAAGGCGTAGAAGAGCAGCTCTGCAAACTGCTGCCGTCCGGTCGCTGGACTCTGACTGCGCATGTCCTGATATTTCATGGTCGGCAATGTTGTCGGGCACAGACGGCCTGGTGCTCGGCGTGCCCGGTGGTTGATCGTTGTCCGCAGGTTGGGGTAGGCAGGCAAAAATAGGCCGGAGGGGAAAGCCCTTCACTCAAAGCTCATCCATATCCAATCGGAAAAAATCCTTGGCCTCAGGGGCTTTTTCTTCCATCGCATAACGCACCGGCGCCGTGTTGGGTGCAAAAGCCTCGATAACAATATCCGGATTGTCTTCTGGTGCCAGCAAGCCGGTAAGAGGGTCGATCGGCCGAAATTCTATGCTGTCCGGAACCGGAAACTGTTTGACCGGCAGATCTTTAGTGGCCTCCGCCATGAAAGCGACCCAGGCTGGTGCGGCGGCCAGGGAACCGGTTTCCCTTTTACCCAGAGGGCGCTCCTGGTCATAGCCTACCCAGGTGACCGCCAGGAGTTGCTGAACATAACCTACAAACCAGGCGTCCTTTAGGTCGTTGGTGGTGCCGGTCTTGCCGGCCGCAGGACGGTTTAATACCTTGGCTCGCCCTCCGGTGCCATGCTGAACCACGCTTTCCAGGATGTTTGTAGTCAGGTAGGCGGTTTCCGCGCTGATAACCCTGCTACGCAATTGACCTGTCAGTTTCTGCCCGTCCAGTGGTCCTGCGGGAAAATCAGCCGGATCGTTGGATTCGATAACCTTGCCGTCGCGATCCAGGATCTTGTTAATATAGGTTGGCACAACCTTAACGCCGCCGTTGGCCAACACCGAGTAACTGTGCGCAAGCTCCATCGGGGTCAGAGCTGACGAACCGAGGCCGAGGGTTAAATCTTCGTCGAGATGCGATTCGATGCCGAGCTTGCGAGCATAGTTGGCGGCGTAGCGTACGCCGATATCTTCGAGGATCTTGATCGTAATGACATTGTAGGATTTAGCCAGGGCGGTGCGAAACGGAACCGGACCGTAGAAGCGTTTGGAATAGTTTTTCGGTTTCCATTCCTTTATTTCCCCGCTTTTCAGCTTTTCCTTGAAGATTAGCGGTGTGTCGAGAATCATGGTGGCCGGGGTATAGCCTTTATCAAGGGCGGCAGCGTAGATGAGCGGCTTCATTGCCGAGCCGGGAAGGCGGCGAGCCTGAAGGACACGGTTGAACTGGCTGGTGCGAAAATCATAACCACCGACCATAGCCTTGATCTGGCCGTTGTGTGGATCCATGGCCAGTAAAGCCCCCTGGGCTTCCGGCTCCTGTTCAAGAGTCAGTTGCCATGGACCATTCTGCGGCATCTCTATGATCCGCACCTGCACTTTGGCTCCAGGGGGCAAACGGGTTGCATTGCCGGTTGCATTGCCGGTTGCCTGAGCAGCGCGCTTGACCACTTGAGGCGGCCCGGCCCAGTTTGCTGATTTCAACGCGATGCGACCGTCCTGTTCAGCCATGCGCAGATGAAGGCTCTGCTTGTCGGAGCCAGTGACAACGGCTTCAATGACATCATTGAGAGCTGGTCGCTTCTCGGTAAAAGCTTCTGCCTGCTGGCGCAGGAACAAGGTTTCCTCTTCCGGGCTTAAAACGGCAAGGGGGCCACGATAACCCTGACGCTTGTCATGAGCGCGCAGATTCGCCTGGACTGCAGCCTGGGCAGTCAGCTGCATCCTGAGGTTCATGCTGGTTTGAACTTCGAGTCCGCCGTGGTAAAGGAGCTCTTTGCCGTATGTATCCTCCAGATAACGGCGCACCTGCTCGGTGAAGTATGCCGTGTCCGTGATGTGTTGATTGATGCGTGGCCGGATCTCCAATTCTTCCGCTTTGGCCTGATCCGACACTTCCCTGGTGATAAAGCCCTCATCAACCATGCGGCCAAGGACGTAGACCTGGCGTTCTTTGGCGCGCTCATAGTTACGGTAGGGAGAATAACGGCTGGGGGCTTTCGGCAGGCCTGCGAGGATGCTGCATTCGGCAAGGGTCAGGTTCTCGACATCCTTGTCGAAGTAGTTCTCAGCGGCCGCCTGTACGCCATAGGCGCCGTGACCAAGAAAGATCTGATTGAGGTAAAGGTAGAGAATCTCTTCTTTGGAGAGTCGCTTTTCCATACGGTAGGCAAGAATCGCCTCTTTGAATTTACGCTTGAATTTGCGCTCCGGAGTTAAAAGCAGACTTTTGGCGACCTGCTGGGTAATCGTACTGCCGCCCTGAACAATCTCTCCGGCTTTAATGTTTTTAAGAGCTGCTCTCAGAATCGAAGCGGTGTCGATCCCCTTGTGTTTGAAGAAGTTTGAATCTTCAGCAGCGACAAACGCCTGAATCAGTTGTTTCGGCATGCGTGATACCGGGACGACGATCCGGCGCTCCTCAAAAAGCTCAGCAATGACTGTCCCGTCATCACTGAGCACCCGAGTGATGATTGGCGGTCGATAGTCGGCAAGCGTATCGACACGCGGCAGCGACTTGGCTATGTACAAATAAGCACCAATCGGTACGATGACGGCAAGCAGCAGGCCAAGCACACCAAGACCCAAGAGGAGGCGGATCACAGTGGCGAGGAGAGATTTTTTTTGACTGTTTGTCTGTTTAGGCATAAAACCCCTATTGAACAGAGACTTATATCATAGCTGTTTCCCCTTCAGCAACAGTTTTGCCGGTTTAATCGGGATCTGCGCTATGCTATAGTTCATTGTTGTCATCTCATGGCTGGTTTTCGTCCGGAATTATTTGCGAGTGAATTATTTATTGACTGCCGTAAAGCGCGAGCTGCCTTGTCTGAGTGGTCATAACCTGCGGAGAAAGGAGTTGCTTTTGCCTGTGAATGTGTTTCGGCGCAATAAAATTGTAGTTACCGTCGGCCCGTCGAGTGATTCACGGCAGATGTTGCTGGCCTTGATGGAAGCAGGCGCAGACGTCTTTCGGCTCAATTTTTCTCACGGGCAGCACGCGAACCTGGCTGAAACGGTCGCTCTGATCCGTGAACTTTCCCGGAACCGTCGTCAGGCGGTTGCCATCCTCGGTGATCTGCAAGGGCCGAAGATTCGAACCGGCCTGATGCGTGGCGATGTCATGACCTTGACCGCTGGCCAATCCGTGGTGGTGACCACGGCGGATGTGCTTGGTGAGGACGGGCTGATCCCGACCAATTATAGCGCCTTGCCACAAGACGTGCACCTTGGCGACCGGATCCTTCTCGATGACGGCCTGCTTGAACTGCAGGTCGAAAAGGTCGCAGACAACAATGTTTATTGCCGAGTTCTGGTCGGCGGCGAACTGAAAAACCGCAAAGGGATGAACTTGCCGGGCGTGGCGGTTTCTGCTCCGGCACTTACGGCCAAGGATATAAACGACCTTGAATTCTGTGTGGCGCAGAAACTCGACTTTATCGCGCTCTCGTTTGTGCGTACAGCAGAGGATGTCTTGCAGCTCAAAAAACGCCTCTCTCAGCGGCAGGCAGCAATCAAGGTCATCGCCAAAATTGAAAAGCCGGAAGCGGTGGAGGCCTTTGCAGAAATTCTCACTGCAGCCGACGGCATTATGGTGGCGCGTGGCGATCTTGGTGTAGAAATCAATTCGGAAAAGGTGCCGTTGATTCAGAAGCGTATTATCCGCCAGTGCAACCTGGCCGGCAAGCCGGTCATCACGGCGACCCAGATGTTGGAGAGTATGGTGTACAGTCCTCGCCCTACCCGTGCCGAGACCTCGGATGTGGCCAACGCCATTCTCGATGGCACCGATGCAGTCATGTTGTCGGCGGAAACCGCTTCCGGGAGGTACCCATGTGAAGCTGTAGCCATGATGGTGCGGATTGCTGTGGACGTAGAACGTGACCCGCAACTCAAGCAGCAGTTTTTCCATGCACTCTCTGAGCAGAGCGGCTATCAGAGTCTTCCGGAAGCGATTGGTCAGGCGGCCTGCCGAGTGGCCAAAAACGTCGGTGCTGCGGCAATTCTGGCCTTTACCCAGACCGGCAGCACAGCGGCCCTGGTCGCCAAGTATCGTCCGGCGATGCCGGTCTATGCGGTAACACCATCCCAGGCGGTGCGACGGCGCATGGCCCTCTATGCCGGAGTTCGTTCGATCCGGGTCGATATCGAAGGTGATACGGAAGCGCAGATTCGTTCGGTGGATGCCGCAGTGCTTGCCGCCGGGGTACTCAACAAGGGGGACGTGGTGGTAATCACCATGGGCAGTCCACTTTCCGATCCAGGCACCACCAACCTGCTCAAGGTTCACCGGCTTGGTGATTGACCGCTTGTTGAGACACAGAAAATTTTGTATGCGGAACGGGGAAAATTGAAAATGACAAAAAAAGCGGTGGTTCTTTACAGCGGCGGTCTTGACTCCACCACCTGCATGACGATTGCCCGGGCAGATGGCTTTGAGGTTTATGCCATGAGTTTTGCTTATGGTCAACGGCATTCCGTGGAGCTGGACAAGGCGCGCAAATATGCACCGAAGATCGGTGCGCTGAGCCATCAGGTAATGCAGATCGATCTTCGCCAGTTCGGCGGCAGCGCTTTGACCGCCGATCTGGCTGTGCCGAAAGATCAATCCTCAAAAGACGACATCCCGATCACTTACGTGCCGGCCAGGAATACGATCTTTCTAAGTTTCGCCCTTGGTTGGGCGGAAGTTCTGGGCGCCTTTGACATTTATATCGGCGTCAACGCACTGGACTATTCGGGTTATCCCGACTGCCGACCTGAGTTTGTCAGCGCCTTTGAAAACATGGCGAACCTGGCTACCAAGGCCGGGGTTGAAGGGGATCACCCCTATACGATCCACACGCCGTTGATCCAGCTCAGCAAGGCGGAAATCATCCTGACCGGACTGGACCTTGGCGTCGACTACAGCTTGACCCACTCCTGTTACGATCCGACGCCTGACGGCATTTCCTGCGGACGCTGCGATTCCTGCCACTTGCGCCTGAAGGGGTTCAGAGAGGCCGGGGTGGTAGATCCGATCGATTATGTGGTCCGCGACGCGTAGCCCGTGATCCATTAAAGAACCACAAACCTGAGAGCAAGTCATGCCATGAGCAAAACCAGTAAAGATTCCAGCCATCACGCATCACACGGCACGCACCATGACATCCGCGAAACTGGCGGCATGCCCGATATGCAGAAAAACCGTGATGACCGCAACATCGCCATCGACAAGGTCGGTGTCAAGGATATCAGTTACCCGATCGTGGTCATGGACAAGAGCAAAGAGCATCAGCAGACGGTGGCACGCATCAACATGTATGTCGATCTGCCCCATCATTTCAAGGGCACGCACATGAGCCGCTTCATCGAGATTCTCAACCAGTACCATGGCCAGATCAGCATCGACCGCATGAACACGATGCTGAGCGACATGAAGGAGCGTCTTGAAGCCAGCAGCGCCCATCTGGAACTGGAGTTCCCTTACTTCATCGAGAAGCAGGCCCCGATTTCAAAGGCACGCAGCCTCATGGAGTACCAGTGCCGTATGGTGGGCAGTCTCGGAGAAAGCTACGATTTTATCCTCGGTGTCACGGTACCGGTTACCTCGCTCTGCCCATGCTCGCGGGAGATCAGTGCCCGGGGCGCTCATAACCAGCGTAGTGCCGTAAAAGTCGAGGTCCGTTATACGGACCACATCTGGCTGGAAGATTTGGTGTCCTGGGTGGAAGAGTGCGGCAGTGCGCCGGTTTATTCCCTGCTCAAACGCGAAGACGAAAAAGCTCTGACCGAACAGGCCTATGACAATCCGATGTTCGTCGAAGATGTGGTGCGCGCGGTGACCCAGCGTTTGCTCAAGGTTCCGGAAGTGACTTGGTTCAGGGTTGCCTGTGAGAATTTCGAGTCAATTCATAACCATTCCGCCTATGCCATGGTCGAACGGCAGGAGTCTACCGGACGTGGATAAAGCTGTGAACAAGGTGGAAAACCCTGCAAACCGCAACATTATTAGCCATTCCGGACCTGTTATCGGTCTGTTTGCCAAGCAACCAGTGGCCGGTCAGGTCAAAACGCGGCTGACGCCGCCGTTGTCAGCGGAGCAGGCCAGCCAGCTCTATCGCATCGCTTTGCAGGAGACGGTCGCCCGGCTGCTTTCAGCAGAGCTGCCATTGGTCATCTGTTATGCCGGACGACGGGACTGGTTCAGGGTGAACTTCCCCGGTCTGCCATTATTCGCCCAGACCGGTGATGATCTCGGTGCCCGCATGAGCAACGCTGTGCGGGCACTCTTTACTGCCGGCGGCGGCCCGGTTTTGCTGGCCGGTTCCGACAGCCCTGACCTGCCCGTGTCTCTGATTCATCAGGTCCTGGTGCAGCTGCAGGATACCGATGTCGCCGTGGTTCCCTGCCATGATGGCGGTTACGCGATAGTCGGCATGCGGCGGGCGACGACGCAGCTCTTTGAGGAGATTCCCTGGAGCACCTCCCGGGTGCTGGAAGCAACCCGCCAACGCAGCCGGGAACTCGATTTGTCCTATCATGAAACGGAAAGCTGGGATGATCTTGATGAACTTGCCGATCTGCGGCGTCTGGTGGCCCGCTCGCCCGGGTCACAGACATCACAGCATATTGTCGCAGCGCTGGGTGAACTGTTCTAATACGTAGGGAGGAAAGCGTTTGTGCACGGTTGACTTGCCGACAACGCTGCCCGATAATCAAGCGGCAGAATAAGTGCGAACCCGGATGCCATACTGGATCCTACACCTCATTGTTTAAGGAGAAGACCCTTGGAACTGGTTCTCAATGCCGGGCCGGTGGTAAAACTGGTGCTGTTGATTCTGGTCTATTTTTCCGTAGTCTCATGGACCATTATATTCTACAAACAGCTCGTCATTCGTCGGGCGATTCGCGATTCGGACCGTTTCCTCGATTTTTTCTGGTCGAAGAAACGCTTTGATGCCATCAGCCAGGGTCTGGATGGTTTTCGTCAGTCACCACTGACCGTCCTGTTCCGCGAAGTTTACCGCGAGCTGGCGCAGAGCCGGCGCCAGCCCGATGGTCTGGAAAGCGACAACCTGGTTGCCGATCTCGGCGAACAGGAACGGGTTGCCCGTGTGCTGCGGCGCTCGACTACCTCCGAGACTCACCGTCTCGAGAAGTATCTTTCCTTTCTGGCGACGACCGGATCGGCGGCGCCTTTTATCGGTCTGTTCGGTACCGTCTGGGGAATCATGGATGCTTTTCACGGCATCGGCACCAGCGGCAACGCTTCCCTGGCCGTGGTTGCGCCGGGAATCTCCGAGGCCCTGGTTGCCACTGCGATTGGTCTGGTGGCAGCGATCCCGGCGGTTATCGGCTATAACCATTTCGTCAACAAGGTCAACGTCTTAACTGGCGAGATGGATAATTTCAGCCAGGAGATGCTGAACATCGTCCAGCGTATGAGTAGAGGCAATTAAGATGGAAGTCGGTCAGAACAGCAACCGCAGGCGCACAATGCTGGCCCAGATAAACGTGACCCCCTTTGTCGACGTCATGCTGGTTCTGTTGATTATCTTTATGATAACCGCACCGATGATGGAAAAGGGTGTGGATGTCGACTTGCCGGAAGTCGAGAATGCGCCCAACCTCTCGGCCATCAAGGAGCCGCTGATCATAACCGTAAACCGCAAAGGGCAGATCATGGTCGGCAGCAGCCAGGTTGACAGCGCCGCGAAACTGATTCCGGTTCTACAGCAGGTCTTAAGCGAACGGGAAGATAAAACGGTTTATCTCGAAGCGGACAAAACGGTTCCCTATGGCCAAGTGGTCCAGGTGATGGCGGCCGTCAAGCGGGCCGGTGTCGTCAAGCTTGGAATGGTCGCCCAGGAGCCGGAGAAGTGAGCAAGCGAGCAGCCTGATGTCAGTCGTGCCTTTGCGCCAGAACAATACCTTTCATAAAGACCCGAAGTTTGGTCGTCTGCTATTGGTCTCACTGATTGCCCACGTCCTGGTTTTGGTGGTCTTCAGCGTTGACCTGTTCGGCACGAAAGTGCGTTACAAGCCGCCGGTCTACTATGTAGATCTGATTCACAAGCCGGTCCTCAACCCGCAGGCCGGTCGCCCCGACCCGCGGCCGGTCAGCAAACCGAAGCCGGAGCCGGTCAAGCCCGCAGCCCAGACCGTCACCCCGGCCGTCCCCAGGGAACCGGTTAAGCCTGAGGTAAAACCACTGGTCAAGCCGACTCCGGCGGCAGAACCGAAGCCAAAGCCGAAACCGGAGGAAAAGCCCGTCCCAAAGCCGACAGAAAAACCAGTAGCAAAGCCGGTTCAAGCCAAAGAACAGAAACTGCAGAGCGCTCTTGATGAGATTCGTGAGCGTCAGGCACGCGAGGCCGAACGGGAAGCGTTAAAAGACAAACTGGCCAAGTTGCGTGATTCCGTCGGCGCAGCAGCGACGGTTCCGGCCGATGTGCCTGTGGGCATGCCGGACGGCCAGGGCGATGAGGTTGGAGTCAGTGCCCTGGCCTTTGTACAGGCATTTATCCAGCAGAACTGGATTCTTTCCCCATATCTTCTTGACCAGTCACGGATTGCTGACTTTGAGGCGGTCGCGACCTTGAATTATTCTGCAAGTGGAAGCTTGACCAGTTACAGTGTTGATCGCCTTTCTGGAAACAAACAATTTGACGATTCACTGAAAACGGCCATTGTCAAATCCAAGCAGCTACCGCAACCGTTGCCGAAAGAACTCAAACTGGTCGTGACTTTCAACCTCAAGGACATCGCTGCGGCGAGGAGATAATTATGTTGTTGCGCTGTTTTATGGTTTTCCTGATCAGCCTTGTTCTTCCGTGGTCTAGCCTGGCGGCCACGCAGATCGAAATTTCGGCTCCCGGTGAGCAGTCGATCCCGCTGGCCCTGACAACCGTTCTGTCGGATAAAGGCTCGCAATCGGAGAAGATCAGCGGCGAGTTCAATGAAGTCCTCCTGGCAGACCTTGACCTTTCGGGTCTGTTTCGTTTTGTCGCACCGGAGGCCTTTCTCGATGATGCCGACCGCATCGGGCTCTTCAGCACCCAGGTCAACTTTCCACAATGGCGGCTGCTGGGTGCCGAAACCCTGATCAAGGGCACCTATACCCTGGAAGGTGAAAAGCTGATCGTTGAGGCGCGCCTGTTTGATGTTGTCAACCGCCGCCTGTTGACCGGGCGTCGCTATGTCGGTGAGGCCAAGGATGTTCGACGTATGGCGCATGCCTTTGCTGACCAGGTGCTCAAGGAATTAACCGGTGAAGAGGGGCCTTTCAGTGCACGTATCGCTTATATCTCCAACCAGTCCGGGCACAGCGAACTCTGGCTGATGGACGTCGATGGCCATCGGCCGATCCGCCTGACCAATCATCGTTCCATCGTGCTTAATCCCGACTTCTCTCCGCGTGGCAAGGAGCTCTTGTTTACCTCCTACCGGGCCAATAACCCTGATCTTTATCGCAAGGAGATATATTCCGGAAAAGAAGCCAAGCTTTCCTATAAGCCGGGCCTCAACGTGGCTGGTCGCAT
This sequence comes from Desulfuromonadales bacterium, assembly GCA_051305875.1. Lineage (GTDB taxonomy): Bacteria > Desulfobacterota > Desulfuromonadia > Desulfuromonadales > BM103 > M0040. Next base: position 2,376 of record JBPPMD010000088.1, on the reverse strand, counting down.
GGCGCCGAGCGAACGCGAGATTGCCCTCACTCTGTCCAAAGACGGCAACCCGGAAATCTACCTGCTCGACACCAGTGGTCGTATTCGCAAACGAATTACCGACAGCTGGGGCATTGACAGTGATCCGAGCTGGAGCCCGGATGGTAACCGCCTGGCGTTTATCTCCAACCGCCAGGGTAATCCACATGTTTTTATCACAGACATCTTCACCGGCAGGACGACCCGGTTGACCACTAAAGGCAAGTATAATGCAACGCCGGCCTGGGGGCCGAAGGATGATCGAATCGCTTTTACCCGTCAGGAAGGGGGGCGCTTTGATATCTATACCATTAATACCGACGGCACCGATGAACGCCGCTTGACCTTTGGGACGGGCAACAGTGAACATCCTCGCTGGAGCCCTGATGGCCGGTTCATTATCTATTCGTCGGACAAGGGCGGCAAGCGCGGGATATATGTCATGCGCTCCGACGGTACCGGATCACGGCGTCTGACGACCCAGGAAAGTGACAGTCGTCATCCGGCCTGGTCACCGCGTTGGTAAGTAGTTGTTATTTCCTTACCGGCTCGATATAATGCGTTTTTCTCTGTCACAATTTAATCGGCATCTCTGTTCTGTTAACATAGATGCTATGAACCTAAGGTCTTAACAAGGAGTCCAAAATGAAAACAATGCAGATGCTCAAGATTGTCCTGGTTGTTCTGTTTCTCTTCAGCGGTCTGGTTGGCTGTGCCAAAACCCCGCCAGTCCCGCCAGTCTCATCGGTCGAAGACCAGGCCAAGGTTGCTCAGTCCGACATGAGTCAGCAAGAAGAGGCCAAGGGTGTTGACGACAAGTCGATGCAGGGCGAAGCTGTTCCGAGCCACGAAGCTATGGCCGGTATGCAGCGGATTTATTTCGATTTTGACCAGTTCACCCTCTCTGACAAAGCCCGCAGTATCCTCGCCGAGAACGCCAAGTACTTGCAGACCATGAATAATGTTCAGGTTGTTATCGAAGGTCATTGCGACGAGCGCGGTTCTGACGAATACAACCTGGCTCTCGGCGAAAGTCGTGCCCTGGCTGCGAAGAGCTACCTGATCTCCCTGGGTATAAGCCCCAGCCGTCTTTCTGTGATTTCTTATGGTGAAGAGAAGCCTTTGGTTTATGATTCCAGCGAAGATGCCTGGGCGCAAAATCGCCGTGCTGAATTCAAGGCCGTCAAATAATTCAAGTCAGCGTCGCATACTGCGTCGCTTTGGGAGTAGTTCATGTCTCTTGTTCGTTACCTGATCATTCTGCTTACCGGTTTCCTGTTGAGTAGTTGTGTGGTCACTCAGCAGGACCTGCAAATGCAACGCGACCTGCTGGAAATGAAGCGTCGCCTCGGTGATGCCGAACGGACCGTCAAGGAACTTAAGGACGACACCTCTGGGGGTGTCAGGGCTCATGTTGAGACTCTGGCGCGCAATCAGGCCGATTTTCAGGCTGAGCTCGATGGTGTTCGCGTTGATCTGCAGTCGATGCAGGGTCGCACTGGTGACCAGGAACGCATCAATGATAACCTGCGCCAGGACCAGGCTATGTTGCGCGATGAACTGAGTATGCAGATCGCCGATCATGAACAGCGGCTTGCCAAGCTGGAAGCCTCGACCATCGCTGTGTCATCGTCTGCGCCGGTTTCTCCTGTTGGTAATGCTTCAGCTGCAGCCGGAACCGCGGCAGCGTCGACTCCGGCAGAACAAAGCGCTCTGGCACTCTACGAACAGGCTCTCAAGAAAATACGCGAAGAACAGGATTTTACCGCTGGCCGCGAATTGATGGAAACATTCCTCAAGCGTTATCCGGGCGATGAACTGGCCGTCAATGCCGCTTACTGGGTCGGTGAAACCCATTATGCGCAGAAAGCCTACGAGAAGGCGATTCTGCGGTTTGAAGATGTCATTCAGAAGTATGGTGAACATCCAAAAGTTGCCTCGGCAATGCTTAAACAGGCACTGGCGTTTGAAGCCTCTGGCGATAAAGCCACTGGACGCCTGTTGCTGCAGAGTGTCATTGAGCGTTTCCCGCTCTCTGATGAGGCTAACAAAGCCAGGCAGATATTGCAGGGCAAATGAGGTTTGTCGGTCGAAGTCTTGTAAAAAAGGTTGACAACGTAGTCTGGGACAGTTTATAAAACGCGTTCTGTGTGCCGCTAGCTCAGTAGGTAGAGCATCTGACTTTTAATCAGATGGTCGTAGGTTCGATCCCTACGCGGCACACCATTTTTTAAGCGTGTACATGCAGGAACTTTTCCTGCTAGGTGCTTGAAGTTTTAAGTCCCTATCGTCTAGCCTGGCCCAGGACACCGCCCTTTCACGGCGGCGACGGGGGTTCGAATCCCCCTGGGGACGCCA
>JBPPMD010000080.1:0-2021 GCA_051305875.1 Desulfuromonadales bacterium | reverse complement strand
TATGGGTTGGACTTGTCTGATTGCTATGCATGGCCTAAGATGCAGTCTCTTGATGCAAAAACAGGTAGATGGATGTGAGTCAAATGCGAATTTTTCAAAACTTGTTATACACTATCTGCCTGTTTGTTGCATTGACTTGGTTGGGGGGCTGCTCCGGCTTGACTCAATACGTCCCGGTTGAACCACCGGAGCTGACGAGTGCCGAGCAAGACAGGGTCGGCGCCGCTGCAGAGAAAAAACTGATACAGATGCTTGGTGGACCTTACCACGACAAGACGCTAGCCAGAGACCTCAGTCGTTCTGTCCAGAGCGCTCAGCCGTTCATAATCTCAGTTGCAGACCGGAGCATACCTGCTCTCTACCCCCTGCCTGGTGGTCGAGCCATCATCTCCCGTGGTCTGCTGGCCGGGGTGCGCAGTCGGGCAGAACTGGAAGCATTGCTGGCGCATGCTGTTCGCCTGTCAAGTAATGTCTATGAACATCATGTGACGCGCAGCATGGTCGAGGCGACGGAAGAGGTTCTGTCAGTGTCGTCCCGTCTTTACCACCCCGACTCCGCGGAAATCCGCCTGGCAAAATTGTTCGAGCAGAATCCCTGTGAGCATGACTGTCTGACGCCAATCCGACACATCAGTGATAAAGTCGGCGTCCAGGGCTTGACAGATCTGCCCGCATCGGTCAAAAGACTTTTTACGTTACAATCCGGTTATGATCTGCTTGCCGTCGCACAGGAATTCGAGAAGATTGGCGACCAGGCGAAAGCGATAGCAACATATCTGCAGGCTGCAGCAACAACCCCTGACGAACCCCGCATTCTGGGCTCTCTGGGGTTGGCATATCTGCGCGCCGGGGAGTTGCAGCCCGCTCGCCTGCACCTGCAAAAAGCGGTTGAGTTACAGCCGGATTATTATCGGACCCAGATGGGACTCGGATATCTTTTCCTGCAGCTGAGTAGATATAACCAGGCGAATCAATCTTTGGCCACCAGCGCCAGCCTGTTGCCGGTGACAGAAAATCTCTTTCTGCTTGCTGAAGCAAGAGAGAAAATTGGCGATGTCGATGCTGCCTTGTCACTTTACCGGTTGGTTGCCGAATCTGATCGTACAGGTAAGCTTGGCCGTGCTGCCGCAGGTCGCCTGGCACAGCCGACAGGGGTGAAATGAGACAGGATCTTGTTCTGGCTGACGGCGAAGAGATTCTCTGGGAAGGCCGACCTGCACCACGCTGTTATACCTTCAGGCACTGGCGACATTCAATCTTCGGCCTCATCTTTCTGTCTATCTGCAGCTACTGGCAGGTCCTCGGACTTGAATTGTCTAAGGAATATGACTCAGTCTGGCTGGCCTGGTTGCCAGCGCCTTTTGTCCTCCTGGGGTTCTGTCTGGCTATAGGCCACCTGTTGCAAGCCCGCCTGGAATGGAACCACGTTTGTTACGCGATTACTGATCGTCGCTTGCTGGTTAAGTGTGGTCTGCTGAAGCGCCGCATCGATTCGCTGCAACTGTCGGAGATCACCTATTTCAGCTTGCTTCATCAGGGTGAGCAGCTTGGAACGCTTCGGGTTTACAAAGGGAAAGAGAAGTCGTTGACCCTGCACTGCCTTGAATATCCACGTCACGCGACAGACTTGCTGGAAGAGACGATGGGTGACAAGGCGTGCGTCAAAGTCGCAACGTAATAAGGTTGCCTTTGGCTGGTTTTTTGATTACCCTCTAGCCCCACTAAAGCGTTAATGGATATAACTGTATGAATAACAAGGCTTTTTACCTGGAAACCTTTGGCTGCCAGATGAACGTGGTCGACTCGGAGAGGATTGTCGAGCTGCTCGGTGGTATTGGTTATCGTCAGGTCGATGAACCTGATCAGGCCAGCCTGATCCTGCTGAATACTTGTGCTGTGCGCGACAAGGCAGTACGCAAGGCTTATGGACACCTGGGACGTTTCAAGCCACTCAAGGAACGCAACCCGCAAATGATTCTCGGCATGGGTGGCTGTATTGCCCAGCAGGAGGGGAAACAGCT
>JBPPMD010000073.1:0-2282 GCA_051305875.1 Desulfuromonadales bacterium | reverse complement strand
GGAGTTGAAAAATGAAATTTGAAAATGGATTGCTGGTTGTTGGTGTTTTGCTGATGGCGTCCCTGGTGACCACGCCGTGTTTGGCATCAGCGGTCGAGGTTGTTTTTGAGACCCCAAATGGACTCGTTCTCTCTTCCGCTTCAGTAACCGTTGTAAAAGCAGAACCTGTCAACGACGACGGGTACCTCAGAATTACGGGCCAGTTAAAAAGACCACATCGACTGCCAATGGCAGGGCACCTTCATGCCTTCACATATACAGTAGATGACGATTTGATTACAGATAGTCGGCACCGGGTATCTGGCTTAAATTCGCAACGAAAAGGTTTGATGCAGGTTCCTTTCAATATTCTCCTGGAGGATAACCCCGGAGCTTCGAAGGTCCGTTTGGAGTATCACAACCCTGGGCATCAGGAAAGTTAGAAGTCAGGTTGCCTCTGATGGAATTACCCCATGCCCCACAAGGTGTGGGCTTTTTCCCCAAGATTGCGCGCACGAAGCTCAAAGTCCGGTAATCGCCAATGATCGCGGCGATTGGACATTTCCTTCGGAAAGGAGGATAAAAAATGTCGCGACGAATCGATTACAGAATCCAGGGGTTGGATTGCTCCGAAGAGGTCGCTATACTGCGCCGCGAGGTCGGGGTGAAGCCCGGGATCATCGATCTGGAATTCGACGTTGTCGGTCAGCTTTTCGGCAGATAATGCACGTTGGCCTGGTGCTTTAGATCGGCATCGGAAGTGATGATGGTGCAGTCGTGTGCACGGGCGCTCGCGACGATGATCGCGTCGGCCATGGCCAGATTTTCCTTGAGAGCAACATCGGCGGCAGCGAATGCCAGGGTTTCATCGAGGGGAACGACCCGTGAGCCTTTCATGTACCCGACCGCCTGAAGAGCCTTCTCTTCACCGGCCTCTCTTTTCAAGACCTTGTAGACTTCATAGAGAATGATCGACGGCACCAGGAGCTTGTCCGGATCGGCAAGAAACTCATGATAGAGATCCGCCAGATTGCCGTCCGTAAACCACTCCAGCCATCCGCAAGAATCGACGATCATCATCACATCCGCTCCTTTTTTTCGCGATAATCATCGGTTCTGGCTCCTGCCGCAAGCCCTCGCAACTCTTCCAGGGTCGAATGAGGAATAAGTATCAGCATTTTGTCTTTTTCAATGACGGTCAACTTCTGCTTGGCCTTGAGATTGAGATGGTCCCTGACCGGTTTGGGAATGAGCACCTGAAATTTGCTGGATATGGTTGTTTGCATAACATTCTCCTTTTTGCGTATCGATACGAATAAGGTAAGTAACTGGTCGCGGGAAGTCAAGCCCGATAAATTTGCACGCAACACCATGTCCGCGCCTTGACAATATCCGCCTAGGCGGATATTGTCGCTTCATGCAAACCCAAGCCAGAATATTCAAAGCCCTCGCCGATGAGACCCGCCTGCGCATCCTGGCCCTGCTGCTGGAAGGTGAGTTGTGCGTCTGTGAAATCATGGCCGCGCTGGAACTGCCGCAGTCGACCATCTCGCGCCACTTGGCCTACCTGCGCAACAGCGGCTGGGTGCAGGACCGCCGCCAGGGTGTCTGGATGTATTATCGTCTCAGCTCCGACGATCACGTTCTGATTCGCGATATGCTGCCGTTGCTGGCGAATCATCTGATCAACAGCGACGAGTACCCTGTCGCTCTGCAAAAACTGCGTCATTTTCAAAAAGAGCAGGGTCAACGCGCCTGCTGATTTTTTTTGTCTGCCAGATATCTGCTTAAGCGGATAAATAGGAGTTTATAATGAGCATACGCATCGGCATCAACGGTTTCGGCCGCATGGGTCGTCTCGCATTGCGTGCGGCCTGGGATTGGCCGGAGCTGGATATTGTCCATATCAATGAAATCAAGGGCGGTCCGGAAACGGCGGCTCACCTGCTGGAATTCGATTCGGTACACGGTCGCTGGCACAGAGACATCAAGGTCGTCGATGGCTCGCTTGCTGTCGATGGCAGGACAGTCGGCTTCAGCGAGGAGAAAGCTCCTGGCGATATCAAGTGGGACGAGCTTGAAGTCGATATCGTCATCGAAGCCTCGGGGAAGTTCCGTACGCCCGAGTCGCTGCAGCCTTATTTTGATCGAGGTGTCAGCAAGGTTATCGTCGCCGCGCCGGTCAAGCAGGGCGCTCTCAATATCGTCATGGGCGTCAACGATCATCTCTACGAGTCGGACAAGCACCACCTGCTCACCGCCGCGTCCTGCACCACCAACTGCCTGGCGCCGATCGTCAAGGT
>JBPPMD010000392.1:0-3086 GCA_051305875.1 Desulfuromonadales bacterium | reverse complement strand
TTGCTGTGCGGATTGCAGGCCTTGAGTGCAAGCGCGATATCAGGCATATTCCGGGCACCGGACCGGCGGGTTTCCTCGATCAAGGCACGCACTGTGTCACGGGTCATCTGGTTCTCGGCAAACGGCTTGTGGATCAAACTCCAGAAGTCACCCCTGCCTGATTGCAGAGCGGCTGGAATACGTTGCAACGGGTCCTGATCCGCCTCTTCAGAAACGTGGGTATGCTGACCGGAGGTTATGGCACGCCTGACATCGTCGGCCGAGATCACCAGAGCCTGGCGGAACAGCAGCGCGCGTAACAGGATCGAACGCAATTCTCGAATATTGCCGGTATAATCGTGCCGAGTAAGAAGTTTTTGAGCCTCGGGGCTGATCACCGGGACCCGGTCGACAGGTTCGTCGGCCAGGCGATAGATCCGGTAGAGCTGTCCGAGGAAGTGAACTGCCAGATCAGGGATGTCCTCTCGTCGTTCGTTGAGGGGTGGCACAGCAATGGTCAACTCCGACAGGCGATGATAGAGATCGGCACGGAAGCGTCCTTCATCGATCAGGCGTGGCATATCCTGGTTGGTGGCGGCAACCAGAAGCACACGGGCAAAACGCGTCTGGTTCTCACCGAGTCGAACGAAACCGCCATTATCAAGAAAGCGCAGCAACTGCACCTGGGTCTTCGGATCGGCATCACCGATCTCATCCAGAAAGACCACGCCACCGCTGGCTTCTTCGATGATGCCGTGCCGATCAACATGCGCTCCGGTAAACGCTCCGCGCTTATGTCCAAAGAGCTCCGAGTAAGTCAGTTCTCCGCTGTAGGCTGCGATATTGGTCTTGGTGACCGGTAATTCTCCGACCATGCCTGGCGTGGCACGATACATTTCATTGAGGCGGGTATAGAAATTATTAAACAGGAACTCCTTGCCGCTGCCGGTGTCTCCGGTAATCAGCACTGTCGGCAGACCAAGAGTCGCTTCACGCAGATCGGCCTGCTGCCACGTGAGAATGCGACGGAACAAAGGCGGTGCGAGGGTTTCGATGGTTGAGACAAGCGCTTCGGCTTTAGATGAATTGCCGATGATATTACCGAGGCGGTACGATGATATTTTCGGGTCACGATAGGTAACATCGGTCTGCAGATGCTGCACCTCGGTGGTCAACCGCTCGATCTGCAGCAGTCCAGCCAGATGACGGGCAATCATCTGCACGATGATCTGCAGGATGCGCTGGTGTTCATATGTAAAGTAGTGCGAAGTCAAACTGCTCAGACAGACGACAGCCAGGACCTTCTCTTCAACCGTCACCGGCACGGCAATTTCGCTGCGAATCTCTTGTGTAACCTGCCGATAAAAGCCTTCTCCGATCATTTCCAGGAATGAATCGTCAACGATTAACGGCTGCCGTGAGGATGCAACATATCCGGTCAGGCTGCGCTCGGTGCGCGGCAGTTCAGTGCCGCCAATCGGCATACGTGGAATGTTTTTCTTCAACCATTCCTTACTCTTGGCGCCAATCAGTGTGCCATCTTCCTCCTCGACAATCAGCCAGGCATCGCCGTCACGCTCCTGAACCAGAGCGATACTGCCGGTGTCGGCTCCGATCAGTTCCGTGGCTTTAGCCAGCACCCGATTCAGAAAAGGCTGGCTTCCTTCGAAACGTTCCTGAAGCAGATCGTTGATTTCCGAAAGCACCTGTATCTCCATATGCTCATCGCCGATCTCCTGGATCACCCTTTCTGCCATCTCCGCATGGGCTTCCAGAAGACCTCTTTCGAAATCGCTGAAACGATAAGGTTCCTGAGTAAAATAGTTGACCAAACAGGTGATTCGGCGTGTGCGGTTATCGTAGCAGGGCACCACGTAGAGGGAGGTCAGGCCGATTTTATCAGTCAGATAACTCTTCTGCAGGGACTGTGCTTTGAGGCTTGGGAAATAAAGTGGCCGTAGCAAGGTTTCATCAGTGATCACGCCTTCTTCATTGATGTATTGTGAAAACAGTGACTTGCCGGAGCTCAGATCTATCAGCTTCTCATCCTCATACAGGCGCTGTATCTCGCGATCCTGGGCGTAAGAAGCAAGAACCTGCAGGCCATGTCCTTCTCCACCTTCGCCTCCAAAACGCGACGGCACCAGCACTGACGCCAAGGAGAGCTTGTCGATCAGACGCACCGCAGAACGAACCATGGTGCGGGCTGCCTCTTTCTTTTTCGATTCGTCGATGCGACGCGCAACAATGATCTGCTGGTGATATTTGCGCGCCTGATCGAGAACCGGCGCCACCAGCGTCAGAAAATCACGCAAGGCCTGGCGGCTCTTATCATTGAGGATGTTGCCGGCCCGCGAGCTGTCGACACAGATGACGCCGATAGAGCGCCCCTTGTGCACCAGCGGCAACTGGGTCGACGCCATCAGACCGAAATCTTCGGCAAGCAGACGTGCATGGGACGGCAGGCGCTCCCGGTCGGCAAACTCCGCATCCTGCTGTTCGATATAGACCCTGGAGACCAGGTAGTTTTCATCAGTGAGAGAGAAGACATGCTTGTGCACTGCCTGTCGAGGACGACCGGTCGCCAGTACACAGTTCAGGATTCCACCGGTCAAATCCTCGAGATAGAGGCGGAAACGGTACTGGCGCGTAATCAGCGGAACCGCTTCGCCTATTTCATGCAGGATGTCAGCAAGGTTTTCCTTGCCATAGCTTGTGATTCTCTGTAGATAATCCTGGACACGTGCAGATGATTTCATGCCAACTCTCCTTGTGTAGCTTTTCTACACGCTGAGTTTAACCTGTTTCCCGGCAATCGTCAAAGCATGCCTTACTCGCCGCAGCTGGCTGCGGCGCGGTGTATTTATTGCAAAGCCGGCACACTCAGGAGCGACTGTAATTGCCCGGGCTGCTCTTTCCCATTGCACTGTCCCCCTGAGTCACTATAATAATCAGAAATCTCTAACATCAACCGGGCCACTGCTGTTTCGGGAACCGATCGGAGAAAATATGGAAATCGAACAGGGCGCAGGGAAGATCGCCAAATGTTTGCGTCTGATGCTCAATGATAAACCGGGACATCTGGCGAGTGTGGCCACTGCGATTGC
>JBPPMD010000367.1:0-4504 GCA_051305875.1 Desulfuromonadales bacterium | reverse complement strand
CGCCTGTTGTGGGATTCGAAGCTGATTTTTGAGGATCAATTGGCGGCGCTTGAGGTGGACAGCAAAAAAGTGGGCACCCAGGGCGACGAGATCGATTATGCACTATTGCTGGATGGACTGCAGGCGGAGCGGGAGCAGGGGATCACCATTGATGTGGCCTACCGTTACTTTTCCACCGACAAGCGCAAGTTCATCGTGGCCGATACACCCGGGCATGAGCAATATACCCGCAACATGGTCACTGGTGCCTCGACCGCCGATGTGGCAATCATCCTCATCGACGCCCGCAAAGGCATACTGACCCAGACCCGCAGACACAGCTACCTGGTTTCTCTGGTCGGCATCCGCAAAGTGGTGGTGGCGATCAACAAGATGGACCTGGTCGACTACGCGGTTGAACGATTCGAAACCATCAGGGCTGACTATGAGGTCTTTGCCGAGCAGCTTGGTTTCGACGACATCACCTGTATCCCCATCTCGGCCCTCAAGGGTGACAACATAATCGCACCGAGTGAGTACACCCGCTGGTATCACGGTCCAACCCTGTTGGCTTTTCTGGAAACGGTCAAGGTTGACAGCGCTGCTGCGGCATTTCCTTTTCGCATGCCGGTGCAGTGGGTCAATCGTCCTGATCTCGATTTCCGTGGCTTCTGTGGCACCATTGCTTCCGGCAAGGTCCGTCCCGGCGATGAGGTTACGGTCACCTGCTCAGGTCAGAAGAGCCGTGTCGCCCGTATCGTCACCATGGATGGCGACCTGGAGGAAGCGGTTGCCGGTCAGGCGATCACACTGACTCTGGAAGATGAAATTGATATCAGTCGCGGCGATCTGCTCTGCGATCCACTGAACCGGCCGACCCATGCTGATCAGTTGGTCGCCCACCTGGTCTGGATGCATGAAGATGTTCTGCTGCCTGGACGCAGCTATCTCCTGAAGTCCGGTGCGGCAACGGTTCCCGTGCAGATCAGCGATCTAAAATACAAGATCAACGTCAATACTTTCGAACATGTCGCCAGCAAAACCCTGGGACTCAACGAGATTGGCGTCTGCAACCTCTCGCTCGGCAAGGCGATATCGTTCGATCCTTACCGGGACAATCATGCCACCGGCAACTTTATCCTCATTGATCGCATGACCAACGTGACGGTTGGGGCGGGAATGATCGATTTTGCCTTGCGCCGTGCGAGCAATATCCACTGGCAGGCTCTCGATGTTGACAAGGGCAGCCGCTCCGCCATGAAGAACCAGAAGCCGCAAGTGCTTTGGTTCACTGGTCTCTCCGGTGCCGGCAAGTCTACAATTGCCAACCTGGTCGAAAAGAAGCTGCATTCGTTAGGCAAACACACCTACCTGCTCGACGGCGACAATGTGCGCCATGGCCTCAATCGCGACCTCGGTTTCACAGATGCAGATCGGGTCGAGAATATCCGGCGGGTCGCGGAAACAGCCAAGCTCATGGTCGATGCCGGCATGATCGTGCTGACGGCTTTTATTTCACCATTTCGCAGTGAGCGTGATATGGCCCGGGAGATGTTGGCCGATGGGGAATTCAGTGAAGTTTATGTAAGCACGTCGCTGGAAGTCTGTGAAGCACGTGATCCCAAAGGACTCTACAAGAAGGCCCGCACTGGACAGCTGCAGAACTTCACCGGCATTGATTCGATTTACGAAATTCCGCAAAACCCCGAGATTATAGTCAATGCCGGTGAGGCTGAGGCCGAGGAACTGGCGGAAGAAATCGTACGGAATATTCTTGGTGATGATTATATTTATGAACAACATGAGGGAACCGAGATATGACACAGCTATCAGTTGTCAGTTGTCAGTTGTCAGAAAAACCAGTTTGCGGTTTGCAGCTTAAAACTGATAACTGATAACTGATAGCTGAAGGCTGAAGGCTGAAGGCTGAAGGCTGAAGGCTGAAGGCTGAAGGCTGAAGGCTGAAGGCTTGTTGCCCCTAAGAAAGGTTCTATTTTGAGCAATATCGATATAAAGAAGGTCTGCACGATAGCCCGCGATGCCGGCGCCGCGATCATGGAGATTTATGCTGGTGATTTCGAGGTTGAGTTCAAAGGAGATAATTCACCATTGACCTGCGCAGACCGTGCTTCTCACAAGGTAATTGTCGCGGGTTTGCAGCAAAGTTTTCCAGAGATTCCGATCCTCTCCGAAGAAGGAAAGGATATCCCCTATGCCGAGCGTAAACAATGGCAGCGTTTCTGGCTGGTGGACCCCATTGACGGAACCAAAGAGTTTATTAAGCGCAACGGCGAGTTCACTGTCAATATCGCCTTGATTGAAGCTCGACGCCCGGTAGCCGGAGTGGTTTACGTGCCCGCACAGAACAAACTTTACTGGGGTGTAAAAGGGGAACGGGCCTGGATGCAGCAAGGCGATGATGCGCCACGTGCGATTCATGTGCGTCAAGCCGATCATGAGATCGGCTTGACCGTAGTGATGAGCCGTTCGCACCCTTCTGCCGAACTCGAGGTTTTTCTTAAAAACCTCAAGGTGGCGGAAGCGCTGCCGGTGGGCAGCTCCCTGAAGCTGTGTGTGGTGGCTGAGGGATTGGCCGATCTTTACCCTCGCCTGGGGCCAACCATGGAGTGGGATACCGCGGCGGGGCATGCGATTGTCGAGGCGGCCGGAGGCTCCGTGAACACGCCAGACAATCAGCGTCTGACATACAATAAAGAAAGTCTGCTTAATCCGTATTTTACAGTCAAGGGCGGCTGATTCTTGCCCTCCGGTTTATTTTTGAGTTGGCCGAATCCCGTTTCTCCCACACTCCAGCCAGAAGGTGTCAACCAATAAATGATAACGGTTTTCATTATCCCATTGACAAGCAGTCCTGAACTACGTATTTTCTGAATTCGATTTTCAATTTCCCGTAAAAATCCAAATAAAAATCTTATGTGTTAGTACTGAGGCTGACGAACAGGAATCTGGCACCGTTTTCCGTGTATGATGAAAACGGTTTTTCAGATTCAAACAAGACAAAGGAGTCAAACGTGAAATCATTTTGGACTATCGCCTTTCTGGCCGGCGCTTTCGCCAGCCTCGTCTGCAGCTCACCGGCTTTTGCCGATGAACTGGTGGTCTACTCGGCCCGCAATGAACACCTGATCCAGCCGATATTTGATGCCTACACCGAGCAAACCGGTGTCGAGATCAAATACATCACAGACAAGGAAGGGCCGCTGCTGCAGCGACTCCAGGCCGAAGGCAAGAACACGCCTGCCGACCTGTTGATCACCGTCGATGCCGGAAACCTCTGGCATGCTGCCAGCGAAGGGCTTCTGCAACCGGTCGATTCACACATCCTGAAGGAGAATATCCCGGTCAACCTGCGTGATGAGGAGAACCGCTGGTTCGGTCTTTCACTGCGGGCCAGGACCATCGTCTACAGCACCGAACGGGTCAAGCCTGAACAACTCTCAACCTACGCGGCGCTTGGCGACGAGGCCTGGAAGGGGCGCCTGCTGCTGCGCACATCGAAGAAGGTCTACAACCAGTCCCTGGTTGCAATGATGATCGCTGAGTACGGAGAGGAACAGACCGAGCAGATCGTCCGCTCCTGGGTCGCCAACCTGGCTGCGGCGCCTTTCTCCAACGACACCCAGGCCATGGAAGCCATTGCAGCCGGGCAGGGCGATGTCGCCATCGTCAACACCTACTACTTTGGCCGCTTGCTACGCAAGCAACCTGAACTGAAGCTTGCGCTGTTCTGGCCCAACCAGGAGCAGGCGGGCAGCGGCGTGCATGTCAACGTCTCCGGGGCCGGCGTGACCAGATATGCCAAGCATCCCGAGGCTGCCGTCAAGTTCCTCGAATGGCTGTCCAGTGAACAGGCCCAGAACCTGTTTGCCGATGCCAACCTGGAGTATCCGGTCAATCCCAAGGTGGCACCGAATGCCGAGGTCGCGGCCTGGGGCACGTTTGTGCCGAGCCCGTTTAACCTGACCCAGGCGGGTAAGCTGCAAGAGCAGGCGATGCGCCTGATGGACCGTGCCGGATACCGGTAAGCGATAACCCCTGTCCAAAGGCTCGCCTGTGCCCAGACACGCAGCGAACGGGACAGCGCCCGAAAGGAGCGCTGTCCCGGCGTTTTTACGCAGACAATTCTACGATGGCTGGCGGGTCACCACTATGGTGGTCGCTGTCCTGGTGATCATTCCGCTGGCGGTGGTTATGGTCTCCTGGCTGCAACCGGCCCCGGAGATCTGGCGGCACTTAAGCGAAACCATGCTCGGTGAGTTGCTGCGCAACACCTTCTGGCTGATCGTCGGGGTCTCCTTTGGCACCATACTGCTGGGCGTCAGCCTTGCCTGGCTGACCGCGATCTGCGAATTCCCCGGGAGGTCGATATTCTCCTGGGCGCTGTTGCTGCCGCTCGCCATGCCTGCCTATGTGCTGGCATTCGTCAGCCTCGGTCTGTTCGATTACGCCGGGCCGGTGCAGAGCCAGCTGCGCGACTGGTTTGGCAGCAACCTCTGGTTCCCGG
>JBPPMD010000346.1:0-6031 GCA_051305875.1 Desulfuromonadales bacterium | reverse complement strand
TGACCTGGCTGGCCATCTCTGGAGCCGATATATCGCTTAAGACACCACCAAAAGAGCCAAAAGGTGTACGCCTCGCTTCAACAATAAAAACATCGTTCATTGTACTTCTCCTGATATAGATTTTTTTGTGGTTTACCTTGAGCACACACAGTACATCGCCTCTTTGCAAAAAAAATGGTCCTCAAGGAGGCTGTCGGGCTATCCATGAACCGGCTGCAAATTCAGCTGTTTGGCCCATATTTCAGCTCCTTTTTGCTCTATAGCTACGGCTATGGAGCTGCAAACGAGCTAGAATCTGTTCTCAAACATCCAAATTTTCGCTTCGGTCCGTATAGTCCGACAACCTCCTGGTCAAAAAAGATGTCAGACAGTCTCCTGAACAATGAAGCCGCAAAGGTTGCAAGAGAAAACCGGTTAAAGTCTTGACTCCTGGCGGAATTTGCCATTTTGTTGTGATGTTTACGTCGCCAAAAGAACGTTAACGGGCAGCTCAAACGTAACGCGAAAGAAGGTAATGAAATCACTCGAATGGCGAGTTTGATTTATTGCCGAGCCGCTATTCCTTAGCGCCAGCCTGACCGTTTGAGGATATATCAAACGGTGTTATGAACTTATCTGGATGAGCAAATTTCGGGCCAGACGTGTAAATGGTTCCGGTTTTTAGTTTATACCTAACAAAATATTCTTAAAATCAAGTACTTAGAGATGATTTTGACAAAATCTCAAGTTCACAGCAATGGATGGCAACAGGTTTGCTGAAAGAGGATGTGTATTCACTTGACTACACATTAACGGCGCGCTACGTTGACATGAGCCTGAACAGTGTTGCAGGATTAATAGTAAAACGTACAAGACGTCAGATAAAAGCACCCTGAAACAGCAGGTTGGCAAAATAATATAGGGTGGTCTGAGCAACTGCGGGGGCGGGTTAAGTCTAACTGACCATATTCAGCTACATGTAGCTAAACAAAGACAGTACGAAAGGTCATACATGAAGGTACACAAGGAGCCGGGATCTCAGCATGCGACTCAAGGGGTGGCTGTACAGCCACAAGTGCGCTTGGAAGAGACAATCCGCAGACTGAAGCTTGCCAATCTGATCTTTGACCACATCGAAAATGGTGCCGTGGTCACTGATAAGGAAGGTAATATCCTTTATTTCAATCGTCCTTATGCCCGTTTCCTTGGACTCGAGGCCGAACACGTGATCGGTAAACATGTCACTGAGGTTCTCGAAGGCAGCCGCATGCATATCGTTGCCAGAACCGGCAAGGCCGAACTCAACCAGATCTTTACCTCCCGTGGACGCGACATGGTCGTTCAGCGCATCCCCATCTTTGAAGATGGCAAGGTCGTTGCCGCCTTCGGTCAGATCATGTTCAAGCAGGTCAGCGATGTGGGCCGGTTGGCCAACAACCTCAGTCTGCTCGAGTCAAAGTTGAGGCTGTATGAAAAGGAGCTGACCTCGCTGCGATCAAGTCGCTACAATTTTGATAGTATCCGCGGTGACAGCCTTCCGATCGTTAACCTGAAGGAAGCCGCACGAAAAGCGGCGCTTACCGACCTGCCGATTCTTCTCACCGGGGAATCGGGAACCGGTAAAGAGTTGTTTGCCCAGGCGATTCACCAGAGCAGCTCGCGGCATAAGCAAACTTCTGTTCACATCAACTGTGCGGCGATCCCCAAAGAATTGTTCGAAGCGGAACTGTTCGGTTACACAGAAGGGGCTTTCACCGGGGCCAAGCCCGGGGGAAAACCGGGCAAGCTGGAGTTGGCCGACGGTGGCACCCTGTTTCTGGATGAGATCGGTGAGATGCCTCTTGAGTTGCAGCCCAAGCTGCTGCGCGTTCTGGAAGACAAACTTTTCGAGCGGGTGGGGGGCAACCGGATGCTCAAAAGTGATTTTCGGATTATTGCCGCGACCAACCGTAATCTGGAGGAGATGGTCAAGCAGAAACTGTTCAGAGAAGACCTCTTCTATCGTTTGAACGTTGTTTCCCTCGAAGTCCCGCCACTGAGAGAACGCCAGGGAGATATCATCCCTTTGGCCAGACACCTGCTGGGCAAGATTGCCGAAAATTATCCGGGTTCCCGCTATCAATTGACGCCAGCAGCAGAGAAAGTTCTGGATGGTTATCATTGGCCGGGCAACATCCGCGAACTGATCAACGTCCTTGAGCGTACCGCTTTCACCATTGACGGCAATTGTATAGATGCATGTGATCTGCCTTTCTACTTGAGCCGGCAGAGCCCTACCTCCTTGAAAAGTGGCCAGTGGGACCTCGGCGCAGTGGTTGCCGAGGCCGAACGCGAAGCTTTGCGCAAGGCATTGGAATTAACTGGCAACAATAAGGCCAAGGCTGCCAAGCTGCTCGGCATCCATCGTACCGTGCTCTATAAAAAAATGACCAAATACCTGATTCCGCTGAGCTGAAAGCCGTAGCGACGGTGATTGCAAGCCCTTCAGAAAGTGCTGCAGAGCAGATTCAGTCTGTGTTTAATCTCCCCCTTGACACAGGCCAGGGCTTGAGGTTATAAATTGGTAAGACCAATTTTAGGTATTACAAGGTGGTGCCATGTTGAATCAATTTGCAGAGGCCTTGAAAAAGGTGGGTGGCCAGGTTGCCGAGGTTGCAACCGCGCGTGAGGCTGCGGTCTATATCGCCGGGCATATTAACGGAACGGTGTTGTTGCCGCCACAGTCGAGTCTGGAACGGGCCGGTCTTGCCGCGGCCCTGGAAGCGGAAGGGGTGACGGTGGTCAAAGACTCCTGGCGCGAGCATGCTCCTGCCGCCTGCGCCGGTGTGACCGGTGTCAACTTCGCCCTGGCAGATACGGGCACCCTGGTGCTCGACAGTACCGCCGAGTCGCTGCGTTTGACGACGACATTGCCGGAGCGTCACTTCGCTCTGCTCGATCCGTGCAAAATCCTGACTGACAGTCTGGATGCCGTTCCATACCTGCGCGGCTTTCATGAGCGCGCCCCGCGCAACTACCTTGCCTATATCACCGGGCCGAGCCGTACCGCCGATATCGAACGGGTGCTGACCATCGGCGTCCACGGCCCACGCGAGCTGCATGTCCTGTTGATGCCGGGGCTGAGCGACGATTTTTACGAGCTTTAAAGTTGAACGTTTAAGCGATGGCAGTCAAAAACCGTAAAATAAGTAGTAACTATTCAGCTCCCTTGCTCAACGGCACAGCATGTGGTCTGCAGCTGTTGCTTGCGGGAAGTTAAGTGACAACGTTGGACGCAGGCAATGGCTGCAGACCACATGCCCTCGCTTATGTGCTGAATAATTACAAAGAGTAACGCAAAGACGCAAAGCTGAAAGCAAGGTACGCAGGAATGATGAGTGAGCATAGCGAACAGGCGTTAAGCATGCATGCCCATGCCGTGTGAATCCTTTAGTGCGGGCAGCCAAACGAGACAAAAGGTGACATTGATGAGTCGAGAACGCAATCGAAACTACCGCCAACGGGTCGACGAGGCCCTTGCTACACCGCGTCTCCAGGAGGCGCTGCACACTTTCGGCGACGCCTACGTGATCGCGCGTCAGAACGCCTTTGCCGGTCTGGACTTCGAAGCGATGCGTACTGAAATTGCCGAAATGAAAGATCACGTGCGTGAGCATCGCCAGGACCTGGTCGCTGAGTTCACCCGCAACGCCGAGGCAGCCGGTGCCAAGGTCTATCTTGCACGCACCGCCGAAGATGCCAATCGCTATATTGCCGATCTGGCGGCAGGACATGGTGTGAAAAAGGTGGTCAAAAGCAAAAGCATGGCCAGCGAAGAAACGCATCTCAACCGCGCCCTCGAGGCTGCCGGGGTGGAAGCCCTGGAAACCGATCTCGGCGAATGGATTATCCAGTTGGCCGGTCAGCGACCGAGTCATATGGTCATGCCGGCGATTCACATGTTCCGCGACGAAGTGGCCGCCCTGTTCGGCAAGGTGACCGGTCAGGTCGAGTCAGACGATATTCCGCACCTGGTCCAGGTCGCCCGTGAGCAGTTGCGTCAGGGCTACTTTGATGCCGATATGGGGATCAGCGGCGCCAACATGGCCATCGCCGAGACCGGCGGCATTGCGCTGATTACCAACGAAGGTAACGCCCGCCTGACGACTACCCTGCCGAAGATTCATGTCGCCCTGGTCGGCCTGGAAAAGCTGGTGCCGACCCTGGAGGATGCGACCAAAATCATGCGCGTTCTGCCGCGCAATGCTACGGGACAGCTGCTGACTTCCTACGTCACCTGGATACGTGGTGCCGTACCCTGCGGTGACGGCGACAAAGAACTGCATATCGTGCTGCTCGATAACGGTCGCAGCGCCCTGGCCGAATCGCCGCAGTGCCGTGACGCCCTGCGCTGTATCAAGTGCGGCGCCTGCGCCAACGTCTGCCCGGTCTACCAGACCGTCGGTGGCCATGTCTTCGGGCATATCTACATCAGCGCCATCGGCGTCATTCTCACAGCGTTCTACCACGGCCTGGAGAATGCTGCCGATCTGGTGAAGGCCTGCATTGGCTGCCGAGCCTGCGTCGCTGTCTGCCCGAGTGCCATCGATCTGGAAGGGATTATCCTGCATCTGCGCGAAGTGCTCGGCGATGAGGAGGGGATCGGTACTGGCAAGGCGCTGGTGTTCAAGCACATCATGCGCAACCGCAAGCTGTTCCATTCCATGATCCGTGCCGCCAGCCTGTTGCAGAAGCCGGTGACTCGCGGCGAGCGCAGCATTCGTCATCTGCCGCTGTTTTTCTCATCACTCACCGAGTGGCGGACCCTGCCGGCTATTGCCGAAAAGCCGTTGCGGGACACCTGGAAGACACTGCCGCAGCGGCTGGATAAGCCCCGCTACCGGGTGGCCTTTTTTGCCGGCTGTCTCAATGATTTCGTTTACCCCGAGATGGGAGTTGACCTGGTCAAGGTCCTCAACCATCTCAACGTTGAAGTCTTCTTTCCCAAAGAGCAGAACTGCTGCGGCGTGCCGGCCCTCTATTCGGGCGATCGCGAAACGGCGGTGGCTTTAGCTGAACAGAACATTGCGGCGATGCTGGCCGATCAACCTGATTTCGTGGTCACTACCTGTCCGACCTGTACCATGTCGCTGCAACGTGATTTTCTTGAACTGCTCAAGGATAACCCGGTGTGGGCGGAAAAAGCCCGTCAGTTAGCTGATATCACCATTGACGTTTCGCGTTTTATTGTCGACAAGCTCGACGGCAAAGCGGTCTTTACCGATGCTTCCGGGCAGGAGAAGGTCACCTACCACGATTCCTGTCATCTCAAGCGGGGTGCCGGCGTCTGGGAACAGCCACGGCAGCTGCTGGCCGGGTCCGGTCGCGAGGTGGTCGAAATGGCCCACAGCGATCGCTGCTGCGGCTTCGGCGGTTCCTACTCATTCACCAGTCATCCGGATATCGCCAAACATATCCTCAACGACAAGGTCAAGGATATCGAAGCGACCGGCGCGACCTGCGTCGCCATGGATTGCCCCGGCTGCATCATGCAGATTCGCGGCGGGCTGGAGAAGCAGGAAAAGTCCGTCAGAGCCAAGCACACCATCGAACTGCTGGCGGAAACCTTGCCATAACCTCAACAGGGGCACTTCTCCTTGCTATCCAAAAGGGAAGTGCCCCTGCATATCAGCCTGTTGGACTATACGGGCCGAAGCGAAAATTTGGATGTTTGAGAACAGATTTTAGCTCATTTGCAGGTTCATAGCCGTAGCTATGGACCAAAAAGGAGATGAAAAATGGGCCAAACAGCCGGATTTGCAGCCGGCTTATGGATAGTCCGACAGGTTGCTATCTATTTATGATCTAAATATAGATTAAATTTGACCCACAAGCAATCTCTGAATCAGGAATTTATTGATTTTCCCTGTTCCCTGTGTTCGCTGCGTGAGATTGCCTCACCTGCCGCCATACATTTTTTCATAATACTCCTGGTAGGATCCGTCCAGAACTGATTCGACCCACTCCGGGTTGTCCAGATACCACTCAACCGTCATGCGGATTCCATCATCAA
>JBPPMD010000341.1:0-8795 GCA_051305875.1 Desulfuromonadales bacterium | reverse complement strand
GACCGTTGCCCGCACTCGGCCATAGGCATCGGCCTCTGCCTGAAGTCTCTGCAGCGGGCCGTTGCCTTCGATGGTCAGACCGATCCGTTGACGGCCCTTGAGCAGACTGCCCATCAGCGCTGCAGCGGTTGCCAGGCGGCCGACTGCGACAGTGGCGGTCGGGTCGGTTTGCTGTCGTCGTCGCACTTCCTCGACCAGTGCTGTGGTTGCGGCAATACTGACGCGGATCGCGCCATCGCGGGTAAGGACACGAATCAAATGATCGGTCATGGGCATATCTCCTTGAGGGATAAAGATTCTAGACCAAAGCCGTTCGATGGTAAAGGATGATCAACTGCGAGGCTGGGGGCTGGGGGCTTGAGGCTTGAGGCTGGAGGCTTGAGGTGTAAAACTTGAAGCCATCCACAAAGGCTTCATGGCCGTTAAGATAGGCCCCAGCTTTAATGACTGCGTCACAAACTTCTCGGGCAACGTAGGTAATAAATGCCATAACACCTGGCGCAAGAAATGCCCTCCGCAGGAGCAAGCCTTTTTGCTTACTTTTTTGGCGTTGAAAAAAGTAAGGCGTCTGGCGGGACGCGACCCGCTGGTGTTATTTTTGATTTTGGTTTTGGTTTTGCTTTTGATTTCAGAACGAAACGTAAAAGCAAAACCGCGGGGTTGCGCCCCAAAGGCTCACCGATAATGGGAATTGAGAGAAGATCATGTTAGAGACCCTCCCCTGGCTGCCTTACCTGATACCGCCCCTGCTTGGCGCGTTGATCGGTTATGTCACCAACTACATCGCCATTCGCATGCTCTTCAGACCGTTACGCCCCTGGCATCTTTTCGGTGTGCGCCTGCCTCTGACTCCGGGGATCATCCCTGCCAAGCGCGGCGAGCTTGCCCAACGCATGGGTGAGATGGTTGGCTCGCACTTGCTGACTGCCAACGATATCCGCCAGACGCTTGAAAAACCGTCTTTTAATCGTGAGCTGAAAAGCGCTGTCAACGATAAACTCAGGGCCTTTCTCGATCGGGATCTCGGCACTTTGCAGACCCTGGTACCAGACAGCTACCAGCGTCGTTTCCGCGATCTGGTTACGACCGTGCGCGGAAAAGCCGTTTATGCGGTGAGCGACTACCTGGCAAGCGACGCCTTTGAACAACTTGTACGCAGCTTTATCCGCGAGAAAGGCGACGCCTTACTCGCGCGCGACCTGGATAGTTTCCTGACTCCGTCTCGCTACCAGGGTCTGCAAAGTCATCTCGATACACGCCTGACCACAGTGTTGCGTTCACCTCAAACCGCCAAAACCGTCGAACGCTTTGTCGATGACCGTCTGGAACGACTGCTGCACAGTGACCGCCCCCTGCGGGACATGCTCCCGAAGGATCTGGTTGACGTTCTTCTGCAGCAGCTCGAACGGGAGGTGCCACCACTTCTGGAACGTTTCGGCGGACTGCTCTACGATCCAGACTTCCGTGAACGCCTGGCAGAACGTGGTCGCCAGGGGATCGAAGCTTTTCTGGATTCGCTGGGTGGACTCACAGGGCTGTTGTCCGGTTTTATCAACATCGACAAGATTTACAACCGCATACCCGAGTTTCTCGACAAAGCCGGTGAAGAAGTCTCTCACTGGCTGCGTGAAGAGAAAACCCAGCAACAGGTGGCCGCCATGCTGCGCGATCGTCTCGAAGGCTTACTGGACAAGCCTTTGAGCCGGTTCCTGGAAAAAGCCCCCTATGAAAAGGTCGCCGGGGCCAGACGTTATCTCAGCGAACGTTCCGTGGCGGCGGTACAAAGCCGGCGCACCACGGATCTGCTGCTCGGTTTCGCCGACAAAGGTCTTCAGCAGGTCAAGGATCGCTCGTTTCGCAGTCTGCTTGATGACAATCTGCCGGCCGAGGGCGTAGAGCGAATACAGAGAGAACTGGGTGACCGGTTACTCAAGCTGGTCAGGTCAGCCGAAGCAGCGGTTGCCATTGATGCCATTATCAGAGACAAGCTGGAAGACTGGATCTTCCGGCAGCCATTGGGTCGGCTGGCAGAGCGTTTGTCTGCCGATGTTCTCGAAGAAATCGAAGAAGGCCTCTATCGTCAGGTTGGCGAGGTCCTGCAGAAAGAAGTGCCGCCACTTATCGAGACCCTCAATGTCAAACGTATGGTGGAAGATAAGGTCAACCAGCTCGACATCCTTCAGGTAGAAGGATTGCTGATGGGAATCATGCAAGAGCAGTTTAAATATATCAACCTGTTCGGAGCCATTCTTGGCTTCCTGATAGGTTTGCTCAATCTGGCCATTTTGTGGGCGGTGTGAAACAAGTTTACCTTCATGCGCAGCTGATAAATCAAGGACAAGGAGCATTTCGATGAATTCTCGTTTTTACCTCGGCTGGGATCATATTCGACGGGCCTGGGAAGGTATTCTCGGTTCAGGTGGTCTCAGCAGCCTGCCGAAGGTGGATGCTGAACTGCCACCAGCTGATGCCGATCGGGTCAAACGCCTCATGAAAGAATGCCTGGCTGCCCGTGGTGGCGAAGTCTCTGCACGCCAGCGCGCCGCGGTTCTCGGCGAAATCTATCTGACATTAAGCAAAACGGGGCGCAGGAATTTTCTCGAAACCATGGTGGACAACTTCTGCGTTGATCGCGAACAGGTGAAAACTACGGCACGGCAACTCCTTGAAACAGCAGACGACGATTGCTTCCAACAGGTAGCCACTCGTATGCGGGAAACTCTCGTTTCGCCGCAGCAGAAACTGTTGCGTCAATTCAATGCCTTGCCTCAGGGGATTAAATTCCTGGTTGATCTGCGTGCTGACCTGTTGGTCTTTCTTGCCTATCAACCAAAACTGTCCACTCTTGACCACGATCTGAAGTCCCTGCTGGCCACCTGGTTCGATGTCGGTTTCCTATCGGTTCAACGCATCACATGGCAGAGCCCTGCCGCCTTGCTGGAAAAGCTGATGGCTTACGAAGCAGTCCACGCCATCAGCTCCTGGACCGATCTTCACAACCGGTTGGAGTCTGACCGCCGATGCTACGCCTTTTTCCACCCCGGTATGTCCGAAGAGCCATTGATCTTTATTGAAGTTGCCCTGGTCGAAGGGTTGGCAACCAGCGTGCAGGAGTTACTTGATGAAAGTGCCCCGAAAATTGCCTTGGATGAAGCCGATACCGCCATTTTCTATTCGATTTCCAATACCCAGAAAGGGCTGCAGGGCATCAGTTTCGGACCCTTTCTGATCAAGCAGGTCGTAACCAGTCTGCAAAGTCAGCTGCCGAATCTCAAGACCTTCTCAACCTTGTCGCCGCTACCGGGCTTTCGCCGCTGGTTGATCGCTTACTTCGAGGCGGCCTTGGCTGGTGATATACGGGGACCCATGGAACAGGCTCTGATCGAAGCGGCGAGAGTGCTCAACGTTGCTGCAGACGCGGAGGCCGTCTTCAATACGCCGCAATGGTGGCAAGACCAGCAGGTGGCCGAGACGCTGAAAGAACCTCTTTTGTCGCTTTGTGCTCACTATCTGCATGAGCCTCGCGAAAAAGACCGGGCTCCTCTCGATCCTGTTGCCCGGTTTCATCTCGGCAATGGCGCCCGCATTGAGCGCATTAATTGGCTCGGCGACACCTCTGCCAAGGGAATGCAGGAGTCATGCGGTCTGATGGTCAATTATCTTTACCAGCTTAAAGAAATTGAAAAGAATATAGAGACTTACGCCACCAGCAAGGAAATCGCCGCTGCGTCGCGGGTGCGCAATCTGCTGCGCGATGATGAGGACGAACAGGGACAACTGGCCCGCCTGCGCCGCTTGCTGTCTCGCGGTCGGGGTAACAATTCCGCCAGTCCGCAATAGCCTTGCAGTGATCCAGGAGAAGATATGAATCTGAAGCCGGAAGTTGTTGAACAGCTTGAGCGGGTCCTCGCATCGGTGGAGCAGTTACTGCCGAGGGCCGTTGAACCGATTGACTGGACGGAAATTTCGGCCGCCAACTGGCGCCGCCATTCGTTCGCCGGCTACCTGGAGCCGATTGAGTATATCGAGGACACGCATCTCGATGACCTTGTCGGAATTGACCGGCAGAAGCAGATTCTCGAAAAAAACACCCGTCAGTTCCTGCGTGGTTATCCCGCTAACAACGTATTGCTCTGGGGCTCGCGTGGCACCGGCAAATCATCGGTGGTTCGGGCATTGCTCAACAAGTACGCCAAACAAGGGCTGCGGATTGTTCAGGTAGACAAACACGATCTTGATCACCTGCCGGATATCTTTGCGCAGATCAACAAGCAGCCTTATCGCTATATCATCCTCAGTGATGACCTTTCTTTCGAGCCGGATGACCCAGGTTACAAGATTCTCAAAAGTGTGCTTGACGGCTCGGTCTATGCCTCACCAAAGAACGTGTTGATCTATGTGACCTCCAATCGGCGCCATCTCCTTCCGGAGTTCCACACCGACAACCTCGGTGCAAAGATGGTCAATAATGAGATCCACCACGGCGAGGCGGTCGAGGAGAAAATTTCCCTCTCAGACCGCTTCGGCCTCTGGCTTTCGTTCTATGTTTTCAAACAGGAGCTTTATCTGGAGATTGTGCGGAAAACCATCGCCCGACTCTGTGTCGAAAACCAGGTTGAGCCGCAATGGGACGATGAACTGGCCAAAGCCGCCATCAAGTGGTCACACGAAAAGAGCAAACGCTGTGGTCGAACTGCGCTTCAGTTTGCACGGCACTGGCTGGGACAGCATATGCTGGAGACTTCCGACGACTTGTAGTCGGTTTTCGTCCGGAAACGGCCCTTTTCCGGGTCGAAAACGATGCCTGTGTTATCCGGAGTCCCGAATGGAAACCGGTCCTCTGCCTGTGTTATCTTGCCGGCTTGTTATTCCTGAAGCCTTGGCCGATTCTGCGCACGGATCTGCTTCTGCCTGAAAGCAGGAGGCCAGCTCACGAAGTTGTTCCGCCAGGCTTTCCAGCGCGTTGATTTCATCAATGAGGACACGTGATTTCTGGGCGTTCGCAGACAGGCGTTCTTCAGAACGGTTAAAGTGTGCGAAGATCTTTTCAACGGTCTCCATCTGGTAATGAGTCGCTTCAAAAATAGCTTGAATCTGTTCTTCACGCGCCATCAGGCTGCGGTCAAATTCACGGTTGGCTTTCACCTGCTCATCAAAACTGCGGGCAATCTGGTCGGCTGCTGACTTCATCTCGTCAACCCCTGAGTCGATGTGACTGATCGCGGTGTTCTGCTGTTCCATGGTCTCCACGATCGCCCTGACTGAACGCAGACTGCTGCCGGCCTGATCGATCATACCGCGCGCCCGCTTCCCCTGTTCAGCTGTTTGCTGTGACAGTTCATAGGAATCTGCAGCAGCCTGACTGGAGCTATTGACGATCTTGCTCAAGGCTTGCGCAGTCGAGAAGGACAACTCTTTGCCCCGACCGATAAAGTGCCCGGTCGACTCGACCGAGGTGTTGACCTGCTCGGTATCCTTGCGAATCGATTTGATGATCGTTTCGATCTCGTCGGCACTGGTCGTGGTGCGATCGGCAAGATCACGGATTTCTTCTGCAACCACCGAAAAACCACGACCCTCAGCGCCCGCCTTGGCTGCGATAATGGCGGCATTGAAGGCGAGTAGTTCCGTATCCGAGACCAGATCCTTGATGACTTCGATAATCTTGGTGACTTCAGCAGTCTGACGACTCAGGCGTTGCATGGCGGCAATCGCCTTCCGGCTTTCTTCGTCGATGCGATCCATCTCCGAGGTAAAGGACTGCACGATCCTGACCCCCTGCTCGGCGTCCTGTTTTACCGCAGCCGAACTCTCGGCACTGTCGGCAACGCCGGCGCGAAGGCGGTCGAGAGCCTCGCCAATCTGGTCCAGGTCGTGAGCCGTACTTTCCGTAATATGAGACATCTGCTCAGCCTGGCTGGTTGCATTCTGGATAGAGAGGACCATCTCATCGACGTTACGGGCCGTTTCGACAAATTTCAGTGAGGAATGTTCCAAAGCACCAGCCATTTCCTCGAGGGATGCAGAAAGTTCTCTGGATATAGCGGCTTCATCCTGGGAGCAGTTGGTCAGATTTTCGATCTGGTCGATCACTGTCTGTTGCTTCTGATGCATACCTTCGACATCAGTCCTGGCTCTTTGCGCCGCTTGCAGACCGTCTTCGGCCCGCGCGGAAAGGTAGCGGCTGGTATCAGCCAGAGCCTGGTAGTGGGGAACAAATTCGTCGACAGTATCCCGAAGACTGGTCAACAGAGTACGAACCTTGCTGACCGTGTTGTTGAAGGCCGAAAAAATGCCATCGACCGTTTTCCCGGCATGATCACTCTCTTCCTCGCCAAGGAGATCATAGAGTGCCTGGAGTTGTTGCTGGAGCTGCTTTTTCAAGGTCTGCCTGATAAACCAGAAAGAGACTGAGCCCAAGCAAAATCCGGCCAACAGGCAGATCAGGAAAAACGGCAGTGTCAGTGCAATGTCTCCCAGCATCAGGTAAGCGATAAAGGAAAAACAGCCGCCGATTATCAGGCCGGCACCATGATTAAACAAAAACAAGTTGCGAATATAAGTGGAACTGCCTTGTGCAGGCGTCTGCATATCAAAATCTCCCGGATCGAATTCAGTATGAAATGAAAACGTAACTATTAAGCTCCCTTACTCAACGGCACAGCATGTGGGCTGTAGCTGTTGCCTGCGGGAAGTTAAGTGACAACGTTGGACGCAGGCAATGGCTGCAGACCACAAGCACTCGCTTATATGCTGAATAGTTACATGAAAACAAATATAAACAGGTTACGATTATCACAGGCAGATGAACAGCCGCAAGGCAAATTAATGCAGAAAGCGTACAGGGACTAGTTGCCGGCTATGGGTTGTGATACGCTTTGCAGATCGTGACCAGCTTTATTGATACTCATATCCACCTGGATCGACTGCATGCGCTTGGCCCCCAGCTCGAGGAGGCCAGGCATGCTGGCATCAGCGCCTGGGTCGTGCCTGGGGTTACGCCTGATCACTGGCCTGAATTGATGGCGACCGCCGAGCGGCATGCCGGTGTTTTCGCAGCCCCCGGCATCCATCCGCAGGCAGCCGGCAGTTGTCAGAAGTCGCACCTTGATGATTTGCGTCGTCTTCTGGCACATCCCAGGTCTATCGCGCTCGGTGAAGTGGGGCTCGATCGTCAGATCGGAATTCCCCGGGAAATTCAGGAAGAGGTTTTTATCCGGATGATTCACCTGGCGCGGGAGACGGACAAGCCCCTGTTGATCCATGCGCGGCGAAGTACCGCCCGTATTCTGGAGTTACTGCACCGGGAAGGGGGCGGGCGGCTTGGCGGCATTTTTCATGCCTTTTCCGGCAGCCTTGAAACGGCCCGTAAAATTATCGACATGGGCTTCGTCCTCGGCATCGGAGGAGTGTTGACCTTCTCGAATGCTCGACGACTTCCGGAAGTCGTTCGCGAGGTTCCTGCTGAAGCTCTGGTGCTTGAGACCGACGCTCCCGACTTAACACCCGAACCCTATCGCGGGCAACCGAACCGGCCGGTGTATCTTGGTCTGATTGCCGAGCGGCTTGCCAGCCTGCGTGGCTGGAGTCTGGCAGAAACTGCACGCATCACGACCGAAAACGCCCACAGAATCCTGCACTTTACCTGAAGGTAAAAAAACTGGCTCGCGAGAAAGCGCCGTGTTAAAAAAGGGGCAAATCAACAAATGCCTGGAGATGCTCCCCAATGACTTCCTTACATCGCTTTAGCCGGATGGAATTGCTGACCGGACAGGACGGCCTGAAACGTCTTGAAGATGCTTCGGTTGCCGTATTCGGTGTCGGTGGAGTCGGCAGCTATGCCGCTGAGGCTCTGGCCCGAGCCGGCGTCGGCCGCTTGACACTGATTGATTTCGATGACATCTGCCTGACCAATATCAATCGACAGATCCACGCCCTTGACGAGACTGTCGGCAGGCCGAAAGTGCAGGTGATGGCGGAGCGTTGCCGAGCGATTAATCCGAATATCCAGGTCGAAGCGCTAAAGGATTTTTTCTGTGCCGATAACGCCGATGAACTGCTTGGCCGGGGCTACAGCTTCGTGCTCGACTGCATCGATCATATCACCGCCAAACTCCATCTGATTGAGCATTGCGTTACAAGCAAGATTCCGATTATCGCTTCGATGGGCGCCGCCAACAAACTGGATCCGACCAAAATCGCCGTGTCTGACCTGGCCAGGACCGAGAGATGTCGCCTGGCCCGGATTATCCGCCGGGAGTTGCGTCGCCGGGGAATCAGCAAAGGAGTAAAGGTGGTCTATTCCACTGAAGAATTTCGTCCGCTGGGTGATCAGAGTGCTGCCTGCTCCGCCAACTGCATCTGCCCCAACAAGAATGACCACCTCTGGCGCTGCACCGATCGCCGCGTTATCCTCGGCAGCTCCTCATACATCCCGCCCCTGTTTGGACTGACCATGGCCGGAGAAGTCATTCGCGATCTTTTGGCGGAGGCGTAATGGATCCCTACCTCTGGCAGCTGCCGGCTCTGGCCGCAGTCGGTTTCGTCTCCGGTTTTCTCAACATCATGGCCGGCGGCGGCTCGCTGCTGACCCTGCCGATGCTGATCTTTCTCGGCCTGCCTGCCGTCGTTGCCAACGGCACCAATCGTATCGGCGTGATCTGTCAGAATATCTTCGCCGTCACCTCGTTTCGTCGCCACGGTGTCCTGCCGATGCGTCTGGCGTTGATCTGTACCGCGCCGTCCCTGCTCGGCAGCTACCTCGGCGCGCAACTGGCCATTGACATTGACGACCA
>JBPPMD010000285.1:0-3826 GCA_051305875.1 Desulfuromonadales bacterium | reverse complement strand
AATTAGTGCCCATCCCGAGCAACCTGTCGGACTATCCATGAGCCGGCTGCAAATCCGGTTGTTTGGCCCATATTTCAGCTCTTTTTTGGTCCATAGCTACGGCTATGAACCTGCAAACGAGCTAAAATCTGTTCTCAAACATCCAAATTTTCGCTTCGGCCCGGATAGTCCGACAGGTTGCTAGCTGTCAACTTGACGGACTGTCAGGGATTGTTATCCTCAAGGCAGGTTGAAGGTGATCACCTGTGGCACCGGTTGGCGCGAGCTTAGCTACGGTTTTCAGGAGAATCTGATAATATTAAAAAAGAACATCTCTCTGACATCAGGAAGGAAAACATGAATCTCGATCGCCGCATTATCTCCCCGGAGCAGTTCGATGCCGTTATTTTTGACATGGACGGAGTCGTCACCAGAACCGCCCATGTGCATGCCACAGCCTGGAAGAAGATGTTCGACAATTATCTTGCGGAAAGGGCGGAACGCACAGGGGAGGACTATCAACCCTTCAGTGTCGATAAAGATTACAACCGCTATGTTGACGGCAAGCCGCGTTACGATGGGGTACGCGATTTTCTTGAGTCCCGCGGAATCAGGCTGCCGGAGGGAACCTCTGATGATGATCCCGCTCATGAGACGATTCGCGGCCTGGGCAATCGTAAAAACGATTATTTTCAGCAGGCACTCGAGGAGAAGGGGGCGAAGCGTTACGAAACGACCGCAGATTTGATCGCTCAGCTGCGTAAAGCCGGCATCAAGACCGCAATAATTTCGGCGAGTAAAAATGCACGCGCGGTGCTCGCCTCGGCTGCCGCCGCAGACCTGTTTGACGCCAGGGTCGACGGACTCGACGCAGAGGAGTTGGGAATCCCCGGCAAACCGGCGCCCGATGTGTTTCTAGCGGCGGCAAGGAAACTGGGTGTGACGCCCCGGCGCTCGGTGGTGGTGGAGGATGCCCAGTCAGGTGTACAGGCCGGCAGAGCGGGCGACTTCGGTCTCGTGATCGGTGTCGATCGTGTCAACCAGGCAGAGGAACTGGCGAAATATGCCGACGTCGTCGTCAAGGACCTCGCTGAAATCACGGTCGCCATAAACGGCTCCAAAAAGAGCACCGACAACCTGCCTTCGATCCTTGATCGCTTCAACGATTTAACCTGTCAGCTCAAGCATAAGCAGGCCGCAGTGTTCCTTGATTATGACGGAACGCTCACCCCCATTGTCGAGCGCCCGGAGCAGGCGATCATTTCCGAAGAGATGCGCCAGACTGTCCGGGACCTGGCCGGATACTGCACGGTTGCCATCGTCAGCGGCCGCGATCGCAGAGATGTCGAGAAACTCGCCGGTATCGAGGGTATCTACTATGCCGGCAGTCACGGTTTTGATATCGCCGGGCCGGCCGGCAAAAAAATCGAGTTTCAACAGGGCAACGATTTCCTGCCGGCTCTCGAACAGGCTGAACAGGCTCTGCATGAGCGGCTCGATCAGATCGAAGGTGCGCAGGTGGAACGCAAGAAATTCGCCATCGCCATCCACTTTCGGCGAGTGGCAGAGGAGCGCTGTTCCGAGGTTGAGACTGCCGTCGATGAGGTGCTTGCCGGCAGTAAAGGCCTGCGTAAAACCGGCGGAAAGATGATCTTCGAACTGCGCCCCGATATTGACTGGGACAAGGGCAAGGCCCTCTCCTGGCTGCTGCAGAAGCTCGAGCTCGACCGGCGCGATGTCCTGCCGATTTACATCGGCGATGATCTTACCGATGAAGATGCGTTGCGGGAAATCCACAATCGCGGTATCGGCATCCTGGTGCGCGACGAAGAGCGTGCGACTCATGCCCGCTATGTTCTTGAAAATACTTCTGACGTAAGGCTGTTTTTGCAAACCCTGGGCAACTACCTGGAGGAGCTGAACGATTCATGAACAGCTGGTTAGTACCCTGTAACCTATAGGATTTCGCAAGATTGCGCAGGGATTTGGCGGGTCAGCAAGGCGCGCCTTCAACTCCCCAGCCGTAGCTACTCAGCTGAAGGCGCAACACCGCTGACGCGGCAAAGAACCAGCAAGATGCGATAGTATATGGGTTACAGGGTACTAGCACTGTCTGGTGCATATGTCCTGTCGGCATCTTGCCAGGCGTAGCTATGGTCCAAAACTGCCAGAAACCACCAGAAAGAAAGGACAACCAAGATGGAAAAAGAACGCTTCGAATATGTTTGTGCGCAGAGTAAACAGGGCCGGGACGTGTTTGTCAGACATCCAGCCAGCGGCGAGGAAGGCCAGGTTATCAGCTGTTCCGATGAAAATGTGGTGTTCAGAAACACCGCTGGAGAG
The DNA here is from genome assembly GCA_051305875.1 of Desulfuromonadales bacterium. Lineage (GTDB taxonomy): Bacteria > Desulfobacterota > Desulfuromonadia > Desulfuromonadales > BM103 > M0040. Next base: position 1,504 of record JBPPMD010000285.1, on the reverse strand, counting down.
CAGCGTACATGGGATTATCGCGAGCTTGAAGAAATCACCCGGAGCAAAGATGAATGGCCCCGCCGTGACTAAGAGAACATAATCTCCAGGATTCCTGCTCCTGCCCGACGCATTTTCTCAATGGCTGAGCGACCATCGTCCGCATTCACCGGCCGGGTTGCGTTCGCGATCAGCTGCATATCGAATCCCGCATTCTGACCATCAAGCACAGTAGCCAGCACGCAGACATCCTGGGCCAGCCCGCCGACGAAAATGCGCTTGATCTTCTGTTGATGTAGCCAGTCGGCAAGACCGGTCTGGTCGAAAGCCGAATTCTGATCCTGATCGAAACGGGTTCCCTTGGTTACGATCACGGCATCGTGCGGGACTTCGAGATCGGCATGAAACCGGGCGCCGTCGGTATCCTGAATGCAGTGCGGCGGCCATTTACCGCCGGATTCTTCGAAGCTCGGATGATGTTTCGGGTGCCAGTCGCGTGACAGGTAGCGCGGTACGTCATTATCCCGGGCCGCAGCCAGCCAGGTGTTAAGAACCGGCACTACTTCGTCGCCGCCGGGGATAGCCAGGGCGCCGCCGGGGCAGAAATCCTTCTGGACATCGATCACCAGCAGCAGGTCGCCGGATTTGAACTGTGCAATGTTCTCGGCCATGTCTACCTCCGTTGAGTCTGGCTCAGGCCTTAGAAAGTCTGGGCGGCGGGCCACTTTTAACGTCAGCAGCAGTCACTGCAAGGCCGACGTTGAGTTGCTCAGGAGCTCACACGAGGGGAAAGCTCGCCTGTTTCCAGGCGTCTACGCCCCCTTGCAGGGCCTCGACATTTTTGTACCCTTGATCCAGGAGTTCGGCTGCCCGACCGGCAGACGAGTGTTCCTCTGTTCAGGCGCAATAGAAAATGATCTCCTGTTCTTTGGGGATGCTCGGCAGCCTTTCCCGGAACTGATGCAGAGATTCCGCTCCTTCGAGATGCATCGGCCGGAATTTTTCATCCGACTCGTATGCGCAGACCAGGATTGCTTTTCCTGAATCCATTCTTCTGCGTGCCTCGTCAGGCGTGATTCTTTTCACTGTCGTTTCCGTCATGATAAATCTCCTTGGAAGTTGTTCGGCAGGCAATCTTTTGCTTTTAGCATAACATGCTCTGGATGCCTTTCCAGGAGTCTGCCGGAGTTGATCGAGCCAGGCCTCCTGAACGGGATGACGTATGCCGGGGAATAGCATGAATGAGGACTTTCATATTTGCCTCTACAGGACATGGAACCTGAATCTGTTAATCTTGAAGTCACAATGTGCCGTGAACAGGAGACGAGGAGTAGAATGATCAATAAGTTGCCGGAAAACTTATACCGGTCGCCCGAATTGGTCGAGCGTACCGGGATCTTCGCCGACCGGGCCGATGCCGGCCGGATCCTGGCTGGACTGCTGGTTCGCCAGAACCTGACCGACCCATTGCTGCTGGCGATCCCTGCCGGTGGTGTGCCGGTAGCTGCAGCTGCCGCTGAAGCAA
>JBPPMD010000236.1:0-2772 GCA_051305875.1 Desulfuromonadales bacterium | reverse complement strand
ATCTCGATTGGCAGCAGAATCGCGAGCAGGGGCGGTTCAAGGATCTGGGGCATGTTCTCGGTAAAAAACTCTCAGGTCGGGCAAAGATCGAATGTCTTGAACCGGTCGGCTCAAAAGAACAGTCGCTGGTGCAGTTGTGCGATCTGTTTATCGGTGCCGTGGGGTATGCGTGGAATGATCGAGCGGGGAGTAAAACAAAGGTCGAGTTTTGCAATGCCCTGGCTTCTGGGGTAGGACTATCTTCGCTGAAGGTGAGTACTTACAAAAACGCGCCCAAGTTTAACATTTTTCATTTCACGGGGCGCTGAGATGCCAGAGCATCTTTGGCCGCTGCTGAGGCTGTCTGCAGATACCGATGATGATCTGAAGGAGGCGTACCGTCAGGTTTATCTGCGGTATTATGTCCGGGCAGAGGACGGGCAGAAAATCGAGATTGCGGACTGGCTTGGCAACCGGATTCACTTTAACGGGCATCCCAACTTTTTTGAGCATGCCTTTACCGAACACAAGAATTACCGCACAAGCTATGGCGTCCATTCCGTCAAATTGGATAAGAAAAGAGCACGCTGTTTACTCTGGATCAAGGAAGTTCTTTGTGGCGAGGCAGGCACGATCGAGCGCAGACATCAGACCCGAAAGGATGGCCGCGGGCGACTGCGTAAAAGAAGGTGCCTGATTGTTGCCGAGGAGAGGTATATTGTGGTGCTTGAAGAGAGGGACGGCGGCGATGGGCTGGATTTCATCTCGGCCTTTCCCGCCGACGATGGCTATCTGAAAAAACTCCGGGCGGAAAGCCTGCTGGTAGAAATAAAAAAGCCCCAGTCTTAACGGCGACTGAGGCGCTGCCACGGTCCTGAGCCTTGAGCAAAGGGCCAACAGCCTTACGGCTTAGGTAGATACTACCCAACGTTGGCTTCCTGTGCAACAAATTTTTTGTATGCAGTATTGATAACGCACTTCATCTAAAGAAGGTTGATTTAATGACCCCAGCCGCAATTGTCAGCAAACTCTGGAACTTCTGTCACGTCCTCTTTGCCTGCCTCACCAGTTCGGCGCAGGCAAACGGCGGCGAAATCTGAGCCATGACCCCAACCAACCGCTACGACACCTCCGGTCTCCCCGAAGACCAGTTCGAACCCGGTTCCGAGGGCACAGTGCTGAGAAACCTGCTCGGCATCACCTCGCGTGAAGAAATGGAGATCGCCGAAACCGAGGCGCTCTGGCAGACCGAGGAACGACTGTTTGACGAGGTCGCCCAGGACCAGCAGTTTAATGCGCAGGATTTCTGCGACATGCATCGATTCTGGCTTGGACAGATTTATTCTTGGGCCGGCAAATACCGGCAGGTAAACTTCAGCAAGGGTGGCTTTACCTTTGCCATGGCGCACACCATCCCGGCGATGATGGAACATTTCGAGCGTGAGCAACTGCGCCGCTATACGCCCTGCCAGTTCCCGTCATACGATGCAGTTGCCGAAGCCCTGGCCGAAGTGCATACGGAACTGATGCTGATACACCCGTTCCGCGAGGGCAACGGTCGGTTTGGCCGTCTGATCGCTACTTTGATGGCTTTGCAGGCAGGTCTGCCGCCGCTCGATTTCAGCGAACTGGCTGGGAAGCGCAGGGAGGAATACTTTGCCGCGGTCAGGGCGGGGCTGGATTGTGACTATCGACCGATGACGAGATTGTTTACCGCAGTTATCGAGCGTTCTTCTTGATGGTTGTGGCAGCTTTGGAGGAGGATTGCTTAGCGACGAACCGTCCGGTGGCCGCATTACGTTTGACCTTGATCCCCTCGACCGCTGAGGAGCTTTCGATGTTGCGGGTCAGGGTGCGCTCGCGCATCGCCGGATTTTTGAGATAAGGATTGGTTGCCGAAAGAGAATTTTTCATGGGCTAAGTATATCTCAGACTGGGCCTGAATTCAGCAAAAATATTCATGATATAGAGAGGGAACGCATGACCCCAGCCGCAATTGTCAGCAAACTCTGGAACTTCTGCAACGTCCTGCGCGACGATGGTATGAGCTACGGCGACTACGTCGAACAGCTCACCTATCTTCTCTTCCTCAAGATGGCCGATGAGCGCACCAAGCCGCCCTACAACCAGTCGAGCAACGTCCCGGCCGATTACTCATGGCCAACGCTGGTAAAGAGGGATGGCGACGAGCTCTTTGACCACTACCGCCACTCCCTGGAAAACCTTGGCAAAGAGAAGGGGCTGCTCGGGCTTATCTTCAACAAGTCGCAGAACAAGTTCCAGGACCCGGCTAAACTGCGCCGTCTGATCGTCGATCTGATCGACAAGGAAAACTGGTCGGTGATGAGCTCCGACGTCAAGGGGGACGCCTACGAGGGGCTGCTGGAGAAGAACGCCCAGGACACCAAGAGTGGTGCCGGCCAGTATTTCACGCCGCGGCCGCTGATCCAGGCGATTGTCGATGCCATCGCTCCCAAACCGGGCGAAACCATCTGCGATCCGGCCTGCGGCACCGGCGGCTTTCTGCTCGCCGCCCACGACTCTTTGGTCAGCAACAATCCTCACATGACCAAGGCAGAGCTTAAGGCGCTCAAGGAAGGAACCTTCAAAGGCTGGGAGCTGGTGCAGGCGACCGCGCGACTCTGCGCCATGAACCTGATGCTGCACGGTATCAGTGGCCTCGATAGCGACCTGCCGCTGACTGTTGCCGATTCACTGGCCGCAGATCCGGGCGACCGGTTCAACATCATCCTGACTAATCCTCCTTTTGGCAAGAAGAGCAGCACCACCATC
>JBPPMD010000232.1:0-3487 GCA_051305875.1 Desulfuromonadales bacterium | reverse complement strand
CACCATATCAGTATAAATACATCGCTTGCCGAGTGGTGGAATTGGTAGACACGCACGCTTGAGGGGCGTGTGTTCGAAAGGACGTGCGAGTTCGAGTCTCGCCTTCGGCACCACACACAAATAAAGGTCTGAAATCATTGTAGATTTCAGGCCTTTCGTTATTTGGTTGCGTATAGGGCGTGTTTGGTCGTTGATTGCGCTTCGCGCGTTGAATCGTTGAATCGCTTCGCTTGTTGAAGCGTTGAATCGTTTTCGGGGGAGCGGGACGTAGTTGATATTTTGACATTCCTGCGTTCTGAATGGATGCCGGATTGAACAAGCGGGCAAGTCTGCCGTTGGCTCTTGTGATGAAAAAGGTTAACAATTTAAACCATGATCCGTCACTGCCCCTTCATCCTCGGCACCCTTGCCGGCCTGCTCCTCGCCACGCTGCTGATCGCTCTGGTCGTCGTCCGCCTGCCACAGTTGGTGAGCGTTCACCACGACTCGGATGCCGCTGACGCCATTGTCATCCTCGGTGGCGACAGCGACGGCAGCCGCCTGCGCAAGGGACTGCAGCTGCACGATGACCAGCTTGCCCCGCAACTGATTCTGGTGTCTGGAGGAAACAGCAAAGGATGGCTGGCTCTTGCCAAAAGGCACTGCAGCGACTGCAACTTGAAGGACAGGGAAGCGATCTTCCTCGATGGCTCCACCGACACCCGCACCGACGCCCAGCTCACCCTCGCTTACTGCCGCGAAAACAACCTGCAAACCTTGCTAGTGGTCACCTCTCCTTACCACACCCGCCGCGCCCAGTTCGTCTTCAACGACATCCTCGCCGGCAGCGGCATCACCACCACGGTCATCTCCTCCGGTGACTACGGCCGGCTGCTCTCCCCTGCCGAAGACTGGTGGCGGGACCGCACAACCCTTGAGACGGTCTGGTTGGAGTTCGGGAAGATACTATTCTGGGAGCTGACGCCGTTTCTGGAATGGCCGGAGGGGGGTTGAAGGCACATTCACAGGGATGAAGGTGATGAAAGGGATAATGATTCAGGGCCAGGTCTACACATTCCACAAAAAATGTGCAGATTTTGGTCAGTTTCTCGATAATATCTCCTTGACTTTAGTTGCACACCAGCTATGCTATGCGCATAAAGTGCGCATATTGCCTTGCCTCTAAAAGACTCTGCTTACAGAGGAGATTGTATGGGAGATACAGCACGCAAGCAGGCCACCAACCTCAGCATCAGAAGCGATCTTCTGCGTCAGGCCAGAGCCAGAAAGATCAACCTTTCTCAAACTCTCGAGGAAACTTTGGAAAAGATTCTGAACGAACACGACCGTCAGGCCTGGGTCGATGAAAACCGTGAAGCGGTTACGGTGGCGAATCGGTTTGTCGAAGAGCATGGTTTGTGGAGTGACGGGTTGAGGACATTCTGATGGCACAGTTTGATATCTATCCAGGTACGGGAAAGGGGTGTGATTTTCTTCTCGAACTTCAGGATAATATGCTCGACGGTCTGTCGACCAGGGTCGTTGCGCCGCTCGCGGTTGAAGCGACTTTCGGTCCTGCCATGCGGATTCTCAATCCACGTCTTGTCATAGACGGGACACCCTATCTTCTGTTGACGCATCTGCTGGCGGCGATCCCGAAAAAAAGCCTTGGTAAACCTGTCAATAATGTCAGCTCACAGCGGGATGCAATTGTCGCTTCAATTGATTTGCTGTTCACCGGGATTTAGAGGCGTCGTTGATATTTTGACATCCCTGCGTTCTGACAAAAACCTCATCCTTACGCGTCCGGTTGTTTCAGGATTGTGAAACTGGCGGTTATTGATACACCTTTCTGCGGTGGGCAACACGTACCACGAGTATCATCACCTCCCCCTCGTTGATTTCGTATACTATCCGGTAATGTCCCACCCGGATGCGTCGCAGTCCGGAAAGCTCTCCCTTGAGGACCTTGCCGACATGGGGATTGTCCACCAGTCGGTCAATAGCTTCGACAATGCGAACCCGGTCTGCCTTCGTCAGTCGAGCCAGTTCTTTGAGGGCAGTCTTTTTAATCTGCAGCGAGTAGGGCACGCCGAGCCTCCTCCCAGTCGATGTTTTCATCGGCCGGGTCGCGTAATCTTTCGAGCGCGACGGAAAGATCATCAAAATCTTCCAGGTAGGTTTCGATGGCCTGACGAATGACATCGGCCCGGGTGCGATGCAGGGTTTTCGCGGCGTGGTCCAGGGCCGAAATGAGATCCTCTGGAAGTCGGGCAGTGATCTGAGCCATAGGGCCTCCGTAATGTCGTTGAATGTCAATGACATTTTAGGGTAATCAGGGACAGAGTTCAAGGCCATTCATTCTGTGGGAAAAAAAGCTTGGCAGAAATTATACTCAGTAGTCTGTCGGTCTATACGGGTCTTCAGAAAAGAAACAGGCCCCTCTACACAGTTTGCGGAAAAAAACGGACAAGGGCTTGCCATCCCTTTCGTGACGACCGCGTTCGCCAATCTTGAAAAACACGGCATCGATTTCGATGAGGCTCAAATGCTCTGGGGCGATCCGGACCTGCTGGAGGTACTGGCGAAAACCGTCGATGAACCGAGATGGCTTGTCGTCGGGAAGATTGATGGCAAGCACTGGTCGGCGGTGTTCACTTATCGCCAGGAGGCCATTCGCCTCATCTCGGTCCAGCGCTCGCAAAAAGAGGAGATCGAACTGTATGAAAGCTGAAGATTTCGACAAAAATTTGATCAAGGCGAAAGCGTCATTGACGATCTTGACCTGACCAGGGCACGCCGCCCCGAACAGGAGCAGCGCAGAGTCAATGTCGATTTTCCGGTCTGGATGATTCATTCCCTGGACAAGGAAGCGCGTCGACTTGGGGTGCCCCGCCAGTCAATTATCAAGATGTGGCTTGCCGAGAAGCTCGAAAAGACAACGGGCTGATGATCGACCCCTGCCTGGTGCCGCGGAGGACGTGCCCAACAAGTTTCGGGGCAATATGATCTTTGTTTGGGTTATCGGTCCGTTATTGTTTAAGGTCGCTTAATATCCGTGTTCAGACACTTTAAAACTCACCCCCCCTGCATTTCCTGCCCATTCACAGCCTTCTCTTTCCATCGCTGTTGTTTCTTGCGCTGGTTTACAGTAACAATCCCCGAATGGAGTGTTTAAAGGATTAAAACTCGAAGTCATCCACCAAAGCTTCATGGCCGTTAAAATAGGCCGCAACATTAATGACTGCTCCGAAAGCTGCCGACCAGTGCCGGTAATAAACACGATAACTAACCGCAAAAGAAGTGCCCTCCGCAGGAGATAGCCGATTTTTGCTCTCTTTTTGGCGGCTTGCAAAAAGTGAGGCGTCTGGCGGGACGCGACCCGCCGGTTTTGATTGATGTTACATCACCAAAATCTGCACATTTTTTGTGGAATGTGTAGACCTGGCCCTGAGTCTATTCGCTTGCATATCAAGCAGCATGCGGATTAACTTCTCTGCTGATCTTT
>JBPPMD010000175.1:0-7008 GCA_051305875.1 Desulfuromonadales bacterium | reverse complement strand
TCGAATTCAAGTGTTGTATTTGCGAATTCAGAGGATGGCCCGTATTGCGTTGAGGTCTCCGTGTCGGTGCCGGGAACTGTTGCCAATGACCCGGATTTCCAGGCAGACGGCACTGAGTTGGTCGCCAATCTCCAGCTTTCGACTCCGCCGAAGACTCACCTCGATACTGTTACCACGGTCAAGGTGCACATGACCCTGGTGCATCCGACTGAGACGGCGGCTTGCATCGTGCCTTTGCACCTTGTTGCCAACCAGAACTTTGATACCGACCTGTCCGATGTAGGTGCGTTTTTGAGTTACCAAACCAACACTACGACACTCAGTTCCACTCCTAATGACTTCCAGCATCTGATCGCACTCGTCAATACTTGCGAAGACGACATTCCACTTGATCTTGCGACCGCCATCAACGATAATTTTGAACTGCACCAGGCCAATGCGGTCAGAACGACTGCTGTTGCCCAGGAATTCGTCGATCTTGATGCGCTGTTAGGCTATGGGCTCAACTGGGATACGCTGAGCAACGCCGGTACCAATCTCTGTCTCGAAGACATTGTTGTCCCCGGCGGTGAGACGTTCATTATTGCGGAGCGCGCCAGGATTAAAGCGAGTGGCTATTTCCCCGGAACCTATGCATCTTCTATCGGGCGTGGTCTGGGAGCCTGGAGTTATAATGGTTTCACGTTTGCCGCCCATGAAGAGAATGCAGGGGGTTGCGGGACTGGCGAATTGTCGCTGGATGTCGAGCCGAATGAAGGAGAAGTGTCGATTCCGATCAACCAGGTCTCCTTTACTGGGCCGGGTGCTCCTGGTATAGAGGTTGCCCCAGAGTAAGTCCCCGGATTATATCTAACAAGCTGGCCGGAGCGGTTTCTCGCAAATTGCTCCGGCCTTTTTTTACGTGGTTATTAGCCAGGCTTATTGAGATACGGTCACATTAAAGTGTCACTACTAATTGCTCTTCGTGTCTTTACGATCCCTTTTGACAAAACCATAATCCGCAGTAAAATTCCCAAGAAACGTCCCACGTTTATTCTTGACGAATTTTCTCAAACCCGTCAATTGCCCTTATATATTGGCAAAAAGGCTGTACGTGCCCGACTGCCGGCCTGCCATGTGATAGACACCTCGAATTCCGGCTCTCTCGTAACACAACCAAGTTGACCCGCAAGCAAACGACAAAGGGGAAACGCGATGAGAATTGCAAAACTGTTGATCATGGTGCTGGTGGCGTGGAGCCTGGCCGGGTGCATGAGTGCCCTTTAAGTGTTCCCGCGCTCCTCACTTCACCGAGCTGCTCGCCTTCCTCTCATTCATAACCTTGTACGCACAGAACTCGCCGCACATGGTGCAGGCGCCATGCTCTTCATCGACTCCGGACTCGGCGCGCAGGCGGCGGGCTTTTTCCGGGTCGAGGGCCAGGGCAAACTGACCTTCCCAGTCAAGTTTTTTGCGACAGTGCGCCATGGCGATGTCCTTCTCCATGGCGCCGGGAATCCCTTTGACGATGTCCCCGGCGTGGGCGGCGATGCGGCAGGCAATGACGCCTTCGTGGACGTCCTCCACGGTTGGCAGCCGCAGGTGCTCACTGGCGGTGACGTAGCAGAGGAAGTCGGCGCCGGCTGCCGCGGCCAGGGTGCCGCCGATAGCGCAGGTGATGTGGTCGTAGCCGGGGGCGATGTCGGTGACCAGCGGGCCGAGCACGTAGAAGGGCGCGCCGTGACAGAGGCGCTTCTGCAGGTGGATGTTCATCTCGATCTGGTTGAGCGGCACATGGCCAGGCCCTTCGATCATCACCTGGATACCGGCCTTCCAGGCGCGCTGGGTCAATTCGCCGAGCAGGATCAGCTCCTGAATCTGGGCGCGGTCGCTGGCGTCGGCCAGGCAGCCGGGGCGGAAGCCGTCACCGAGGGAGAGGGTGGCGTCGTAGGGCCTGACGATCTCCAGCAGCCGGTCGAATTGCTCAAACAGCGGGTTCTCGGCGTTGTTGTGGTGCATCCACTCGACGGTGAAGGAACCACCGCGGGAGACGACCTCCATGATACGGCCCTCGTTGTCCATGCGCTCGACCGTCGCCCTGGTGACACCGCAATGCACCGTGATGAAGTCGACGCCGTCATCCAGGTGCTTGACGATGCCGTCGAAGATCTCGTCGGCGGTCATGTCGACCATCGCCTTGCCCTTGCGCGTCACCGTATCGACCGCAGCCTGGTAGAGCGGCACCGAGCCGATGCAGGCAGTGGTCTCGCGGATGATTGCCGCGCGGATTTCATCGATTGGTCCGCCGGTCGAGAGGTCCATAATGGCATCAGCGCCAGCGGCGACCGCCACGCGGGCTTTCTCCAGCTCCTTGTCGATGCTGGTGTCGTCTTTGCTGGTTCCGATGTTGGCGTTGACCTTGGTGCGCAGGCCCTTGCCCACAGCGAGGGGAATGCCGTTGGTGTGCCGGTTGTTGTGACAGATGATCGCTGTACCTTCGGCAATACGCTGGCGCAGGATTTCCGGATCGATGTTTTCCGTCGCTGCGGCCTGCTTCATTTTGTCGGTGACGATGCCCTGGCGGGCGAGCTCAAGTTGGGTCAGTATATTTTGTTTCTTCATGTGTCCTCGTTGGTTGTGAAGATTGTTTCCCCAAAAAAAGTTTCATGTCAAAAGACTATAAACACGTTTAACACCCGTTCGCTTCGCTCGCTTTCTTTTAACCTTTGCGACTTTGCGTTAAATGGTTATCGCCTTGGGTTTTATGCCTTTTCCGCTTTTTGCTCCGCGATCCGCACTGCCCTTGCTCCTGCTCTGTGATTGATCGGGCCGTGGCCACCACCCAGAGGGATCGCCTGGCGGATCGCTGCATTGATAAAGAGTTTGGCTGATTCGGCAGCTTTCACCAGCGGTACACCTTGAGCGAGCAGGGTGGCGAGAGCTGCTGAATATGAGCAACCTGTGCCATGGGTGCTGGTTGTGTCAATGCGTTCCGCAGCCAGTTTGTGCACAGCCTTGCCGGCCAGCAGGATGTCGACAGCATCATTTTCGCGGTGGCCGCCTTTGAGCAGGACATGACGTGGCCCCATGGCCTGCAGACTTCTCGCGGCGTCTTCCATATCTTCGAGCGTCCGTATCGTCTTCCCGGTCAGGGCTTCGGCTTCAGGAATATTGGGCGTTAACAGGTAGGTGCAAGGCAGCAGGTCGCTGCGCACAGCCGCAACCGCATCCTGCTTCAGTAATGCGGTGCCGCCCTTGGCGACCATGACCGGATCGACTACGCTGAGCAGGTTGTATCTCTGCATGAGTCCGGCGACAGCGCTGACGATCTCGGCGTTGTAGAGCATGCCGGTTTTAAGCGTGTCGGCCCCGATGTCGTTGAGGACCGTCTCAGCCTGTTTGATAATAAAATTTGCCGATGCCGGGGAAAGACCATGGACACCGAGCGTGTTCTGTGCCGTCAGCACGGTGATGGCGCTGGTGCCGTAAGAGCCGAGCAGGACAATCGTTTTGAGATCCGCCTGAATTCCGGCTCCGCCACCGGAGTCTGAGCCGGCAATAGTCATCACCCTGGTTTCTCCAGAGGGTTTCTTGCAATTGAACAGCAAGGAAAGTTCCCTGGCTGCGAGAGCGGGGTTCGGGTCATCAGCGATTGCTGATACAACCGCCAGTGAGTCAGCCCCCGCCTCGAGCGCCTCGGCACCATTGGTCCAGCTGATGCCACCGATGGCGACCACCGGAATTTTCACGGCTCTGCGTACTTTGCGCAGCGTTTCCAGCCCGACCAGCTCGGCATCATCCTTGGTGTTGGTCGGGAAGATGCTGCCGATACCGATATAGTCGGCGCCGGCCCTCTCCGCCTTGAGTGCCTGATCGACGGTGCGGGTGGAAACGCCGATCAGTTTGTCCGGGCCGAGCAGCCTGCGGGCATCGTGAACTGAACCATCCTTCTGGCCCAGATGCACACCGTCGGCAAAGCTTGCAACCGCGAGTTGCGGATTGTCATTTATCAGAAAGGTGCCGCCGGCTTCTTTGCATAACTGTACCAGTTGGCGAGCCAGATTGACCTGCGCTTCAAAAGATCGTTGCTTGTCGCGATACTGCACGACCTGCACGCCACCACGTAATCCTGCGCGGACTACGTTCAGAACCTGTTCATCAGAACCTTGTGGAGTAATCAGATAAAGACCCTGGATCATGCTCTCACCTCAAACGTGAAACGTGAAACGTGAAAGGTGAAAGGTGCTTATGGCGCCAGCTTTAAACTCTTTACGTTTCACTTTTCACCTTTTACGAATAAAAAAACGCCTGGCTGGTGGCCACGGCGCTTGCCCGCTTAACGGGGGTGCTCGTTGCTGACCAGACCGCTTCCCTCCGCCGGTATGACCCGGATCAGGTTCTAAGGGTTGCTTCGGCGTAAACCGAAGCTCTCAGTAAGCAGCTTACTCCCCTAGCGGTGGTTCAGATTTATTCTCGCTTCAGCCCGTATAGTCCTACAGACTAGTCAACAGCCTAAAAGATTGACTGCGGTGTGTCAACTCTGTTGTCAGTCTATTCGCTCCTCATTACGGGCACCACATGCCTCTGACGTTTCCCTCTTTACACTCCATGAAGGCACATGTTTTAATGCCTTCGCTCGTCAATTCCTACGGAGACTCTCATGTCTGTCCCCCGCCCGACCCGGGTTGAAATCGACCTCGCCGCTCTCCTGCACAATTTCCGGGAAATCCAGCGCATTGTCGGCCCCGGCTGTGATGTGTTAGCCGTAGTCAAGGCAGATGCTTATGGACATGGCGTCAGTCAGGTTGCTCCGGCTCTTGCTGATGCCGGAGCCCGCCTGTTTGGTGTTGCACTTGTCGAAGAGGGCGTGCAATTGCGCAAACTGGGCCTCGAGCAGCCGATCATCATTCTCGGCGGTATTTTTCCCGGTCAGGAGCCTGACGTTCTGGCATATCAGCTCACCCCTGTCCTCTATGACCTGAACTGCGCCCGCCAACTGGAGCGCGTGGCCAGTGATGCCGGCTACAATATCGATTATCACCTGAAAGTTGACACAGGGATGGGCCGGCTTGGCTTCCGGGTTGAGCTGCTTGATGAGGTGTTGCCGGTCCTGAAAAACCTGAAAAACCTCAATATGACGGGACTCATGAGTCATCTGGCGGTGGCTGATGAGCCGCTGCGTCCTCTGACCGGGTTGCAGTATGATGCCTTTGCCGGCGTGGTTGCGAAAGTCTCTGAAGCCGGGTTCAAGCCTCTTTACCGACACATTGCCAACAGTGCCGGTATTTATAGTCGTGAACTGACCGGATGCAACCTGGTCCGGCCGGGAATCTCCCTGTATGGCGGGCTGACCGGCGGTCCATACGTCAACCGGTTTACGCAACAGCCGGTAATGCGCTTTCTCAGCCAGGTGGCTCAACTTAAGGACATCCCTCCCGGAGAAGGCGTCTCCTATGGGCATCGTTTTGTGACCTCGAGACTTTCGCGGGTCGCAGCGATCCCGGTCGGCTATGCGGACGGCTACACTCGCTTGCTTACCAACCGTGGTGACGTTCTGATCCATGGTCGGCGCGCGCCGGTTGTCGGCACGGTCTGCATGGACTGGACTCTTGTTGATGTCACCGAGCTCCCGGACACCCGGGTCGGCGACCAGGTGACCCTGCTCGGCCAGGATGGCGATGCAATCATCACAGCAGAAGAGTGGGCGGACAAAATTGGTTCAATCACCTACGAAGTGTTCTGCCAGATCAGCAAGCGGGTGCCGCGATTGTTTGTCAATGCCTGATCATTTCCGTCTCTGTCGATGAATTTTCCTTCAAACAAGCGATATCTGGCTCTGGATCTCGGCACCACGACCCTGGCCGGGCGATTGTCTGACCCGCTTGGCGAAACTTTGGCAGAGATGCAGATCGCCAATCCGCAACGGCAACTGGGTGCTGATATTCTCTTGCGTCTGCAGCAGGCATTCGATGGCAAGGGCAAGGATTTACAGGCGCTGCTGATCGAAGGATTGCGCGACCTGATTAAACAGCTCCTCGCAAAGTCAGACTGTACACCCTCGGACATTGTCGCTGTCGTCGCCGCCGGCAACCCCGGCATGTCCTGCCTGTTGCGTAATCTGTCGGTCTCTTCTTTGCTCTTCCCTCCGCACAAACCTCCGTACAGGGAATTAATCAGTATTCCAGTCGATGAAATTGATCTCGGTCTTTCTGCCCCGCTGGAAATCTTTCCCCTGGTCTCGGGATTTGTTGGCGGCGACCTGGTTGCCTGTTTACTGAGTGCAGGGGCTGTGCAGCCGGGCACTCTTCTGATCGATGTCGGTACCAACGCCGAACTCGCTTTGTGGGATGGATGGCGCTGGTGGGTGACTTCTGCAGCGGCCGGTCCGGCTTTCGAGGGCGGCAACATTGGCGCAGGAATGATCCTGGCTGCTGGAGCGGTAAGCGCTGTCCAATTGGTTGACGATCGTCTGCAACTTGCCGTCGTCGGAGGGGGACAGCCGCGCGGCCTGTGCGGGAGCGGCTTGGCAGCCTTGGTTGCGGCTGCGCTGCGGGGGGGCTTGATCGATGTGACCGGCCGTATCCTTTGTCCTGAGGAAGTTGAAACCAACCTGAGTCGCTACCTGGTCGATCAGGGGGGCTCATGGGCGATCTGTTTTCACCGTAGGGCTGCCGGAGAACTGCTGTTGACGCAGGCGGATGTGCGTAATTTTCAACTGGCCAAGGGCGCGGTGCGCGCCGGGGTCGAGATGTTGATCGAACGGGGCGGTTTTACGGCGGGCGATGTGCCGCAGGTGCTGGTGACCGGCGCTCTCGGAACGGCTTTGCCGGTCGAGACTCTGAAAATGGTTGCCTTGCTGCCAGAGCCCATGTTAGATAAAACCTCCTTTGTCGCCAACGGCGTGCTGGCGGGGCTGCAAAGCTATTTGATTGCCGCCGATGGCCAGCAGCGATTGGCCGCTCTCATGGCAAGGATTCAGCCCTTTCCGTTGTCTGGCACCCCGCCATTCGAACGGCATTTCCTGGCTGC
>JBPPMD010000171.1:0-9301 GCA_051305875.1 Desulfuromonadales bacterium | reverse complement strand
ACCCAGGGAGTCCTCTGGCAGATCGATTCTTTCGACCAGTGGGGCGTGGAGCTCGGCAAGGTCCTGGCGCAGCGGATCATCCCGGAGCTGTCCGGGACTGCCCGGAAACCTCTTACTCACGATAGCTCCACAAACATGTTGATAGAACGCTATCGAACTTATAAAAGTGAGAGCACTGAATGGAGACTGTCATGACCTTATTGATCTTGTTCGCAGTTTTTTTAACCTTGGCCTATTTGCGTGTCAAGCTACGGACCTGGTCGGTCGTGATGGTTCTTCTAACCGCTGTTGGCAGCTTTTGGGGAAGTACCACGACGGGTCTTGCCGTATTCCTGGCAACCTTGGCTCTGGTCGCTATCCTCAATTTAGAACCAATCCGGCGGGTCATGCTCACCCGCCCGCTCTTCAGCCTTTTCAAGCGCATGCTGCCGTCGCTTTCTGATACCGAACGCGAGGCGCTGGAGGCGGGAACGGTCGGCTGGGACGGTGAGCTGTTCAGCGGCGAACCCGACTGGCAAAAACTGCTCGACCTGCCGGCACCGGCGCTGACCGAAGCAGAGCAGGCGTTTCTCGATGGTCCGGTGGAGCAACTCTGCCGGATGCTCGACGACTGGCGGATCGTGGAATTCGACAAGGACCTGCCGTCCGAGGTCTGGCAATACCTCAAAGAGCAGCGCTTCTTCGGCATGATCATCCCGCCTGAGTACGGCGGGCACGGTTTTTCTGCTTTGGCGCACTCGGCGGTGATCATGAAGATCTCCAGCCGCAGCATCACTGCCGCGGTCACTGCCATGGTCCCAAACTCCCTGGGCCCTGCGGAACTGCTGCTGCATTACGGCACCCAGGCTCAGAAGGACCACTACCTGCCACGCCTGGCGCGCGGCGAGGAGATCCCCTGCTTTGCCCTGACCGGTCCCGAAGCGGGCAGCGACGCGGCGGCCATGCCCGATCGCGGCGTGGTCTGCATGGGAGTGTTCGACGGACGGGAGGTCGTCGGCATCCGCCTCAACTGGGAAAAGCGCTACATCACCCTCGGCCCGGTGGCGACACTGCTCGGTCTGGCCTTCAAGCTCTATGATCCGGAGCTTCTGCTCGGCGACCGCGAGGAGCTCGGCATCACTCTGGCGCTGATCCCCACCGACACCCCGGGCGTCACCATCGGCAGCCGCCACGTGCCCCTCGATATGCCGTTCATGAACGGTCCCAACTGGGGCAAGGATGTGTTCATCCCGATCGACTGGATCATCGGCGGCGCCGAGCGCGCCGGTCAGGGCTGGCGCATGCTCATGGAAAGCCTCGGCGTCGGTCGCTCGATCTCCCTGCCAGCGCTCAGCACCGGCGCCGGCAAGCTGGCCTGCCGCGCCACCGGCGCCTACGCCCGCATCCGCCGCCAGTTCCGCATCCCCATCGGCCAGATGGAAGGGGTCGAGGAAGCCCTGGCGCGCATCGCCGGCCTGACCTACCAGATGGAAGCGGCGCGCAGCCTGACCTGCGCGGCAGTCGATCGCGGCGAGAAGCCGGCGGTGCTTTCGGCCATCGTCAAGTACAACGCCACCGAACGCATGCGCCAGGTACTCAACGACGCCATGGACGTGCAGGGCGGCAGCGGCATCTGCCTCGGCCCGCGCAACATCCTCGGTCGGCCCTATCAGGCCATCCCGATCGGCATTACCGTGGAAGGCGCCAATATCCTCACCCGCACCCTGATCGTCTTCGGCCAGGGGGCGATCCGCAGTCATCCATACGTCCTCAAGGAGATGCAGGCGGTCGCCAATCCGGATCGTGCTGCCGGGCTGCGTGCTTTCGACGAAAACTTCTTCGCCCATGCCGGCTTTACCCTCAGCACCGGCGCGCGTGCCTTCGTTTCCGGGCTGACCGGCGGCCGGCTGCTGTCGGTTCCCGGCGGTCCAACACAACGCCTGCTGCAGCGCGCCAGCCGTTTGTGCAGCGCCTTTGTGCTGAGCGCAGAAACCGCCATGCTGGTTCTCGGTGGTAATCTCAAGCGCAAGGAGAAACTTTCCGGACGGCTCGCCGACATTCTCTCCAACCTCTACCTGGTCTCGGCCGTGATCAAGCAGTTCGAGGATCGCGCCCGCCCCGAGGAGGAGCGGCCACTGGTCGACTGGGCCTGTGCCGAGAGCTTCCGCGTCATCGAGACAGCCTTTGCCGAGTTTTTCCTCAATTTCCCCAACCGCCCGGTGGCCTGGCTGTTGCGGCTGGCGACCTTCCCGCTTGGCATTCGCCCGACCGCACCGAGCGACCGTCTTGGTCACCGCGTTGCGTCAATTTTGATGGCACCATCACCGACCCGTGATCGCTTGACGGCAGGAATTTATGTTCCAACAGACATCGATGATCCGCTCGGCAGGATCGAGGATGCCCTGCCGAAAGTGATCGCCGCCGAAGCCGTGGAAAAGAAACTGCGCACGGCACAGCGCAAGCGGACGCTCGTCGTCGGCGATGAATCCCGGTTGATGGCCGCTGCCGTTGCAGCGGGAATTATCACAGCTCAGGAGGCGGAGACCGTTGAGCAGGCCAACGACGCCCGTAGCGAGGTGATCCGGGTGGACGATTTTCCGGCTGATTACTGGCTCAAGGGGGGCGAGCATGAGTGAGCAGAGGAATCTGCCGGGGAAAGACACTTTTATCTGGTCGACGCTCTGTGCACGCTGTTAATCAAGGAGTGGCAATATTTGTGGTTAACCTGAGCTTGGGTTTTAAGTCCGTTATTTAAACAACCGGTCTATCAACTCACGATACTTCTTTTCGATGACATGGCGGCGCTTTTTAAAGGTATTGGTCAATTCCTCACCAACCTTAAATTCATGTTTGAGAAAATCTATCTTCTGTAGTTTCTCATAGGGTTTGAAACCGTTTTTGGCCTGCAGCAAGCGGTTGATTTCATTCTTAATACGTTCTCGTATGGCGTGGTCTTCATGCAGGTCTTCTGCTGTTTCGGTCGTCTGGCCAAAACGTTCGGCAATATAATCTTTCAGCTTGTCCCAATCAGGTACGATCAGGGCTGCCAACCCTTTGCGATCCTGACCGACCAGCATGGCATCGTTGACAAAGGGCAATTGATTGATGGCGGCCTCAATGCGCGAGGGGTCGACATTCTCACCGCTGGCAAGAACGATAATCTCCTTGGATCGCCCGGTCAGGATCAGTTCCCCGGTCATCGTCAACTTGCCCAGGTCGCCGGTGCGGAAAAAGCCGTCAGCTGTGAAGGCTTTGCGGTTTTCCTCATCGTTGTCAATGTAGCCGTCGAAGACTTGCGGTCCTCTGACTTCGATTTCGCCTTCAACCCCCGGAGGCACCGGCTTGCCTTCGCTGTCGACTATGCGCAGATCCGTCATGGCTATCGGTGGGCCCAATGTACCGAAAATCTTGCTGTTGTAGCCGCGACCGGCGATTGTCGGAGCGCATTCGGTCATGCCGTAGGCGTTCGCAATGCGGATACCCACAGCATCGAGCCAGTCTTCCAGGTACGCAGGCAGAGTTCCGCCGCCGCTTACGGCCATGCGCAGACGGCCACCAAACTTCTGTCGCAGCTGTGCGAGTTTTTTCTGCGCCAGCCAGTAGGGGAGCGCCAGGACGCTCATCTCGGCCAGCGCGATCAGTTTTTGGCCGCAGCGCAGCGGCAGGCTGACCCGTGAGAACTGAGGCAGATGTCCCCGCAACCGACGGCGTGCACGCCTGAAGCGGATCGACGTCTTGATCAACAGGCTGAAAATCGCGTGTGCACGGTGGCCACGCTCCATAACGGATGCGATGACCTTGCTGTAAAGTGATTCCCACAGCCTCGGTACGGTCGCCACCAGGGTCGGACGATAGGTTTCAAGGTCGTTGGCAAAGGTTTTAAGACTCGAATAAACGACACAGCTGCCGCAGCTCAGAGAAAGAAGCTCGAGCGCACGTTCGAAAATGTGCCAGCTGGGCAGAATGGACACCCACAAATCCCTTTCCGTAATAGCGATGAGTGGTGGCAGCATTTCAGTATTAAAAAGGATGTTGCGATGATTGAGCATCACCCCCTTGGGATTACCGGTGGTCCCGGAGGTGAAGATGATGGTCACCAGGTCATTCTGGGTGATTGCCGCCACCATGCGGTCGAAGCGCTTGAAATCGTTGTCACTGAGAATGCGGTCCTTGAGAATGTCGTTGTATGCGTAGATGCGATTGAAAAGCGTGTGCTTCCCGGTGCCCTCGATGACAAAAATGGTTTTTACTTCCCTGTGAGCGTTGATCACCTCCAGGTGGCGGGCCAGCAGGGCATCGTTTTCAACAACCATGAACGTGCAGCTGGCATGCTTGAGGATAAATTCCAGCTCCTGCGAGGGCGCTTCACTGCCACGCGGCACGCTGACAGCACCGATAGCCATGAGCGCCAGGTCGGTGACGATCCAGGCGTAGCGATTGTCGGAGAGCAGCATGACCCGACTGCCCTGCTTGATTTTGCGTTCCTGGAATGCCCTGGCCAGAAGTATGACGTCTTCGCGTAATTTGGCATAATCGACGGTGAATTCCTGCCTGGCGAGCCGATAGATGAAGGCCGGACGGTCGGCAAACTTCCGGCACGTCGCCATAATGGCGGCGATTACAGAAGGGGATTGCGGTTGCCAGCTGGAAGTGTTTGCCATCAAGGGCTCCCGTAAACAGCCTGTTGGGTCGTGCTCAGCCGCGCCGACTGAGCCTGAGCAGCCAGCTCGCCAATGCCGGCAACAGAAGCAGGGCACCGAGCATGTTAAGCAGGAACATGAAGGTCAACAGGATGCCCATATCCGCTTGAAACTGCAGCGGCGAGAAGATCCAGGTTGCCGTACCGATCGCCAGGGTAACGCCGGTGATCAGGACGCCGCTGCCGGTGACTTTAAGTGTGTTGTGGTAGGCCTGGTAGATGGTCATCCCTTCATTGAGATGGGCCTGGAAGCGGCAGTATATGTAGATTCCGTAATCAACGCCGACGCCGACGCCGAGAGCGACAACCGGCAGGGTCGAGACTTTGAGCCCAATCTCCAGTTTGGTCATCAGTGCGTAGGACAGCAGCGAAACCAGACCCAGCGGCAGGGTTATCGCCAGGGTTGCCCTGACTGAGCGGAAAGTCAACAGACAGAGGATGATGATCGCGGCAAAGACGTAGATGAGGATCGGGAATTGTGCAGCAGAGACTTCCTCGTTGGTCGCTGCCATAACTCCGACGTTGCCGGTTGCCAGGCGGAACCGGATCTGGTCTGTACCGTTTTTATCCTGGTAGGCTCTAACCGTATCAACCACGTGGGTGATGGTTTCGGCCTTGTGATCAGTGGTGAAGATCATGATCGGCATAGTCGAGCAGTCGGCGTTGAGCAGGCCGCTGCTGGTGGGAATGTACTGCACAGCTTCGACCAGCACCTGGCGATCGCGCGGCAGGACCCGCCATTTGAGCGCCCCCTCACTCCAGCCGGAATTGATGACTTTGGCAATCCCGGGCAGACTGACCACCGACTGAACGCCCTGCGTGTTCGCCAGCTGCCAGGCGAAGCGGTCGATATTCTCCATGATGGTGTAGTCGATGCAGCCGTCGGCGATGGTTTCAACGATGACGTTAAGCATGTCGACGCCGATGGAAAAATGCTCGGTAATCGCTTTACTGTCAAGGTTGTATCGCGAGGTCGGCCGTAACTCGGGAACTCCCTGGTGTAGATCGCCGATCTTGACCCTGCTGGCGTGCATGGCGCCGAAGACCATCAACACCAGTGCCAGCAGGATGAGGGCTGCCGCTGGCCACGGTTTGGCGGTCCGCGAAACATGCATCCAGAAGCGGTTCAGGCGTTCAATGCTGTCGTGCAGGCGTTGGCGATAATCGTTGGGGAAACCGATATAGGAGAGCAGGATCGGCAAGAGGATCAGGTTGGTGAAAATGATGGTCGCCACACCGAGGCTGGCAGTGATCGCCATCTGCTGGATGACCTCGATATTGATCAGCATGATGGTGATAAAACCGATGGTGTCGGAGATCAGGGCTACGCCGCCAGGTACCAACAGGCTGCGAAAGCTGGAGCGGGCGGCAGTCAGACTGTCGGCGCCGCTGAAAACGGCAGCCCGGTTGGCAGTGATCATCTGTACGCCATGACTGATAGCGATGGCAAAGATCAAAAAAGGCACCAGAATCCCCATCGGATCGATGCCGAAGCCAAGGTAGGTGAGCAGGCCGAGTTGCCAGACCACGGCAATCAGGGAGCAGATCAGAGCCATTGCGGTCACCCGGTGCGATCGGGTGAAGAGGTAAACCAGCAGGCCGCTGACGAAAAATGCGACCAGGAAAAAGAGCATAACGCGCTTGGCCCCGTCAGCAATATCGGAGATCACCTTGGCGTAGCCGATGATGTTCACTTCGATCTGGTCGGTTTCGATTTTATTACGCAGAGCCTCAAGCTGGTGACCGATATCAATAATATCTATCTTTTCGCCAGTTTGCGGGTCGAATTCGATCAGCTCGGCACTGATGATGGCTGCCGAGAAATCATTGGCCACCAAACGGCCGACGATTCCCGACTTGAGGATATTTTTGCGGACCTGCTCCAGGCCTTCTTCGCTAGGTTGAAAATCAGCCGGCACCACGTTGCCTCCGGCAATACCGTCTTCGACCACTTCGGTAAAACGCACATTGGGGGTGAACAGTGAACTGACCCGGCTGCGATCGACCCCGGAGATAAAGAAGACCTCGTCGGTGGCCTGACGCAGGGCATTGAAAAACTCAGGGGTGAACATGTTGCCGTCACGGGCGCGCAAGGCCACCAGCACCCGGTTAGCACCGCCGAATTCGTTGCGGTACTCCATGAAGGTCTGCATGTATTCGTGTTGCAGCGGCAGTTGCTTGGAGAAGCTGGCATCGACGCGCAGGTTGGTCAGGCCATAGCCCATAATCACCGTGATGATCAGAAAGACGGCAATAATCGGGGGACGTGCCCCGAAGATGATATTTTCAATAAGGTCGAGGAGTTTCGCGATCATTGCCTCGCCTCCTTGATTGTGCCTGGCAGGTTTAGACGTTTAACGCCATGTTCGCCGATCAGGATCAACGCGCCGTCGTCAGCCTGCAGGATTCTGGCGATGCCGGCACGATCTGTCTGAGCAAAGAGTTCAAAGCTGTGACCGTCATCGCTGCTGATCAACAGGGTTCCGGCCAAGCCAGCCAGGGCGATTCTTCCGTCACGCAGGCGGATGCCGTCGTTGAGGGTCGCCTGGGTGCCCGAATCAATCGATGTCCACTTGATTCCGGCATCCTCCGAGCGGAACAGGTGCCCGCGCAGGCCGAAGGCCAGCAAACAGGCCTTCTTGAGAGGTAGGGTTCCGTAAAATGAGCCTTCGTAAGGTGACGGCAGGCTGACCCAGGAGCGACAGCCATCATCTGATCGATACAAATTGCCTGCTTCGGCGGCAATATAGACACGGCCGCTTGGTGTTGCGGCAATCTGGTTGAGGTGAAAATCAATTCCCCAGGCTTCTGCTTCCGACTCTTCCTCGCGCGAGTCATCCAGGCTTGCGTCGTCAACTTTCAGGGTTGCCGGATTAAAATCAAGAGGGTCCCAGGTCTCGCCGGCGTCTTTCGTTGCCATGATGAGCCCGTATGCGCCCACGGCATAGCCATGATTCGGGCCACGGAACCAGATGTCGAGAATCGGGCGCCCATCCCCTTCGTTGGCGTAGACCTCTTGCCAGCGCTGGCCGCCATCACGGGTACGCAGAATGATGCCGGCGTGCCCTGCCGCCCAGCCATTGGCAGGGTCTATAAAGTATACACTGGTGAGGGTTGCGCGCGTTGGGACCTGTTGCTGTTGCCAGGAGAAGCCATGATCTTCGGAAATCAGGATATGGCCGCGTTCGCCAACAACGACAATCCTGTTGCCGACGACCTGACCATCGAGCAGCAGTGATTTTTCAGCCAGGGTCATGATCTGGCTGTCTGCAGCCAGAGCGAAGTCCGGAGTTGTCAAGATCGACAGGGTGAACAGGATCAATCCTGCCAGCAGGGTTGATCGGAGGCGTGAATGCAAAAGTGTTGAGCAAAGATTTTGCACGTAAATCCCATTCAAGACAAAACGGCCGGGCCCAGGCCCGGCCGTTTCAGTTAACGTTCCTTTGCTGCTAGCGTTTGCCGGAACGACGCAGATCCGCTGGCGTGAATTCCGTGTTTTCGAACTTCACGTCAAAATCATACATGGAATGTTCATTGTTGAGGTTGATGGCAATATAACGGCCGGATTGCAGGTCGTAATGGGTCTCGACTGTTGACCAGAAGGTCGGTACTTCGTAGTAGTTGATGCAATGTCCTTCGGAAACCCGCCAGAGCTGGTCACGGCTGTCGTACTGGTCCATGGCCAGGATCTGCCAGCTGTCTTCGTCGATGTAGAAGGTACGCCGTTTGTAGATGTGGCGCATGCCGTCCTTGAGGTTTGCTTCCACCACCCAGACGCGGTGCAGTTCATAGCGCAGATAGTCGGGGTTCAGGTGCAGCGGAGTGAGAATGTCCTTGTACTTGAGCTTGTCGCTGTGCAGCAGGTAGCTATTGTAGGGGACGTAGAGCTCTTTTTTGCCGACCAGAGTCCAGTCGTAGCGCTCGGGGCTGCCGTTGTACATATCGACCGTGTCGCTGGTGGTCAGGCCGTCGCCGCCTTCCTTGGGATTGTCGAAAGCCACGTTCGGCGCGCGCCGTACGCGGCGCTGGCCCGGATTGTAGAGCCAGGCGCGGCGATTCTCCTTGTTCTGATCGAGAGTCTCATGAACCAGCAGGATGCGGCCGGCAACGCGGGCCGGGGCGAAAATCTCCTGCTTGAACATGGCGATGATATTTTCAAGATTCTCTTCGGTTATTCCTTCCTTATTATAGCGGAAGTCGCCTTTTTCGTTGAATTCAACCATGGTGAAATCACCGCTCCGGGTCAGCGGCGCCAGACCGAAGTTGCGATCGAAGGCGTTGCCGCGCCAGCGCAGGATATGGTTCCAGATTACCTCGACGCCGGTTCCCGGGAGCGGGAACGGAATCCCTGCGGTCACCCCGATCACGCCGTTGCCTCCCGGAGCCAGTTGGGCCTTCTGTGCGGCCTCGCGGGTCGCATCGTAGATGCGCTGCGGCGCCGCAGCACTACGGTGAGTCGGGTAAACGTTCATCTTGTAAGTCGGATAGGCCTTGAGCATCGCCTGCTGGCCGGCAGTCAGCTTGTCGGAATACTTTTCCATGTTGTCTGCAGTGACGGTGAGAAGCACCTGGTCAGCGGCATAGGGATCGGGATGGTGCATCCCTTTCTGATAACTGGCCGGC
>JBPPMD010000053.1:0-30356 GCA_051305875.1 Desulfuromonadales bacterium | reverse complement strand
GGGGCGACCACCGAGTTCATGACACCGGCGGAGATCAAGGCTACCTACAAGGTACACCGTAAGATCATCGGCGGTGGCTGGCTTCACCTCAAACCCGGACAGGTCACCGACGACACCGAGATGTCATTGGCTTTGGGGCGCGCACTGCTCACTGCCGGAAAGTGGGATCGCAAAGGCATCGCCGAGAATTTCCTCGCCTGGATGAAGAGCAAACCAGTCGATATCGGCGCGACTTGCCGGCGCGGGATTCGCGACTACATGCTCAAGGGGCAGCTGGAAACACCCTACAATGACTGGGATGCCGGGAACGGTGCCGCCATGCGCATGGCCCCGGTTGCCCTGTTCACCCTCGGTGATGTGGCGGCGCTGGCGCAATGCTCACTTGAGCAGGCTCATCTTACCCACAACCATACGTTGTCTGATGCGGCCTGTCTTGCCATCGGCACAATGGTGCATAAGGCAATCTTTGGCTGCAACCGCTTCGAGCTCCACGAGGTGACCCGGATACTGGTGGCCGACTATCGCAGCTTCCGATTCAACGACTATCGTGGCAATGCCACCCCTTATGTGGTTGATACCTTGCAGACGGTTTTCAACTTCATCTTTACGACCGGCAGCTTCGAAGAGTGCCTGGTCGGTGTGGTCAACCAGGGAGGCGATGCGGACACTACCGGCGCAATCGCCGGCATGATCGCCGGCGCATTCTACGGTCTGGATGCAATCCCGGTTCGCTGGCTGAAGAAGTTGAATCGGAAAGTGAGAGCAGAGGTCGAGGACCAGGCGCTCGGCCTGGTCGGTTTGTCGCCCTGGGGGCAACGGCAGGCGTAAAAAAAACCGTCCCGGTTTCCAACGGGGTCTCCCCGACTTCAATCACATACAGGTCACAGCGAGGTGACTGTTACTCTGGAGCAATGATGCCCGTTCGGAATAATTCCGTGCGGGTTTTATTTTCGGGACGATAACCCAGGAGGCTGTCCGACAATAGAGGCCGCAGCGAAAATCCAGAAGTTTGAGAACAGATTTTAGCTCGTTTGCAGCCTCATAGCCGTAGCTATGGGGCAAAAAGGAGCTGAAATATGGGCCAAAATGCTGGATTTGCAGCCGGGCTCTTATTGTCGGACAGCCTCCTAGTGAAACCTGGACAAAGTCCTGAATATTACGTGACGTCAAACTTGGCCCAGACCGGTGCATGGTCTGAAGGCTTCTCCATGGCCCGGATATCGTAATCGATCCAGGCACCAAGTTTTTAATAGTTAAGTTACAACGCAACGATACCAGAATTAAACCATTGAACAAAAAAACCCCGGCCTGAACAGCCGGGGTTTTTTATCAACATCGAAGGATGTCTAAAAAATAGCCAGTTTAGCCAGTTCCATAACGTCGCCAGGAATGATTCCCAGGTAAAGGACACCAATGAGCGCAATCACGATAGAGATCACTGCAGCGGCCGGCAGAGAAACCCATGCATAATCTTCGACAGGATCACGGAAGTACATGTAGACCATCACTCGCAGATAGTAATAAAGAGAGACTGCGGAGTTGAGCACGCCAATCACTGCCAGCCAGATGTAGCCGGCTTCAACAGCTCCGGCAAAGATGAAGAACTTGCCTGAAAAACCGGCTGAAGGAGGCAGGCCCATTAATGAGAAGAGGAAGATGGTCATGGCCACACCCAGAAATGGCCGCTTGAAACCGAACCCGGAGAAACCCTCCAGGGTCAGATTGTCTTCACCCTTTTTGCCCGCCAGGACCAGAACCGCAAAAGCACCGATATTCATGAACGTGTAAGCCAGCATGTAGAAAAGCAGACCGGAATAACCGATTTCGTTCGCAGCAACCATACCAACCATCGCGTAACCGGCATGCGCAATCGAGGAGTAGGCGAGCATGCGCTTGATATTGGTCTGGCTGATGGCGATCACGTTACCGACGACCATTGTCAGGACCGCCAGAACCCACAGCATGGCAGTCCATTCCGGCTTCAGACTAAAGAAGCAATACTCCATTATACGCAGGAAAGCAGCAAAGGCAGCCGCCTTCGGGCCGGCGCTCATGAAAGCAGCTATCGGCGTCGGTGCGCCCTCATAGACATCCGGTGTCCACATATGGAAAGGCGCTGCAGCAATCTTGAAAAGAAAGCCGATAGAAAGCAGAACCAGTCCTGCGAGGGTCATCGGATTTTCCAGCAAAGAAGCATGGCCGTTTAGATAGATGCCGATCTCTGTCAACTTGGTTGAACCTGTAACACCGTAAATCAGAGCCATTCCGTAAAGGAGGAATCCGGTTGAGAAGGCTCCCAGAAGAAAGTATTTGAGACCGGCTTCGTTGGATCGAACCTGGCCACGGAAGAAACCGGCCAGCACATAAAGGCTGATTGACATGACTTCCAGTCCAAGGAAAATCGTCATCATGTCGGTACCGGAAGCCATCCACATGGCACCCGCTGTGGTAAAGAGAATCAGCGGATAATATTCACTGACCGGATAGCCTTCACGATGCAGGTAATCGTCCGACATCAGGATCGTCAGCCCGGCAGCGAACAGGAATATGATGTTGAAGAACGCTGCATAATTATCCAGCGCGACGGCGTCATTGAAACCATATTGAGGATGACCCCAACCGGTAAACACAAAGAACCCCGTCACCACAAGGCCGATCATGCTGATCCAGACGGCCTGCCGCGTGGTGCCACGAGGCAGGAATACATTAATCAGCAGCAGTCCCATGCCGAAGCAGGTCAGTATCAGTGACGGCAGGATAGCCGCCATATTGACGTTCTGCAGGGCGATTTGCACCAGGTTTTCCATTGAATGGCTCCTCAGAAGCTATAGAAATCTATTTTAATCGTTAACCGTAGTTTGCGTAACGGTTTGGTCCATATCCTCAACCATCATGGCAATATGCTGTTTGTCCTTCACCTGCTTAATCATATTTTCGAGAGCAGGATTCATTTTATCCAGGAATGTATTCGGATAAACGCCGATCCAGAAAATGAAGATCAACAAGGGCATCATGATGGCAACTTCGCGAGCCGACATATCTTTTAGTTTTTCATTCTTCGGGTTTGTCACTTTACCCATCATGACGCGTTGGAACATCCACAGCATGTAGACGGCCGCCAGAATCACCCCGGTGGTGGCAAACACTGCAAAGATGCGCAATTCACTCTCAAAAGCACCGACCAGGATCAGGAATTCACCGACGAAACCGTTGGTTCCCGGCAGTCCGATCGAGGAGAAAGTGACAATCATGAAAATGACAGCGAATACCGGCATCACTTTCGAAAGCCCGCCAAAGTCGACGATCAAACGTGTATGGCGGCGTTCGTAGATAAAGCCGACGATAAGGAAGAGCGCGCCGGTTGAGATACCATGATTGATCATCTGCAGCATACCCCCGGAGAGCCCTTGCAGATTCATGGCAAAGACGCCGAGCATAACGAAACCGAGGTGAGAGACTGAAGAGTAGGCAACAAGTTTTTTAACATCATCCTGCATCATGGCAACAAGTGCGCCGTAAATAATACCGACCACAGCCAAAAACGCGAGGAACGGGGTGAACTGCATGGTCGCTACCGGAAAGAGCGGAATGGCAAAGCGCACGTAACCGTAAGTACCCATTTTCAGGAGGATGGCGGCAAGGATAACCGATCCGGCCGTCGGGGCTTCAGTATGGGCATCGGGCAACCAGGTATGGACAGGGAACATCGGCACCTTGATGGCAAAGCTGAGAGCAAAAGCGGCAAACAGCCAGGTTTGCAGATGCGCCGGAATATCCAGTTGAGCGAAGTGGGCGACGCTGAAACCGTTTTCGAAAGGAACGCCGGCTTCGACCGAAAAGTAATAAACATAGATGATAGCGACCAGCATCAGGAGAGAACCAACCGCTGTAAAGATGAAAAATTTGACCGCTGCATAGACGCGGTTTTTTCCACCCCAGATGCCGATCATGAAATACATCGGTACCAGCATCAACTCCCAGAAGATATAAAACAGGAACAGGTCCAGGGAGATGAACGCACCGAGCATGCCGGTTTCCAGGAGCAACGCCAGCGCCATAAAGCCCTTGGTATTTTTATCAATGGCGTGCCAGGTCGAGAGGATGGCAATCGGCATGATGAAGGTCGTCAGCAGAACCAGCCAGAGGCTGATGCCGTCAACGCCAACATTGTAGTTCATCTGAAAGTACTGACCGATGCTGATCCAGTTGGCAAACTCCGTATAGTGCATCGCCGACGAGTTGATAAAGACATCGTCGAAGGCCAACGGCAAACTGATTATGAAGACAATGATCGTTACGATCAACGTCACCGTCTTGATCAGGCGGTCGGCTTCCCGTGGCAGGAAGAGGATAATCAACATCCCCACCAGCGGAAAAAAGGTCATCAGGCTAAGAAGATGGTCATTCATGGGTGCTAGCTCCTTATATCAACGCTTGAACGTTCTACCCTTAATTGAGGATAAAAATGGCCACCATGACCACCGTGCCGAGAACCATAGTCAAGGCATAGTTTTGGAAGAGGCCGGTTTGCGTATGGCGCAATGTAGCGGCAAGGGCTCCAACCAGTTTGGCAACACCATTTACAATGCCATCGACCACTTTGACATCGAAACCCTTCCAGCAGAAGATGCCAAGATTCTTGGTACTGTTAACGAAGAGCGCATCATAAGCTTCATCGACATACCATTTGTTAAATACAGCGCGATGCAGCTGTGAAAATTTAGCGGTGAATCTGCCTGGCAGTTCCGGATTTCTAATGTACATAATGGTAGCGAGAGTGATACCTGCCAAAGCAACGACCACTGAAAAACCCATCAGACCAAATTCCGTTGCAGCTGATCCGTGTGCCTCGATCTGATGCAGTTGCTGGGAGTGTTCAAACACCGGTGCCAGGAAATGCTCAAGTTTGTTCGGAATATGACCCAGGAGGTTGCCGAGTACGTGAGGGATACCGATCAAACCGCCAACTGTAGCAAGGAACGCCAGTACGACCAGTGGCAGGGTAATTAACCAGGGCGACTCGTGAATATGATCTTTGGCCTTTGGGTTGGTCCTCTGCTCCCCGTAAAAGGTCATGTAAAGGCAACGGAACATGTAGAAAGCTGTCATGAACGCAGCGATTACGGCAATCCCCCAGACCAGCATGCTGCCGCGGGTTGATGCAAATGCCCACCAGAGAATCTCGTCCTTGGAGAAAAAACCGGAGAAGAATGGAAGACCGGAAATTGCCAGGCAGGAAATACCGAAGGTTGCCCAGGTAATCGGCATCTTCTTGCGCAGCCCGCCCATATTGCGCATGTCCTGCGCATCATCATCGACATGGGCGTGATGCAGGGCATGGTGCATGGCGTGGATGACTGAACCGGAACCGAGGAAGAGACAGGCTTTAAAGAAAGCATGGGTCATCAGGTGGAAAATACCTGCGGTAAAAGCGCCAACGCCCATGGCAATAAACATAAACCCCAGCTGAGAGACTGTCGAGTAGGCCAGGACGCGTTTGATATCGTTCTGGGCAAAACCGATGGTGGCAGCGAAGATCGCCGTCAAGGCACCGACCATGGCGACCACAAACATGGTAGTCGGACTCATGGCAAACAGCACATTCATCCGGCCGATCATGTAGACGCCGGCGGTCACCATGGTTGCTGCATGGATCAGAGCGGAGACAGGGGTAGGACCTTCCATGGCGTCCGGCAGCCAGGTGTAGAGCGGCAACTGAGCCGATTTGCCGGTCGCGCCGAGGAAGAAGCAGAGCGTTGCCACCGTCGTGACACCAGCACCCAACATCATGTCGCCCGACATCAGGTGGGCATTTTCTGATATTTCCACAAAATTGATCGTCCAGACGCCATGCTTGCTGCCCAGAGTCCAGTAGATGATAAACAGGCCAAGCAGAAAACCGAAGTCACCAACGCGGTTCATGACAAAGGCTTTTTTCGCCGCATCACCTGCGCTCTGCTTTTCGATGTAATAACCGATCAGCAGGTAAGAACACAAACCAACACCTTCCCAGCCGACAAACATGACCAGGGCGTTGTTGCCAAGCACCAGCATCAGCATGGAGAAGACGAACAGGTTCAGATAACTGAAGTAGCGGTAGAAACCCTCTTCACCATGCATGTAGCCAATGGAGTAGAGGTGAATCAGGGAACCGACACCGCAGACCACCATGAGCATCAAAGCGGACAGCGGGTCGAGCAGGAACCCCCAATCTACCTGCAGATTGCCAACCGAAATCCATGATGCGACGATATTCTCATGAGTCTTGACAGAATCGCCGAGCAGTTGGATGAAATACTTGCAGGAGACCAGGAATGAAAGGAAGACCGCGCCGGTGCCTATGGCGCCGATAACCTTTTCATTCTTGATGAACCGCTTGCCAAGCAACCCGTTGATGATACAACCGAGCAACGGGAAGAAGGGTATGAGCCACAGTTTATCGTACATCTATCTCTCCTCCGAACGAAGTAAGCGTCTTATGGGAAGTGGGCAGTTTAAATCGCTCACAATTTCAGCAAATTCATATCATCGACGTCAATCGAATCACGGTTCCGGTAAAATGTAATCATCAGGGCCAGGCCAACGGCTGCCTCAGCTGCCGCCACGGTCATGACAAAGAAGACGAAGATCTGGCCGTCCATGCTTTGCAGGTGACGCGACAACGCGATGAAGGTCAAGTTGACCGAGTTCAGCATCAATTCGATGCACATGAAGATCACAATCGCATTCCGCCGGGTCAGGACCCCATAAGTACCCATGGCAAAGAGGATCGCAGCAACGCTCATGTAGTGGTAAACGCTAATCATTGGTAAGTCTCCCGTAATCCGCTTCGCTTTAAACTTGTTTTTTGGCGAGGACTACCGCCCCGACGATTGCCACCAGCAAGAGAACGGAGGCAATTTCAAATGGCAGCAGGAAATCAGTGAACATCGCCGTGCCGATCAGCTCGGTATGACCGACACTTTCAACCATAAAAGTGGTGATGTCGCCCTCAGCCCCTGTGACACGACCACGCTTAATGAAGTAGATCACGTTGAACAGAACCAGAAGGCTGGCGAGGCTTGACCAGACAATGCCGTGGGTATAGCGCTTGCGTGCTTCCGTGCCGAGATTAAGCAGCATGATGACAAACAGGATCAGCACCATGATCGCCCCGGCATAGACCATGACCTGGACTGCGGCCATAAAGGGGGCGTGCAGCATGACATAGAAGATTGCCAGGCAGAAAAATGTGTTAACCAGCCCCAGAGCACTGTTGACAGGGCTTTGGCAACGAATCACCAGGAATCCGGAGACCACGGCAACCAACGCAACCAGATAGAAAAAGATAATCTCCATGAGTTCTACACTCCTCCAGGCTTACTTCAGCAGCCGCTGCTTGGTGAATTGAAAATCTTCACGCTTGTAATTGGCCAATTCATAGACCTCTGTCATCTCGATAGCTTCTACAGGACAGGCTTCTACGCAGTAACCGCAGAAGATACAGCGCAGCAGATCAATCGTGTAAACTTTAGGGTACTTCTCGCCTTTTTCGTTTTCCGCAGACTCCACCGTTATGCACTTCGCCGGACAAACTGTCGGGCAGAGGTAACAGGCGACGCACTTTTCGCGATCCTGAGAGGGTACCAGACGGTGCAAGCCACGGAACCGGTCAGCCGGCTTGAGTTTGACGGTCGGATACTGCACGGTCGTCGAATGACCCGGAAGCAAATGTTTGAAGGTGATGCTCAGACCTTTGGCAAATTCTTTGAACATGATCAGACCTCTTAAAGACTCAAAGGTAACGGGTTATTGCAGAACCACGACCACCAGGCCGGTAACCACCACATTGGCCAGAGCCAACGGCAACAGGACTTTCCAACCCATGCGCATCAGCTGGTCATAACGAACACGGGGGAAAGTGGCGCGCAGCCACATGAAAAAGAACATCAGTGCGAAGATCTTCATCAGCAGCCAGACGAACCCGGGGATCATGGTAAGGATGGCGATGTTGAGCGGAGCGCTCCAGCCACCGAGAAAGAGGGTGGCTGCAATGGCCGAGATGACAATCATGTTGGCATATTCCGCCATAAAGAAAAGCGCGTACTTCATAGAAGAATACTCGGTACAGAAGCCCGAAACCAGTTCGCTCTCAGCCTCCGGCATATCGAATGGAGTCCGGTTAATTTCAGCCAGACCGGTCACGATGAACAGGCAGAATGCCAGCGGCTGGGTAAAAACAAACCAGTTCGGCACGAACGAAAAGACACCCCAGAGATCCAGCTGCTGCAGAGCGACAATTTCACGCAGGCTGAGTGTTTCCGAGAGCATAAAAACGGCTATGATTGACAGGCCTGCAGCCAATTCATAGGAGATCATCTGGGCTGAGGCACGCACGCCACCGAGTAAAGCGTATTTGCTGTTAGAAGCCCAGCCAGCCAGAACAATCCCGTAAACACCGAGCCCGGCAAAGGCCAGAATGTAGAGGACACCGATATTCAGATCCGTAATCTGTTGTGGGATTATGAAGTTGCCCAGCCTGAGATCCGGGCCGAAGGGGATAACGGCAACCGTGATCAGCGCCGGAACCAGGATCATCATCGGTGCCAGCAGAAAGGGGACCTTGGTGGACTCGGACGGGATGATGTCCTCTTTGAAGAACAGCTTGAGACCATCGGCGATCGGTTGCAGAAGTCCGTGCCAGCCGGTACGCATCGGTCCAAGGCGGGTCTGCATGTGGCCAATGACCTTACGCTCACACCAGGTTGCATACGCAACGATGAGCATAGTCACGCCGAAGACAACCAGGAGTTTCAGCAGCATTATCCCGACAAACAACCCAGGACTGTTAGAGAGGCTCAGCATTTCAGGCGTCATGATCTTCCTCTTCCTCGTATCAGATTGATCTTAGTGTTCCAAGTTATACGTACCGCGGCGCACCCTGAAGTGACAACCACGTGGTTTCCCTGTGGGCAGCTACTTGCTGATCTTGACCGCAATGACCGCTTCGCCTTTGTACAGGCGATTAACCTGGGCCTCGGCAAAATGATAAGGGACAAACAACACGCCCTTTGGCAGACGATTTCCAACTTTAACTTTCAGCTGCAATTCGACGCCGTTTCCATTGACCTTAACCAGGTCGCCATCAACAACCTTGAGTCCCTTGGCGTCTTCGCGACTTAGCTCAACATAGGGCTCGGGAAGAACGGCAATCGGACCTTTAGCCCTGGTGGAAACCGTGCCGCTGTGATAAAGAGCGCTGCCGGTTACCAGTTTGAAATCAGCTTCAACAGTCGCTCCAAAACCAGCGGTCACAACTTTATGGCTGACAGGCTGCAGGATTTCACCACCCCAGACTACCCCTTGCGGACCGATTTCGTTGAAATTGAACTCGGCATAGGCCGGAACTTCTTTGCCGATTTCAGCAAAGATAGCAGCCGGACCGGTAAATGAGAGCGTATTGCCCAATTTGCCGGCCAGTGCCGCAAAGATGGCTCCGTCAGTACGTGCTTTTCCAGGGCTTGGAATGCCCTGACGTACCCGCTGAATGCGTCGCTCAGCGTTGGTAAAAGTGCCATTTTTTTCAGCAAAGGACGCTGCGGGAAGAACCACATCGGCTTGTTGTGCCGTGGGAGACAGGAACAAATCCTGAACCACCAGGAAAGGTACTTTTTCGAGAGATCTGGCAACCTTGTCGCGGTCAGGATAACTGCTCAGCGGATCCTCAGCGACGATATACAGTGCGTCAAGCTTGCCCTCAGCTGCGCTACTCAGCATTGCTTGAGCTCCGAGACCATTGCCCTGAGGCAAGATGCCAAGATCGATGGCACCCTGACTGTTTGCTTTTTCACCGCAGAGATACAAGCCACTGCCAGCGCGGCCGGGGATTCCGGCCAACAAGGCCAGATTGGCGGCTGCTGTTGCCAGCTCCTTGTTAAACCCCTGATACGGCAGGCCATATGCCATCAGAATTACGGCATTTTTCGCTCCGGCCAGCTGCCGCGCAGCAGTTTGCAGCAACGCAACATCAACTCCGCTACGCTCCGCGACCTGTGCCGGATCGAAGTCTGCCAAAGCCGTCTTCAGCTCCGCGAGCCCCTCAACACCTTCCGTTTGTGCCAGGCCTTCATCGATCAATACCTTCGCCATGGCGTTAAGAACATCAAGCTCCAGACCGGGCTTGCTTAACAGGGTCCGGGCTCCGGGCAGCTTGTCCAGCTTGCCACGTTTGTCTGCAAGGACCAGGAGTTTTGCTCCGTTGCGGCGAATGGCCTGATTGACCACCATACCGACGACCGGGTGAGTTTCATAGAAATCAGAACGTATCGCCAGAACGACATCGGCTTTTTCAATTTGCGGGAAAGTCGCTGTTGATGCTGCAACGCCGAGGGTTTCTTTCAGCCCTTCGGTGACGCTTTTGTAGCATTCCCCGCCGGAATGATCGAGGTTCTCGGTACCGAGGGTTCTGGCAACTTTTTTAAGCACGAAGAGCTCTTCGTTGGTCAGGCGGGCACCGGTGATGATTCCAACTCCCTGACCTTTCTGGGCTTTTGACAAACCATCGGCAACAACCTGCAGTGCTTCGTCCCAACCTGTCTCAACCAGTTCACCGTCTTTGCGCACCAGCGGCATGGTCAGGCGATCTTCATGATTCACATAGGAATAGCCAAAACGTCCGCGGATGCAGAGGTTGCCGTCATTGACGCCGATTTTGTCATTGAAGCGGATTGTCTCGACCTTATTATTGAGTACACCGAGTGTCACGGTACAACCGTTCCCGCAGTAACCGCAGACCGAGTCGACTTCCTTCAACTGCCATGGACGGGCCTTGAACTTGAACGGCCGCGGCAGCAGGGCGCCGACCGGGCACATGGAAAGACACTGACCACAGAACTCGCAGTTCAGACCACGGTCGTAAGCTGTGGCTATTTTGGTTTCAAACCCACGGTTAATAAATGAGTAAGAGCCGTAACCGACTATTTCGTCGCAGACACGGACACATTTGCCGCACAGTACACAACGGTTCATGTTCCGTTCGATCAGCGGGTTGACTTCATCAGTCGGCAGATCGAACTTCTCACCCTCGAAGCGGTTGGTCACCACTTCGAACTCATAAGTGAGATCCTGGAGGTCACATTCACCTCCCTTGTCGCAGACCGGACAGTCGACCACATGGTTGACCAGCAGGAATTCCAGAACGGTTTTGCGGACCTTGTTGATCTCGTCTGAGGTGGTGGTCACTACCATGCCTTCACTGACCGGGGTTGTGCAGGAGGGAATCAAACGACCCTTCATCTGCTCCACCTCCACCAGGCAGACCCGGCAGGCGCCATAAGGCAGCAGTTTCTTGGCATAGCAGAGCACCGGGATATGTATGCCGGCCGCTTTGGCAGCCTCATAGATCGTGGCCGTCTTGCTGACTGTGACCTGTTTACCGTCGATTGTCAGGTTAACCATCGTGTCCTCTTATCGTCAGTGAGAATCTTTAAGATTATGTCTATTCAATCGCCATGAAGCGGCAGGCATCGTAACAGGACGTACACTCGGTGCATCGCTCGCGGTCTATCACCGCAACCTGGCCTTTTTCCCAGGAGATACAATCGACCGGACAGACCTTCGGGCAGACTCCACACTTCTTGCACTTCTCTTCGACAACCTTGAAATGCAGGAGCGGCTTGCAGGCATGTGACGGGCACTCCTTATCCCTGATGTGCGCTTCGTATTCATGGCGGAAGTAGCGCAACGTCGAGAGAACCGGGTTAGGCGCGGTCTGACCAAGGCCACAGAGCGAGCTTTTTTTGATGTCGTAAGCCATACTTTCCAGCAGCTCAAGATCGCCTTCCCTGCCATGACCCTGAGTGATCCGCTCGAGGATTTCGAGCATGATCTTAAGGCCGATACGGCAGGGGATACATTTGCCGCACGATTCGACCCGGGTGAAGTTGAGGAAGAAACGGGCGATGTCCACCATGCAGGTGGTTTCGTCCATGACTACCAGACCGCCGGAACCCATCATGGCGCCAGCCTTGATCAGCGAGTCGTAGTCAACCTCGGCATCGAGAGCTTCCGCCGGCAAACAGCCTCCGGAAGGGCCACCGGCCTGCACCGCCTTGAACTTGCGGTTATTGAGGATACCACCGCAGACGTCATAGATGACTTCCTTCATGGTGGTCCCGGCCGGAACTTCGACCAGGCCGGTATGCTTGACCTTGCCGGTCAGGGCGAAGATCTTGGTGCCCTTGGTGCCTTCAGTGCCGATTGAGGCGTACCATTCTGCGCTGTTGTAAAAAATGTATGAGACGTTGGCGAAGGTTTCGACGTTATTGATGTTGGTCGGCTTGCCCCACAAACCACGCACCGCCGGGAAGGGCGGACGGGGACGGGACATACCGCGCTCACCTTCGATCGAGGCCATCAGTGCTGTCTCTTCACCGCAGACAAAAGCACCGGCACCGGCCTTGATGCGCATCTCGAACTGGAAACCGAGTCCCATGCAATCCTTGCCGAGATAACCCTTCTCCGTGCAGACGTCGATCGCTTTTTGCAGACGTTTGATCGCCAGCGGGTATTCAGCACGGCA
Organism: Desulfuromonadales bacterium; assembly: GCA_051305875.1. GTDB lineage: Bacteria > Desulfobacterota > Desulfuromonadia > Desulfuromonadales > BM103 > M0040. Next base: position 17,797 of record JBPPMD010000053.1, on the reverse strand, counting down.
GTACACATAGCCGAACTTGCAACCGATGGCGTAGGCGGCGATCATCATCCCCTCTATCAGGCCGTAGGGGTCGCCTTCGAGGACGGAACGGTCCATAAACGCGCCTGGATCGCCTTCGTCGGCGTTGCAGATCAGATATTTGTGATCGCCGGGGGAGGCCTTGCAGAAGGACCATTTGACGCCGGTGGGGAAACCGCCGCCGCCACGACCGCGCAGGCCGGACTTTTTGACTTCCTCGATGACCTCTTCAGGTTTCATCGTTACGGCCTTCTTGATTCCGGTGAACCCCTTGTGGGCGATGAAATCGTCAAGGCTCTCGGCATCGATGGTTCCACAGCGTGAGAAGATGATGCGCTGTTGTTTCTCGAGGAACTTGTTATAATAAGCGCCGGCCACCTTCTTCTCGACCGGTTCATTCTTGAGCATGTGCTCTGCAACAATCTGCGGCACCAGCTCAGGAGTCACGAAGTCGTAAGTGACGGACTCCTGCCCCGGCAGCACAACATCAACCAGAACGTCGTTGGCACACAGCCCGCGGCAACCGGTTTTCTTGATATCACAGCGCTTGCCGACCTTGGCCTCGACACCTTGTTTCGCAAACTCGGCCTCGAAAGCGTCGATGACACTCTGGGCACCGGAGGCAAAGCCGCCGGTGCCGGTACAGATAAGTACTTGAATATTTTCAGATGTTTCGGCCATAAAATCCTCGGTCAGTTATCAATCCATCTGCTGGTATTTTTTAATGACTTCGTCCACCTTCTGAACTGTCAACGAACCGTAGGTACCATCGTTGACCATAATGACTGGAGCCATGCCACAGGCACCGATGCAGGCCACGTATTCGGCGGTAAACTTGAGGTCTTCGGTGGTCTCGGCATGAGCGATCCCCAAACGATCCTTGATGGTTTCCGCTATCCGGCCAGCGCCCTTGACGTGGCAGGCGGTCCCCATACAGACACGCACAATGTACTTGCCGCGCGGTTCGAGATGGAACTGCGCATAAAAGGTCAGCACCCCATAGATCTGGCTGGTATAGACATTCAGCCGCTCAGCCGTGAGGTGTACTGTCGGCTCGGGGATATAACCGTAAAATTCCTGAATTTCCTGCAGGGCCGGCATCAGAGCTCCGGGAAAATCGACGTACTTGTCGAGAATCCGGTTGGCTCCGGTCAGATCCGTATCCTGCTCTGCTACAGTAGCTTCGACTGCTTCACTCATGGCTGATTCCTTATTCTCGCAGCAGATTAGCGGTCGATCTCACCCAATACGATGTCCAGCGTTCCGATAACTGCGACCACGTCAGCAATCATGGAACCTTCACACATCTTGGGCAAGGCCTGGAGGTTGATGAATGAAGCCGGGCGGATCTTCATCCGATAAGGCCGTGGAGACCCGTCGGAAACCAGGTAAAAGCCGACTTCGCCTTTGGGGTTTTCGACGCCGACATAAACTTCACCGACTTCTGGTTTAAAACCTTCAGTAATTATTTTGAAGTGGTGAATCAGGCCCTCGATGGTATTGACAACATCCTGCTTGGGAGGCAGCACTATTTTCGGTGCATCCGCCAGAATCGGCCCCGGCTTGAGCTTATCAAGCGCCTGGTGAATGATCTTGCAGGACTCGTGCATTTCCTTGAGGCGGGCATGATAGCGGGCCCAGGTATCGCAGCCGTCTTCTACGATGACGTTGAAGTCGTAGTTCTCGTAACCGCTGTAAGGCTGATCGCGACGCAGGTCCCAATCGACGCCGGAACCGCGCAGGGAAGGACCGGTGACGCCCAGATCAATAGCGTCTTCAGCGCTGATCACGCCGACACCCTGAATTCGTTTCTGCCAGATTTTGTTGCCGGTCAGAAGACCTTCATAGGTCTTGATATGACCAGGCATATCATTGACAAAGGTGCGAATATCCTGCTCCAGGCCAGCGGGAAGATCGGCAGAGAGGCCGCCGACGCGGAAATAGTTGGAGGTCATGCGTGCGCCAGAGACCTTCTCGTAGATGTTCATGATATGCTCACGTTCGCGGAAGCAGTAGATGAACACCGTCATGGCACCGATATCGAGCGCATGGCAGGCCAGCCAGACCAGATGACTCTTGATGCGGGTCAACTCGGCTAGCAGAACACGTACCACCTGGGCACGTTCAGGGATCGCATCGGTGATGCCAAGCAGCTTTTCCACGGCCAGCACATAACCAAGGTTATTATGCATAGGAGCCAGATAATCGAGCCGGTCGGTCAGGGGCAGCACCTGGTGATAAGTACGGTGCTCCGCCAGCTTTTCAACACCACGGTGCAAAAAACCGATATGCGGCGTGGCTTTGCGGACAATCTCGCCATCCAGTTCCAGAACCAGCTGCAACACCCCATGTGTCGAGGGGTGCTGAGGGCCCATATTGATGGTCATGATTTCTAAATTTGCCATATCTCTGCCTCGTCTATATTCAGAACATGCTTGAGTTTCGCAAAAAAGACTCTTACTACAGTCGCCCCTGGTAGGGCTCGCGATCGGGACCCTGCACCGGGTAATCCTTGCGCAGCGGGTGGCCTACCCAGTCTTCAGGAAGCAGGATGCGGCGCGGATCAGGATGATTGTTGAATGTGATACCCATCAGGTCCCAGCACTCACGCTCCAGCCAGTTGGCTGTCGCCCAGACACCGCTGACAGTATCAATCCGCGCATCGCTCTCTGCGACCGGCGCCTTGATCCGCAGACGTGTGTGGGTGCCGATATTATAGAGTTGGTAAACCACCATAAAGCGGGGGACCCGCCCCATGTAATCAACGCCACAGAGATCGGTCAGAAAATTAAAGCCAACGTCTTCCTTGAGGAAGGTGCAGACAGCGACAATGTCCTCTTTCTTGACAACCACAGTGGTCTCACCACGAAACTCGCTGATCTCGAGCACCGTATCGCCAAACCTGGCCTTCAGCTTGTCAACAGCAGCCTGTACACTCATAACGGTTGCATCCTGTTTATCTGGGTTAAAGTTGCCGACCGGGAGAAAGCAATCAACCTGCTATTCGCTCGCCCACACCGATGGCAGCGCCGAAGGAGTTGCGCTCCCTCTTGATCTGTTCCTGGAGCTTCATGATGCCGTACAGCAGACCTTCCGGACGAGGGGGACAACCCGGGATATAAACATCAACCGGCAAGTACTCGTCAACCCCCTGCACCGTGCTGTAGGTATCAAAGATACCTCCGGAACAGGCGCAGGCTCCCATCGCAATGACATAGCGGGGTTCCGGCATCTGTTCATACACGGTCTGAATGACCGGCAACATCTTCTTGGTGACGGTTCCGGCAATAATGATGACGTCCGCCTGGCGGGGCGAAGCGCGGAACAGCACGCCGAAACGGTCCAGGTCAAAACGGGCGGCGCCGGTAGCCATCATCTCGATAGCGCAGCAAGCCAGACCAAAGGTCAAAGGCCAGAGAGAGCTGGCACGGGACCAATTTACGATCTTGTCCAGAGATGTGGTAATAACGTTATTACCCAGTGTTTCCTCTACTCCCATTCCAGAGCTCCTTTTTTCCAAACGTATACGTATCCAACGAGAAGAATCAGAATAAACACGCCCATTTCCGCGAAGCCGAACAGGCCGAGGCGTTTGAACATAACAGCCCAGGGATACATGAAGACCACCTCGATATCAAAAACGATAAAGAGCATGGCAATTATGTAGAACTTGACCGAAAACCGTTCACGGGCAGAACCGACAGGAGGCATGCCGCACTCGTAAGGCGATAACTTGACAGCAGAGGGCTTTTTCTCTCCGATCAACCGCGAGAAGATGATTGAGCCGATAGAAAAGCCAAGAGCGATAACGATCAGAGTGATAATCGGTAGGTAACTATCCAGCATTGATATGGTCCTCCTGCCAGGTGAGGTTGCAAAATCTGGTGGCCGCAGCTATAGCTTTTCGGCACTTCGGCCGACAGCAAGTTAGGACAAAAGCAGTGCTTTGTCAAGGGAAAAATACAGTATACAGTATGCAATCGAAGGGCCTACAAACGCCCAACCTTTGCGGCTTTAGGAGTGTTTTGGTCAGGTACTTCGAAAGGGTAAAAAGGGGCGGGGATTAGCTGTCTTAGAGGTGATTAATCCCTTGACCAAGCCAGCAAAAAATGGTGTTACAGAGAAGAAAAAATTACCGTCGCCGATTGTCAATGAAGTTCATCCCCGCCAGCAAAAGCCCCATGGCTATAAATGCGCCCGGGGGCAGGATCATCAGTATCAACGGCTGATATCCCGGGCCAAAAACCGAGTAGCCGAGCAGCGCGCCAGAACCGAACAGTTCACGCACCGCGCCCAGCACAAAGAGCGCCAGGGTAAAACCGGTGCCCATGCCGATGCCATCGACGACTGCCGGGAGCAGACGGTTCTTCGAGGCGAAGGCCTCGGCGCGGCCCAAAATCAGGCAGTTGACCACGATCAGGGGGATGAATATGCCCAGCGCTTTGTACAGATCATAGAAGTACGCTTCCATACAGAGCTGCACCACGGTTACAAATGAGGCTATGACGACGATGAACGCGGGGATGCGCACCTTGGACGGGATGACCTTACGCAGGGACGACACGACAATGTTCGAGCAGACCAGCACAAAGGTGGTCGCCAGGCCCATGCCAAGGCCGTTCTCTGCACTGGTGGTCACAGCCAGAGCCGGACAGAGCCCGAGCAGCAAACGGAAAACGGCATTTTCATGCCAGAGCCCTTTACGAAACTCCTGTCCGAGGGTCATGGCTTCTCTCCCTGGATGTCGGTTAAGATTTCAGCCTGGTGGCCGCGGTAAAACTCAAGGCCCTTATGCACGGCACCGACAACGGCTCGTGGCGAGATTGTCGCGCCGGTGATCTGGTCGAATTCGCCGCCGTCCTTTTTTACCCGCCAGTCGGCGTTGTCCAGGTTTTTACCGGCAAAATTGTCCTTAAAGTCAGGGAGCTCGATCTTGTCGCCGAGCCCCGGAGTCTCATTGTGGCTGAGGATCTCGATGCCGGCAACGGTTCCCGAGGGATCGATCCCCACCATGATGTTGATATTGCCGCTATAACCATCGCCAGCAGTGACCTGAAAAGCCACTCCGGTCAGCTTGCTCTTCTGCCGCCCCCGGTAGAAAGTCCGGGCAACATCCCGGCCGCGCTTGTCCTGACCGGTGATCAACTGCACGGTGTCCTGGTCGGGAGAGTTGTCGGCAGGGGGCAGAACTGCCTGCAGGGCACGAAGGGTTTCAAGCCGGCGCTGTTCGGCAATCGGCTCACGGGTCATCGCTTCGACCATTGACAGGATCAATCCAGCGCAGACAGTGATCAAGGTCAAAACCAGGATAAGGCGAGGCATACCGTTCATTGCACCCTCCCCTGGTGTATCACACCGAACGTCCTTGGCCGGGTGTAACGATCGATCAATGGCGTTGCTGCATTCATCAGCAGGATGGCGAAAGAGACACCCTCGGGATAACCACCGAAAAGCCGGATCAGCACAGTCAACAAACCGCACCCCACCCCGAACAGCAGCATACCTTTTATGGACACCGGCGTGGTCACCATGTCCGTTGCCATGTAGAATGCCCCGAGGATCAGTCCGCCAGTCAGCAGATGAAAGATCGGGTTGGGGTATTTTGCCGGGTTGATCAGCCAGAACAGTCCTGCGAGCAGGACCACGGTACCGACAAAGGCGGTCGGGATATGCCAGGTCAGAATACGCCGATAAAAAAGATAGGCCGCACCAAGCAGCAGCGCCAGGGCGGATACTTCGCCGAGGCAGCCAGGCATATTGCCGAGGAAGTAATTCGCCATGCTGCCCTGCATTTCGGCGGGCAGCTGTCCGGTCAGCATGACAGCATTCTTCCACTCGGCCAACGGGGTCGCCGTAGTCACCAGGTCGAGACCGGAACCAAGCGGTGCCGGTGCCGACCAGGTTGTCATCTGCACCGGAAAGGAAATGAGCAACACAACCCTGGCCACCAGCGCCGGGTTGAAGGGATTCGAGCCCAGGCCGCCATAAACCTGCTTGCCGATAGCTATGGCAAAGACCGCTCCAAGCAGCGTCAGCCACCAGGGACTTGACGGCGGCAGGTTGAATGCCAGCAGAACGCCGGTAATTGCGGCACTGCCGTCAGCGAGGGTAACCGGCTGCCCCATCAGACGCTGGCAGACTGCTTCGGTGGCAAGACATCCCAGAGTCGCGATCAGCAACACAGACAATGCCGAGGGGCCAAAAAAATAGACGGCCACGCCACAGGCCGGCAGCAGGCTGTAGAGCACTGCATGCATCACCTTGGACGTGGTTTCGCCTGAATGAATATGTGGCGATGATGACAGATAAAGCTGCTGATTCACTTTACGAGGATTTCCTCTTCTCGGCGAGTATGGCCGCCTTGCCGTAACGAATCGACTGCACCAGAGGTATCGCTGCCGGACAAACGTAGCTGCAGCTGCCGCATTCGATGCAGTCCATCGCACAATATTCAGCTGCTTCCGCAAGCAGATTCCGACGCGCGTAAGCGGCGATAGTCGTCGGCATGATTCTTATCGGGCAGGCCTGCACACAGCGTGCACAACGGATACACGGGCCTTCCGGACGAGGGTCAACATCTTGCGTGCGCAACAGCAGCAGGCCGGAGGTGCCCTTGGTTGCCGGTACGTTGAACCCGAGCTGGGTAAATCCCATCATCGGACCGCCGAGAACAATTTTACCCGGTTCCTCGACCAGCCCGCCACAGACCTCCACCAGGTGAGAAAGCAACATACCGATCCGGATGCGCAGATTCTTCGGCTCACGGATTGCGGGCCCCGTCACCGTACAGACCCGTTCGATCAGAGGTCGGCCATGGATGATCGCATCAGTCACCGCAGCCGCCGTCGAGACATTGTGTACCGCGACACCGATGTCCATGGGCAGACCGCCCGAAGGCACTTCCTTTCCGGTCACCGCAGCAATCAGCTGTTTTTCGGCGCCTTGCGGATACTTGACTTTCAGGGGCACCACTTCGACTGCAGTTCCGAGACAATGCTTTTCAAAAAGGGCAATCGCATCCAACTTATTGGTTTCAATGCCGATCACGACCCGATCGGCGCCGAGCACTGATTGCAACAGGGCCATGCCCTGCAGAATACGCTCCGGCTCTTCCAGCATCATGCGGTGATCGGCCGTCAGGTATGGTTCACACTCGACGCCATTAAAAATCAGGGTACGGACTTTCTTTTCCGGCGGCGGTGACATCTTGACGTGTGCCGGAAATGCCGCGCCGCCCATGCCAACCACGCCGGCCTGACGAACTCTCTCAATCATGTCATTGGCAGAGAGGTCGGTTGGGTCGGCCGGCTGCAGTTCTGTCGACCAACGATCTTCACCGTCCGACTTGATCACAATCGCCGGCAATGAAGGCCCCCAGGGGTGAGAGCGATGCTCAATGGCGATGACCTCGCCAGATGTCGGCGCATGCACCGGTACCGAGACAAAGCCTTTGGCTGTGCCGATCTCCTGCCCCTTGGCCACGTGCTGACCAACTTCCACGCAGGCAACTGACGGTGCACCGATATGCTGGGCCAGGGGGACAACAAATTCCGCCGGCAAAGGGCAGTTTTCAATCGCCTTGTGCGATGACCACTGTTTATTGTCCGGAGGGTGTATGCCCCCTGCAAAGGTTTTCAGTTTCATTTCTCGTCTGCCAATCACGCTTGGCTGTAATCAGGCCGCATGCGGCTTGTCGGCAACGGCAGGCAACAGGGCACTGCCATCAGGATAGCCCTCGGAAAAGTCCCGAATGCACTTGGTCGGGCATTTGGCGAGCGCCACAGCGGCTTCGGTGTGATGTTCGTAAACAACAGTTGCAAGGAAATTCTCTATCTTGTAAGCGTCAGGAGCAGCTTTCTGGCAGAGGTGGCAGGCGATGCAGCCGACCTGGCAGTACTTGCGTACGACAGCGCCCTTGTCATGGCTGTTACAAAGCACGTGCACAGTCGCTTCAGATGGTGCCATGCGGATGACCTGGCGTGGGCACACGGCAACACACTTGCGGCAGCCCGTGCATTTCTCACGGTTGATAACCGCCAGGCCTGCAGCAGTCATTTCTATGGCATCAAACGGGCAGGCACGCTGACAGGAGCCAAGCCCCAGGCAACCGCCGGGACAGACTTTCGGGCCATCGGCAATCCGCTGTGCCGCCGTGCAGTCTTCCAGTCCCAAATAGTGGTACTTGAGCTGCGCTTTGCTGTTATCACCCTGGCAGAGGACCACGGCAAATTCAGAGGCTGATGCCGAGGCTTCGACACCGAGGATATGGGCCAGCTTCGCCACCACCTCTGCACCACCCGGCGGGCACTGGTTGATATCGGCAGTGCCGGCCACCAGGGCTTTTGCATAACCTGCACAACCGGGAAAACCACAGGCGCCGCAATTGGCCCCGGGCAGAACCTCCAATGCCGCAAGTTCACGCGGATCAACCTCGACGGCAAATTTTTTAGCGGCAATGCCAAGCGCAATGGCGGCAACCATGCCAATGCATCCGAGACTTAATATAGCTGCGAGCATACCTCAACCTTGAGTTTCACGATTAACAGAACAGGGCAAGAGCCTGGCCCAGTCTAGCCTTTGACCAGGCCGGCAAAGCCCATGAAGGCCAGCGATAAAAGCCCAGCCGTCACCAGAGCGATTGCCGTGCCGCGAAAGCTCTGCGGTATAGCACAGAGCTCAAGCCGCTCACGCAGACCGGCAAACAGAACCAGGGCCAGAGTAAAGCCGAGCGCAGCCCCGATGGAAAAGACAACACCCTCCAGAAAGGTATAATCCTTTTGAATATTGAGAACCGCCAGCCCCAGGACTGCACAATTGGTAGTAATCAGCGGCAGGAAAATCCCCAGGGATTGATAAAGGACAGGACTGACCTTTTGGATCACCATCTCAACCAGCTGTACCAGAGAGGCAATGACCAGAATGAAAGCAATGGTTTGCAGATATTCAATGCCGAAGGGGATCAGGACAAAGTACTGGATAAACCAGGTCACCACTGTGGCGACAGTCATTACAAAAGTCACAGCCATCCCCATGCCCAGCGCAGTTTCCACTTTCTTGGAAACACCCAGAAACGGACAAATGCCGAGGAAACGCGCCAACACGAAGTTGTTGACAAAGATGGCGCTTACCAGAATGACAAGCAGATCAGCCATAGACCCTACCCTGTATAAATTGGTCAGACCCGCGTTTATAAATCAGTTATCGATCAAAGTCAAACGCTATACAATGAGAATCTTTTAGTCCCGCTTCAGCAATACCAACCCGGCAACAAGTGTTTTTATTGGCTGAACATTAAATTTAAACAGGCTGATTTTGCAGGGGATACCGCAACGAAATCAAACAAGCATGTCAATTCTGCCGAAATGCTGCTCCAGCATTGGAACCAAACCAATGACCGGAGCTACTGACGGCACCTTGACAGCTTCTGGCGGCTATGCTAACAGACGGTCTGCAGTTCCGGATTCAACCTGGACAACACGTTCCGATTCATTTATGCAAACGATCACACTGACTCGAGCAGCCAAGGAGAAACCATGAACCACCAGAAATCGTCTACCCTCTTTGCCAAAGCCAGGAAAGTTATTCCCGGGGGCGTTAACAGTCCGGTCCGCGCATTCAAATCCGTTGGTTGCGACCCTATTTTTATTGCCCGAGCCGCCGGTTCGAAAATTTTCGACGCTGATGACAATGCCTATATTGATTACGTCGGTTCCTGGGGACCGATGATCCTTGGCCACTGTCACCCGAAAGTCGTGGAGGCCATCCAGCAAACTGCGGCAACCGGCGCCTCTTTCGGGGCTCCCACGGCCCGCGAAACCGAACTTGCCGAGATGGTCTGCGCAGCTTATCCGAACATCGAAAAGGTGCGCATGGTCTCTTCCGGCACCGAAGCGACCATGAGCGCCATCCGTTTGGCACGCGGCTATACCGGTCGCGACAAAATCCTTAAATTCGACGGCTGCTATCATGGCCACGCCGACTCGCTGCTGGTCAAAGCCGGCAGCGGCCTGGCAACTTTTGGCGTGCCGACCTCATCCGGCGTACCAGCCGACTTTGCCAAGTACACCTTGACGGCCACCTACAACGATCTCGAAGATGTCAAGGCGATGGCCGCAGCCAACCCGGGCGAGATCGCCTGCATCATCCTTGAGCCGGTTGCCGGCAATATGGGTTGTGTCGCACCGCAGCCGGGGTTTCTCGAAGGACTGCGGCAACTCTGTGATGCTGAAGGAATCGTCCTGATCATCGATGAAGTCATGACCGGCTTCCGGGTTGCCTACGGCGGCGCCCAGGAACGCTTCGGCGTCCGTGGCGACCTGGTCTGTCTCGGCAAGATCATCGGCGGAGGCCTTCCGGTCGGCGCTTTCGGTGGCAAGCAGGTGATCATGGATCATCTTTCCCCTGAGGGTGGCGTCTACCAGGCCGGCACCCTGTCCGGCAACCCGCTGGCCATGAGCGCCGGCATCGCCACTCTGAAACTTCTTCAACAGGACGGTTTTTACGAGACCATTGAGGAGAAGAGCGCCTATCTCTGCAAAGGCCTGCAGGAAGCCGCGGCCGAAGCCAGGATACCGACCTCCCTGCAGCGGGTTGGCGGCATGTTCTGTACGTATTTCCAAGAGCAGGAAGTCTTTAACTTCAATGACGTTAAACCGGAAACACCCCGGATCTTCGCCAGGTTCTTCCGCAGCATGCTCGAGGAAGGGATCAATATCGCGCCATCACAATATGAAGCAGGCTTTATGAGCGTGGCCCATTCGCAGGAAGATCTCGATAAAACCATTGAAGCAGCGCGCAAGTCTTTCAAGACTCTGTAACCGCAGTCTTCTACAGCAAACGAAAGCGGGCCGGAGCAAATGCTCCGGCCCGCTTTCGTAAATCCGCAATGATTACTTGCCTCCAGAAGTCTGTCGGCCCAGTTAGTCAACAGACTCCTGGCCAAAAGGAACAAACCGGCCTATCATGTAGATGTTGCGTTTTTCCAATGAACCTGTACGGATTTAAGGAGAATCAGTGATGGAGATAAAGATCAGCAAAGCACTCCCGCTGCAAACAAAAACAGCTTGCCTGGTGATCAGCGTCTACGAAAAAGGCTTTTCTGATCCACTCCTGAAAGAGCTTGATCAAAAGCTGGCCGGGCTGCTGAAGCAGGCCCAACGCCACGGCGAATTCACCGGGAAAAACGGCGAGCAGATACTCTTCCAGCCGGCCGGGCACCTGCCGGCGAAGCGGGTTCTGCTGATAGGCCTCGGCTCAAAAGCAGAGAGTACCCCCGAAAAGGTCCGTCAGGCAGCAGGAAGTGCCATGCAACAAGTGACCGAGAAAAAAATGGGCCAGGCAGCCTTTACCTTGCCGCTCGGTGCGAAAGACAGTGACGGCGTTGCATACCTCCAGGCTACCGCTGAAGGGATTCTTCTTGCCAGCTATCGATATGACCGGTTTCTCGGCGAAGAGGCCAGAGCTTCGCGCAAACGTCCGAAATCAGTGAGTTTGCTGATCAACAGCGCCCGCGACAAGCAGGACTGTGAATCCGCCCTGGCGAGAGCGCAAAAAATCTGCCGGGCAGTCATGCTCGCTCGCGACCTGGTCAATGCACCAGGTAACGTCAAATCACCTGCCTACCTTGCCGAACAGGCCCGGGCGGCTGCGGACGAAAGCGGCCTGCAGTGCAAGATCCTCGGCCAGGAAGAATTGGTCAAAGAGGGATTTGGTGCCCTGCTCGGCGTTGCCCAGGGCAGCGTACGTGAACCGTTGCTGATCGTCCTTGAGCATCGTGGCGGCAAAAAGGGCGTAGCGCCGATTGCCCTGGTCGGCAAAGGAGTGGTTTTTGATGCCGGCGGGATTTCATTAAAACCCGCCGACAAAATGGACGAGATGAAGATGGATATGGCTGGCGGTGCCGCAGTAATCGGCACCATGCTGGCCGCTGGCCTGCTCGAAATACCGGTCAACCTGGTCGGCATCGTGCCGGTAGTGGAAAACCTTCCATCGGGGACAGCATATCGGCCTGGCGACATTCTGACCAGTCTTTCCGGCCAGACGATCGAGGTCCTCAACACCGACGCCGAAGGACGCCTGATCCTCGCCGATGCCCTGACTTATGCAAAGCGTTACGAACCGAAGCTGATCATTGATCTGGCGACCCTGACCGGCGCCTGCATCATTGCCTTGGGACACCATGCAACGGCCGTCCTCGGCAACGACCAGAAACTTGTACAATCACTGCTGAACGCCGGAGACGAAAGTGGCGAGCGGCTCTGGCAACTGCCGCTCTGGGACGACTACGATCAACAGATCAAAAGTGACGTTGCTGACGTCAAGAATACCGGAGGGAGACCTGCCGGGACAATCACAGCAGCGGCTTTCCTGAAGAAGTTCGCCAAGGACTACCGCTGGGCGCATCTGGATATCGCCGGGACTGCCTGGCGCGACCAGAATCAACCCTACATCCCGAAAGGTGGCAGCGGGGTTGGCGTCCGGTTGCTGGTCGCGTTTCTGCAAAAGTTGGCCCGTGAGCAATAATCAGCAAGCGGCAACTTCACGGGTTCAACCACTGCAACTCCGGCCTTTCACCTTGACAGGGGAAAGGCCGGTTGCTAGTTTACGACGTCAGGTTACGACTTTTGAACAACACCCCTTTCCAGCCGCCACGGACCCATGTCATGAGAGTACTGGTTTCTGACAAATTTCCCACTGAAGGCCTGCATGTCCTGGAACAGGCAGAAGGTATCGTGCTTGACTATCAGCCCGGGCTGACGACCGAGCAGCTGCTCGAGGCTGTTGCCGAAGCAGATGCACTGATTGTCCGCAGCGGCACGCAGGTCACGGAAGAGGTGTTCCAGGCTGCCAACAGACTCAAAGTGGTGGGCCGTGCCGGCGTCGGCACCGACAACCTGGATCTTGAAGCAGCCAATCGCAAAGGGGTCGTCATCATGCACACCCCGTTCGGCAGCACGACTACCACCGCTGAGCATACCATCGCCATGGTTTTCGCCCTGGCCAGACGGATTCCGAGTGCCTGTCAATCGACCAAGAGCGGCCAATGGCAATCAGAGCGTTTCCTGGGAATCGAAATAGCCGGAAAAACCATCGGTGTCCTCGGCGGCGGGAAGATAGGCCGACTGGTCGTTGAAAGGGCCATTGCCCTGAAAATGAAGCCGATTGTTTACGACCCCTATCTTACTGAGGAGACCATTCGCCTGCTTGGCGCAGAGCAGGTCACCTTTGAGGGACTGCTGGCCCGTTCCGATTTCCTGACCCTGCACACCCCGCTCAATGCAGACACTGCCAACATTATCAACAGAGAAACTCTGGCAAGAATCAAGCCTGGATGTCACATCATCAACTGCGCGACCGGTGGCCTGGTCGATGAAACAGCTTTGGCCGAGGCGATCGAGGCAGGCCGCGTGAGCGGTGCCGGCATCGATGTTTTTGCGAAAGAACCGCCCGGGGCCGACAATCCCCTGCTGAAACTCGAGCAGGTCATCTGTACCCCGCACCTGCGCACTGCCACTCGTGACGCCCAGGTGAACGTCACAGTCCAGGTTGCTACGCAGGTCATAGACTTTTTGACCAATGGCATCATTGTCAACGCTGTCAATGTACCGTCGATCAGCGCGGACCTGCTGGCAAACTTGCGCCCGCATCTGGAGCTTGCGGAACGGCTCGGCTCATTCCAGGCCCAATTGTACGGCGCGGGCCTTGAAGAAATTCACCTCGAATATGCCGGCACTGTGACCGACCATCCGACCGAACCTTTGACCATGGCCGCCCTGAAGGGCATCCTGACGCCAATGATCGGCCCCGAAGCCAACTACATCAATGCGCCACACCTGGCCAGGGAACGTGGCATTCTGGTCAGCGAAACCCGCAGCCAGATATCCCGCGGATTCTCCAGCATGATACGTCTCACGGTGGTTGGTGCAAAAGGCGAGCACGCCATCTGCGGAGCCATGTTTGGTGAAGATGACTACCGCATTGTGCGCGTCAACGGCTGCTATGTTGAAGCTGTACCTCACGGCCATATTCTGGTGCTGTTTAACGAAGACCGCCCTGGCATCATCGGCTTTATCGGCCAGGTGCTTGGCGCAGCACAGGTCAATATCGCCGGCATGAACCTGACTCGCAAGTCGGTTGACGGCCAGGCCGTCTCCCTGATCAATGTTGACAGTTGCATTTCTGATGAAACTCTGGAAAAATTGCGCGCTCACCCACACATCATAGCCGCAAGCCAGATTGTTTTACAAAAAAGGGCCTGAACGTGCCAAACACCATCGAAACCAGATTGCCGACCGGCGTTAAAGATTTCCTGCCGGTTAAAGCTGCCAAGCTGGACTACCTGCAAAACACCCTGCGCGGCATCTACAAGTCATGGGGGTTTCGTCCCGTAGTACCTGCGGTTCTTGAGGATCTTGCGGTTCTTGAGCTCGGACTGGGAACTGACCTGCGCGAAAGAACTTTTCGCTTTGACGACCGTCAGACCGGTCGTCTGGTTGCCTTTCCGCCCGACATCACCCCTCAGGTGGCACGCATCGCAGCGACCCGCATGCGCGAAATGCCGCTGCCCTTTCGCCTCTGTTATAACGGCCGCGTGCTACGACATGCTGAGCAGCGTCTCGGCAAAGACCGGCAGATTTTCCAGTCCGGCGTGGAACTGATCGGTCTCAGCGGCCCGGAGGCTGACGCCGAAATGATCGCCATGGCTGTAAAATGTCTGCAGGCGGTTGGTGCCACAGAGTTCACTATCGATATCGGCCAGGTCGAATTTCTGCGCGGCATCCTGGATGACCTGCCCCTCGACCCGGTACAATCTCGCGCAGTTCGTACAGCCATCGCGGCCAAGGACAGCTCTGGACTGCAACAGCTGCTCAAGGAGCTGCCGCTTACTGGTGAACAGCGTACCGAGCTGCTCGCTCTCCCCAGGCTTTATGGCGGTCGCGAAATCCTCAGTCAGGCCCGCCAGGCTGTCACCAACCCCGCTTCACAAAGGGCCCTGGACAACCTCGAAAAGGTTATTGAGGTCCTCGCTGTCTATGGTGTTGAGGAACACATCACTTTAGACCTTGGTGAAATACGCGGTTTCGATTATCATAGCGGGCTGATCTTCCAGGGCTTCCTTTCAGGGTTCGGCAGAGCCGTCTGCTCCGGAGGCCGCTACGATGGCCTGACGGCACGTTACGGCTTCCCGGCACCGGCCACAGGCTTCGCCTTCAATTTGTACAACCTGCTCTTCGCACTCGACAGGATTCTGGATATGCGTGCAGAGGAAGGGACTGATATCCTGCTCTTCTCGTCAGGACTCGACAAGGCGCCAGCGCAACGCCTGGCTGCGGCCTTGCGCGATCAGGGGCACTCGGTGGCCCGCGACATTATAGAGCGTGACCAGGCGGCCAGTTTCGACTATGCCCTGCGTATGCATTATCGTTACTTGTTGGTGCTCAATGCATCTAAAGAAGAACTCAACCTGATTCGCACATCGGATGGTAAAGAAACCAGCGTGACCCACGCAGCGATCGAATCGGGACAATTCCAGATTTAATAAAACTCGGAGAACAAACATGGCAAACGTCGTCGTTATCGGCGCCCAATGGGGCGACGAAGGCAAAGGGAAAGTGGTTGATATCTATACAGGACACGCCCAGCAGGTTGTCCGCTATCAGGGCGGCAACAATGCCGGGCATACACTTGTGGTCGGCGACCAGACCATCGTTCTGCACCTGATTCCCTCCGGCATTCTGCACCCGGGCAAACGCTGTGTCATCGGCAACGGCGTGGTACTTGACCCGAAAATATTCCTCGGCGAGATCGAAGGTCTCAAGAAAAAGGGCTATCTCAAGGACGATCAGCAACTGGTGGTGGACAGCAACCTGCATATCATCATGCCCTGGCACAAAGCGATCGACCTGGCCAGAGAGAAGGATTCGGACCGCAAGATCGGCACCACCGGGCGCGGCATCGGCCCTGCTTATGAAGATAAAATTGGCCGTCGCGGCATTCGCATGAGCGACCTGGTAAAACCCCAGGTGTTCCGGCGCAAGCTCAAGGAAGTGCTTCCGGAAAAAAACTTCCTCCTGGAAAAGTTTTTCGGTGAAGCACCTCTCGACGAAGAACAGATATTCGCAGAGTACTCAGAATACGCACAGCAGATGGAAAAATATATAGGCTGCTGCTCAAGCTTGCTGAGCACCGCTATTGCAGCAGGAGAAAATCTGCTGTTTGAAGGTGCCCAGGGAACCTTGCTCGATATTGATCACGGCACCTATCCTTATGTGACGTCATCATCCACCTGCATAGGTGGCGTCAGCACCGGCACCGGCATTGCCCCTCGCCACATCACAGGCGTGGTTGGTATCACCAAAGCTTACTGCACCAGGGTTGGCGAAGGGCCTTTTCCTTCGGAGCTCCATGGTGAGATGGGTGAACGCCTGCGTAAGGCGGGTCATGAGTTCGGCTCTACCACCGGTCGTCCTCGCCGCTGCGGCTGGTTCGACGCCGTCGCACTCCGCGAAGCCGTCCGTCTCAACGGCCTGACCGGACTGGCGATTACCAAACTTGACGTTCTCAATGAACTGGAGAGTATCAAAGTCTGCACAGCATATTCCTACAAAGGACAGCTGCTCGAGGAATTCCCGCGTGAAGCCGACATTCTTCAGGAATGCACACCTGTCTACGAGGAGTTTGAAGGCTGGTGCAGCGATATCTGCGAAGCACGCACCATGGCTGAGCTGCCTGCCGCAGCCAAAGCTTACCTGACCAAGCTTGAAGAGTTGGCCGGATGCCCGGCGGTGCTGATTTCCGTTGGCCCTCGTCGCGACCAGACAATCCAGGTCAGCAACCCGTTTGCCTGATCCTGGCTTATGCTCGACACAAAAAAACGGATCGCAATCTGCGGTCCGTTTTTTTGTTGGCACAACGAGAATATCTTTCCGGGCTACTGAATAAAGTAACCTGCGACCTTCCAGTGCCCATCCTCGAGCATCACGGTCACAAATTCAGTGACGCTCTCGGCCCGTTGGTATTTTGAGGCAAAGGTCAGCGAAATATACTCGCCATCCGGACTATCCTTAGCCGTAGTAGAGTAACTCACATCCTCTTCAGAGCGCTCGACCAGAGCCCCGGAAAGTGTCCGTGTCCGGGTCAATTTCTCGATCCACTCCTGTTTATTCACCTTCTCTTTCATCAGATCTGCGGCAAGCTGCCAGCTCTCTGCATACTTTTCAGCATCGATCAAATGCAGAAATTCCATTGCAGCGGCTGTTGCTTTTTCAGCTTTCTGTGTGTCCGGCCTTTCGCTGAGGATCGGGAAGATAACTATAAAAATGGCGATGACGATGAGCACAATATGAATACGAAATTGCTTTGGGATCACTACAAACCTCCGGCATGTTCAGCTTTTGAAGAGATATCTACTATGAAACAGGAGGCAGGTCTACATTTTTCGCCGCTGCCGTCTCCGAAGCTTGAGAGGTTTCATCAAGGAGGAGGTTGAAGCACCGCTTTCCCCTTGCATCCGTGGAAGGGCACGGATAGATTATATCTCTCTCTTGTGGGGAACTCCCCGTGCCCTTCAGGACTCACCAACACCTGGTTGAAACGTCCCTACAGAAATTTCTCCTTAGGCAGAGGATATATGGAGACCCTCAATCACAGTGAGATAACCGCCCTGCTCCTCTCCCTCGGCCTGTTGCTGGCGACAGCCAGGCTGCTCGGCGAGCTGTCCCGACGCTTCAACCTGCCGGCGGTGCTCGGCGAGATCCTGGCCGGGGTGCTCTGGGGACCA
>JBPPMD010000038.1:0-8831 GCA_051305875.1 Desulfuromonadales bacterium | reverse complement strand
CCAACGTTGTCACTTAACTTCCCGCAAGCAACAGCTGCAGCCCACATGCTGTGCTGTTGAGTAAGGGAGCTGAATAGATTACGCTGATCATTGATAAACCTGGAGGATAGAATGAGGCGAATTGCAATCATCGGTGCCGGTATCTCCGGCTTAAGTACTGCTTATGCCATCGAACGACTTGCCGGTGAGGCAGGCCTGGAAGTTGAGGTCACAGTCTTTGAGCGGGAAGACCGTACCGGCGGCAAGATCTGGAGCATCAAGGAAGAGGGTTATCTCTGCGAATGGGGTCCAAACGGGTTCCTCGACAGCAAGCCGATGACTCTCGAATTATGTGATCAGCTCGGTATCCGCGGCCAACTGGAACGGTCCAACGACAATGCCCGCAAGCGCTATATCTACAGCGGCGGAATTCTCAACCGACTGCCGGAAAACGGGCCGATGTTCCTGCAATCGAAGCTGATAAGCTGGCCGGGAAAAATTCGTCTGGCCCAGGAATTCTTCAAACCGAAGCGCACCGATGGGGTTGATGAAACATTGGCTGATTTCGCCCGCCGCCGTCTCGGTGATGAGGCTCTCGAAAAATTAATCGGACCGATGGTCTCCGGGATTTTTGCCGGCAACCCGGAAACCATGAGTCTGAAAAGCTGCTTCCCGCGCATCCATGAACTGGAGCAGGAGTATGGCGGGCTGCTCAATGCCATGATGAAGATGGCCAAACAGAAAAAAGCCGAAGTCAAGGCCGGCAAGCAGGTGGCCAGCGCCGCCGGTCCGGCCGGAGTGCTGACCTCCTTTGTCGGCGGTATCCAGGAGTTGACTGACGCGACGGTCAATGCCCTCAAAGGTCGTGTGCAGAACGGCAATGCCGTCACCGGCTTGAAAGCGATAGAAGGCGGCTGGGAGCTGCGTCTGGCTGATGGCTCCAACTTTGTTGCCGAGGTCGTGGTCTCTGCCGCGCCGGCTCATGTCCTCAAGGAACTCACCTGGTCTTTGGATGGTGAGTTATCAGAACTGCTCGCCGGCATCCCTTATGCGCCGATGAATGTCATCTGCTTCGGCTACGAGGAGGACAAGGTCGAACGCGATCTGAATGGTTTCGGTTACCTGATCCCGAAAAAAGAAGGCTGCGAGATTCTCGGCACCCTTTGGGATTCGAGTATTTTCCCGGCCCGTGCCCCGGAGGGGTATGTCATGTTACGTTCGATGATGGGCGGAGCGACCAATCCCGCAGCGATAGAGCTGAGTGATGCTGAAGTCAAAGAGCGCACCATGGCCGAGCTTAAAAAGATCATGGGGATCAGTGCCGAGCCGGATTTTGTGCGGATTTTCCGTCACCGGCGAGCCATCCCCCAGTATATCGTCGGCCACGCCGAGCGGCTTGCTGCAATAGATGTAAAACTCAAGGCACACGCCGGCCTGATCCTGACCGGCAATGCCTTCTTCGGAATCGGTCTCAACGATTGCGTCAATGCCGCCAACAAGGCCGGCGAACTGGTCATTGCCCGTCTGCAGAGTATCGACTGACCGGCTGACCCATGCTTATGATGATGCTTGTTTGCGAATGTCGGCCAGTGAGGCGATAAAATCGCTGATCAGTCGGGCCCCTCTCTCCGGTTGAGCCAACAGGATAATATGTGGCCCATGGATCTTCTCAACCTGAAGTTGTTGCAGGTGTCTCTGCAACGGAGCCACTGCGCGTGATGGGACCAGCCGGTCGTTGCTCGCCTGGATATAAAGGCATGGTCCGCAGAAGGTTGTGTCCGGAGGTGGCGGCAGCTCGGCAAGAATCTGCAAACGGTGCGAAAGCACGTTCAGCTTGACAGATTTCAGGGCTTTCCTGAAAAGTTTGACAGCATCCGCCGAGGCTCCGCCAAGACAGAAGAAGCGACTAAAGAGTGTTGAAGAAAAAAGTTTCAGCAGAAGCCCTTGCGGCAGGATGCGACCTGCGTCGAGCAAAAAAGGGCTCGGATAGTGAGCAAAGGTCGCGACAAAAATCACACCGATGAGATTGTCTGGCGGGTCAGCGAGCAGTTGCAAGCCGATCGGACCGGAAAAAGATTCCGCCAGAAGTACGAAAGGCTTCTTCCTGGGAAACTGCTTTTTAGCGAAAGCGACATGCTCCTGAAAAGACATGAGTCGGTCAGAAGGATAGTGCACGAGCTGTGTTTCGATCTCTGCGGGCAGCTGCGTCAAGAGTGGTCCGAAGACCAGGCCCGTGCCGTCGAGGCCGGGAAGAAGTAACAGTGTCGTCATGGCTGACTGGTTCTGACTGCTGAAAGAGGAACGATAATTTTGATCCTTTTGCTGGCGAGTTTACGTCTCGTTGCGGAATTCATTTCGCTTTTCTCCGGTAAAGATCGGTCTTCAGGCTGGAGACCCGGTCGAGAAACAGCAGGCCGTCGAGATGGTCCAGCTCGTGCTGGACGGCGACCGCCTCGAAACCACTCGTTTCAATAACGCGCAGTTGACCTGAGCGATCCATGAACTCGACGACGATATGTTCAGCCCGCGTTACATTGCCGGTGTAATCAGGGACGCTCATGCAACCTTCACGCATCGTCGTACTCCCTGATTTCTGGAGGATTTCCGGATTGACCATTTCAAGCAGGCCGTGATTGTTGTCTTTGCCGAGTTTGCTCTTGGAGACGTCGACCACCAGCACACGGCGCAGCACGCCGATCTGCGGAGCGGCGACACCGACCGAATGACCGGCATCGATCATGGTGTCGACCAGGTCCTGAATCACCGCGGTAACGGTTTCGTCAACCATGGCAACCGGCTTGGACACCTGTTTGAGAATCGGGTCTGGATAGCAAAGAATGCAACGTACGGCCATGGTCAGAGTTCCACGGTCGGGATGGTGCGTACGGTGATGTCAATCTGCAGTTCATCCCGAATCGGAGCCAGCCAGTTGTTGACATCATTTTCTTCGGCGCCTTCAGGCAGGGATGCTTCGATGACCATCACGTAGACAGGCCGCTCTTCAGTGCCGACCAGTTTGGTGTTGAGATCGGTGATGTTGACCTGCTTATCGCCCAGTATTTTCGCTACGCGGTAAACGATCCCCGGTTTGTCTGCACCATAGACCGAAATCATGCATAGATCCCCTTCGATCTGTGACCGGGTCTCGCCACCCGGATTGAGCACGCGCAGAGCGACGGTGAGATCGGTCTCTTCCAGCGGCTTGAAGGCGTCGCCGAAACTTTCCAGGCTGGTGAACTCCGGATGGCCAAGTATCAGGATCATGGCAAATTGTCCACCGAGAATCGAGCAACTCGAATCGGCGAGGTTGCAACCGAGATTGAAAAGAATCTCAGTCACCCGGGAGACGATTCCGGGTCGGTCGCGGCCAACAATGGTCAGGGCAAAATGGTTCATGGTTTACTCCTTTTGACATCAGGACATAATCATTATACGTTTTAGCATGAGCGTGTGTTTTTTACTTCAATTAAGGTCGAGTGAAGCGGTTCGCGTTCACTGCTCCTCGTCCCGTATCATGGTGTGAACGAAATGCAATGGAGTGACAAGGATATCCGTATCGACTATTTTCGCGGCTCCGGTCCCGGCGGTCAGCATCGCAACACCAGCGAAACCGGAGTGCGAATTACTCACCTGCCCACCGGTGTTGTCGTGACGGCCACCGAGTCGCGCTCCAGGCATCAGAACCTGCAGCGGGCCATGGCGCGCCTGGAAGGGAAACTAGCCGCCCGCTCGCATAAGCAGCGGCCTCGCATCGCGACCCGTCCCGGCAAGGGCGCCATTGTCCGGCGACTGGATGCCAAACGCAAGCATAGTGATAAAAAACGTGTCCGCCGGAAAATTGATGATTAATGCGTTGTTTTTCGTCCCTGTTACCCGCCTATGGACTTGCAGGCGAGGGGGATGCAGCAATTCATCAGAAAACCAGTCTGGTCAACAAGCCATTGAGCAGGATGGTTCCCAATACCAGGCCGAGATAGAGGTGTAAACCAACCCGGAGTTTATAGGCGGTTTTCTCGATAAAAACGGACTTCCGCTGAATGCGCGTTGTCCAAACGGCAAAAGAGATCGCCAGCCCTGCGATCAATCCCTGAAGCACGGGCAGCTGCACAATTTGCATGACCGGTAAAAGCAGGGTGACGGTGACCATGCCAAGGATCCAAAAATGACTGATGCTCAGTAACTGGTGCCCCGAAAGCATGTCGGGAAGGACCTTAAAGCCGACTCTTTTCAAGTCGTCGCGGTCGGGCAGGGCCAGCAGCCAGTAGTGAGGAACCTGCCAGAGGACCATTAGCAGGACTAGGGTGAGGGGGCGTGGGTCAAGTGGATCGCCTCCGGCGGCCAGCCAGCCGATCAACGGCGGCAGAGCACCACATGGAGTGCCCGCAATCACCGCCAGAGAAGAGATGCGCTTCATGGGAGTATATGCCAGCAGGTACCAGCCGGTTGCAAACAGCCCCAACAAGGCCGTTGCCATGCCGGTGGCAGCAAACAGGATCGTCAGACCGCCACTGCCGAA
The DNA here is from genome assembly GCA_051305875.1 of Desulfuromonadales bacterium. GTDB lineage: Bacteria > Desulfobacterota > Desulfuromonadia > Desulfuromonadales > BM103 > M0040. Next base: position 4,336 of record JBPPMD010000038.1, on the reverse strand, counting down.
CAGAACACCGATCACCATACCGGTTGTGGCCGTGAGATCGCCGCATGCCAGTGGCCGACGGCAGGTGCGGCGCATCAGGGCGTCGGTAAAACGCTCCTGAACCTGGTTGAGAACCGAGCAGGAGGCACTCAAGAGGAAGACCCCCCAGCTGATTGCCCAAAGAGTGATCCAGGGTATGTAGAGACCTGTCGCCAGGGCTCCAGCCAGGGCGGAGAGAGCGACCATCGCCGACAAAGGCAGTCTGATCATGCGACTTAAAGCCGTCAGGTTGGTCATGGTTGCGGAATAGCTCTGCATCTTATTTCAAGGTTTCCAGCCAGGCTTGCAAGGCTTTAATGTCCTCATCACTGAGTTGCGGGAAGGGCGGCATTGCGGCCGGGTATCCCTGAACAATTTCAATGCCCGGTTCACGGATAGCACGGATCAGATAATCGGCATCCGCCGAAACCGTTAATTCCTGTCCATCCTTGACAACCGTGCGCTCACTTCCCATAAGCCCTTTGAAGCTTGGACCGACCCGGCGACTGCCGTCAGTGCTGTGACAGCCAAGGCAGCCATTCTTGCCGGCCAGATTTTCTCCCTGGCTAACGAGGTCGCCAGGTTCGGCTGCCTCAGCCGGTTTGGCGGCCAGCCAGGCGGAAAAGTCCGCCGCCGGGACCGCTTCTACAGTGGTTATCATTGCCGAATGACCGACCCCGCAGTACTCGGCGCAGAACAGGTCGTAGCTGCCAGGCTGATCGGCGACGAACCAGACATAGTTATCCATGCCCGGCACGGTGTCGCGTTTAACCCGAAAGGCGGGCACGTAAAAGCTGTGCAGCACATCCTCGGCAGTCAGGAGCACTTTGACCGGTTGACCAACCGGGACATAAAGCTTGTCGGACGTTTTGCCGTTTTCGTAGGTGAAGAGCCACGACCACATGCGGGCCGAGGCGTGTATAGGAACGGAATTTTCGGGGATGTTTCTCAGTGAAAGGTAGCCTTCCCAGCCATACCAGAACATCACCATGACCAGAATGGTCGGGATAATGGTCCAGGTGGTCTCCAGCCAGAGGTTGGTGTTTTTCTGGCTGAGCGGCACGGGGTAACGTTTGCGGTTGTAGCGCCAGGCGAAATAAATCATAACCACCGTGACGCCGAGCAGCATAACGCCGCTGATGCCAAAAATAATATAGAAGGCTTTATCGACGGCCTCGGTGGTGGTGATTAACGGTTGCGGATTCACGTCAACTCCTAACGGTAAAGGACGTCAAAAAAGGTTAAACCGATGAAGATCGCCAGGATGGCCAGCGCCGAGAGCAGCGACAGTTTGAATAGGCGGTTCTCGTATTGCATATGCATAAAGACGGCCACAACCAGGCCCGCCTTGAGCGTGGCAATGCCGAGGGCCACCCAGATGTTCAGGGCTCCAAGGTTATACTGGGCCACGGCGATGGTGATACCGGTAAGGATCAGCAGGGCAAACCAGATGATCAGGAAGGTTTTGTACGAAACGATATGGGCATGTTCTTCGGTCATAGATACCTCTTTTATACTTACTAAAAACTTTCAACGCCCCTTTGCGCCTGGTTGAGCTTTTCCGCCTTTGCTCGGTTAATGCAAAATCAAATAGTACAACGGGAAAATGAAGATCCAGATCAGGTCGACCAGGTGCCAGTAAAGGCCGGCATTTTCCAGGATGACCCAGTCGTTGGCATTTACTTTGTCGCTCTTGACCAGAGACATGGTCCAGGCCAGAATCAGGGCGCCGATCACCACGTGGATGCCGTGCAGTCCGGTGGTCAGGTAGTAGATGTTGAAAAAAACCATCTCGCCGGGCAGCATCTCTTTCAGATGTGCCGAGCCGGGATAAATGCCGTGATCAATCTTGGCACTCCATTCAAAGTACTTGTTGATCATGAAGATGGCAGCACAAACGATGGTGCCGCCTAACAGGCCAAGGCACAGGCGTTTGGCCCCGCGGCGCAGGGCGGTGATCGAGACGGCAACAAACAGACTGCTGGTCAGCAGTACCAGGGTGTTGCCGCCGCCGAACCAGACATTGAGCTCCTTGCCGGCAGAAATGAATTCCTGGGGATAGCGAGCCAGGTAGACGGAATAGAGGATGAAGAGTCCGCCGAAGAGCAGTATCTCGGTGAACAGAAAGAGCCACATACCGAACTTGGCGCCGGTATAATCCTTATGGACATGGCCGCTCATAGGATGCCTGCCTGCTTGAAATCGTATGGGCCGTGGGTGATCACCGGGTCCTCATCGAAATTCTCGGTAGGCGGTGGCGACGAGACTTGCCATTCAAGACTGGCGCTACCCCACGGGTTGGCTTCCAGCGGGTCACCCCAGAAGAGACCGCGAATGATATTGGCAAAGAGCAGGACCAGGCCGACAGCCAGGATCCAGGAGCCGACAGTGGCCAGCTGGTTCAATCCGGTAAACTCCGGAACGTAATCGTAATAGCGCCGTGGCATTCCCTGCATGCCAACTACTTTCATGGAGATATAGAGGATGAGGAAGCCGATCATCATCACTCCCCAGGCGACGGTGGCCACGGTCTTGTCATACATGCGACCGTAGATCATCGGCAGCCAGTAGTGCATGGCGGCGAAGAAGGCCATGCCTGTGCCGCCGAACATGACGAAATGAAAGTGACCGACCACGAAGTGAGTGTCATGAACATGCACATCAGTGGCCGCCGAACCAAGCACCAGGCCGGTCAGTCCGCCAATAGTGAACAGCAGGATGAAGGAGAGGGCGAAGAGCATCGGCGGGTCGAGCAGGATCGAGCCCTGGTACATGGTTGCCAGCCAGTTGAACACCTTGATAGCCGACGGGATGGCGACGATGAAGGTCAGAAACGAGAAGACCATGACCGCCAGATCCGAGATGCCGCTGGTGAACATGTGATGCGCCCAGACCAGCGATCCGGCAAAAGCGATGGCCAGGCTCGAAATCAGGATGGCCTTGTAGCCGAAAGCCGGTTTGCGGGAGAAGACCGGGATAATGTCGGAGACCACGCCCATGCCGGGCAGCACCATGATGTAGACCGCCGGATGGGAGTAGATCCAGAACAGGTGCTGGAACATGATCGGATCGCCGCCCTGGGTCGGATCGAACAAGCCGGTGCCGATCACCCGCTCGGCAAACAGCAGGGCGACGGTGATGCCGATGACCGGCGTGGCGAGAATCTGGACCCAGGCGGTGGAATAGAGCGCCCAGGTGAACAGAGGCAACCGGAACCAGCCCATGCCCTCGGCGCGCAGACGGTGGACTGTGGTCACGAAATTGAGTCCGGTCAGAATCGACGAGAAACCGAGAAAGAAGACCGCGATTGCCGCCAGCGACACGTTGGTGCTGGTCTGGGCGCTGAACGGTACATAAAAGGTCCAGCCGGTATCGGGAGGTCCGCCACCGGTAAACAGCGAGGTCACGGCGAGAACCGCGCCGGTCATGTAGAGCCACCAGGAGAGCAAATTCAGTTTAGGGAAGGCCACGTCACGCGCGCCGATCTGGATTGGCAGGATCAGGTTGCCGAAGGCGGCCGGGATGCCGGGGATAATGAACAAAAATATCATGATCACGCCGTGCAGCGTGAACACAGCGTTGTAGGTCTGTGCGCCCATGATGGTTTCGCCGGGGGCGAACAGTTCAAGGCGGATCAGTATGCCGAGAAACGCTCCGACGCAGAAGAAGAAGAAAATGCACCAGAAGTAGAGCAGACCGATGCGCTTGTGGTCGGTGGAGAATATCCAGCCAAAGATTCCGGGATATTTGGCTTCACCGAAAAAACCGCGATCACTGGTTGCCGGAGCAGTCATTTCACTCATAAATTCTTATCCTTCTTGGACTTCTTGCCACCAAAGATCAGGAAAGCAGCAAAAATTGCCAGCGTTGCCAGGATGACCGTAGCAGAAACGCGTAAGATATTAAAGACATAGGTTTTCTGCTCCGGATCAAAGCTGAAGCAGTATTGGACCATCTTGCGGATCGTCGTGCCGACGTGCCCTGTCTTGGCTTCATAGAGAGCCAGGGCCAGGTCCTTGGGCACAATATGCGTGCCGTGCAGGTAGCGCACGATCTTGCCGTTCGGTGAAACGACGAAGAAAGCGACCGGATGCAGAAATTCGGTGCCGACCCGCTGAAACTGGTAGCCTACGGCATCGGTCAACTGGCGAATCGTCTCAGAGTCTCCAGTCAGAAAACGCCAGGCTTGTTCCGGGTATTGATTCTTCATTGCCGCGTAGTAGGTATTGCGACTGCGCAGCGCCAACTCCGGTTGCTCCGTTTCGTCAAAGCTGAATGAGATCACCTGGTAGTCTTCTCCGGCTTTGAGCTTGAGCTT
>JBPPMD010000033.1:0-9084 GCA_051305875.1 Desulfuromonadales bacterium | reverse complement strand
TTCCGGATCTCGCTGTTCCACCAGTTTGGCCAGAGGATTCATAATGCTGCCTTCGGTCAGCGCCTTGACAAACGTGCCACCGCCCTGTCGTGAATCCAGGAAGCCCATCGCCTCGAGGACCATGATCGCTTCACGAACAGAGGGTCGACTGACGCCGAGCATGGTTGCCAATTCGCGTTCCGAGGGGATGCGGTCCCCCGGTTTGAGTTCGCCTTTGGAGATCAGTTGTTTGATCTGACTGACTATTTCTTCGGATATTTTTTTCGGCCGGATTGGCTCAAGAACAATGGTCATGCCTTTACCCCACTCGTAATTTGGTATGACCAATTTTTAGCATAATGCCAAAGCTTTTACAACGGCAAAGACTTCAGACTCCTGTCATTGTTTTTTGATTCCTCACTTCTCACTTCTACCCCATGCCGCCCTTATAACGCTTCAGCCAATCCTGCAGATATTCTTCTTCATGCCCCAGTTCAAAGGCATTGATCAGTCCACGGCGCAGGGCGACAGACACAGCACGATTACGCAGGTTGAAGGCATCACCGACCTTGTCGCTCTGAAACTGCTCGCGGTCGAGACTCAACTTACCATAGAGAGAGTTGAGGCGGCTTTGCACACCGCGACGTGAAAGATAGCGACGTTGAGCGATGAGGTTGTCGGTCAGGCCGAGCGAAATATCAATCAGGGCTTCGTACTCAATGTCTGAAAGTGCTGTCTGGCTGTGTCCGGCACGACCCTGAACTTTGCGGACTTCAGGGTCGATCCAGCATTGGTCATCAAAAAGTACTGTGGCCACGGCCGCCGAAATCTTATCGCGGGGGCTTGATTTAAGCACATAACCGTAGACTGTTTCCGGAGGAACGATCTTGGCCAGCGTGCGCACGTACATCTCGTCTTTAAACTGGCTCCAGAAGACGATCCGCGCCTGAGGTTTACGCTCCCAGAGAGCTCTCGCAAAGTCCACACCATTCATCTGCGGCATCTGGATGTCACTAATAATCAACGGCTTGTCGTGGGCAAGCGCAAGCTCAAAGGCGACCAATCCATCCGGTGCATGCTCAACTGCACAATCGTACTCCCATTCATCGATCATCTGCTTGAGAAATTCGAAATCTTTGGGATTGTCTTCGGCTATAATCAGGCTATAGGGTGCCATGCAATCCTCTCCTTAACTTTTAATATGCGGCAACATCAGTTCGAACCGCGTTCCTGAAGAAAAACGTGAATTCCGCCAGCATACCTGGGCGCCAATCGCCCGGGCTCGTTCCCGGATATTGTGCAGTCCTCTGCCGCCGGAGGCTGTCGGCAAATGGGGGGTATGATCAAAGCCCCGGCCATTATCTTCCACGGCCACAACCAGGGAGCCGCCACGCAGCGTCATGCTGACTTCCAACTGGCTGGCATGGGCGTGTCGCAAGACATTATTAATGGCTTCAACAACCATCCGGTAGACAGTCACCTGGGTCAGTCGCGGCAAATCGGGCATCACAGCATCGTGGTTCGCCAGGAAATGATAAGCGGGGGAACCTGGCGACTCGCAGGATTTCTCCAGATAGGATTCAAGCGCTGCAGGCAAGCCAAGGATGTCCAACGTCTGCGGATGCAGGTTATCCATCACCGCCCTCAGGTTGGTCATCGCCCGCTGGAGATCAGCTTCAATCGACGCCACTGCCTCACCGCAGGATGTAGCCTGAGTCAGTGTCTCCAAGCCTCTTCGGACGGCTGACAAATCAGCAAGGGTCTGATCATGGATATCCATGGCGATGCGCCGACGCTCCTCTTCGGCACCTTCCAGGAGTTTTTCGGCAGCCACCACCCGAATCAGCTGACCAGTCATGCGGTTGATGGATACCGCCAAACCGTCGAGCTCGTCGCGGACCTTCTCCGGGGCTGGAGGCGGGGTAAAATCACCAGAGGTGATGCGTGCGGCGCCGTCAGAGAGCACCTGGATGCGATGCAGGATATGGCGAGCGAGGGCAAGGGACAGCAGGATCCCCACCAGGATGGCGAAACCAAGCACGATAATGGTAACAAAGGTCGTCTCGGCAATCAGGGCATCAATATCTTCACGATGCACATCACCCAGGTTCTCGCGGCGCTGGTTCAGCTTATCAAGCTGCTCGGTTATATGGGGATGCAGCCAATTCAGGGTTTGATCAAAGCGTTCCAACTGTATCCCCTGCTCAGGATCCAGCTCGGCAACACTTTCCAGCAGCAGATTCATGGATGACGCATCCGACAACCCGGTTCTCTGCAATTGATCAATAGCCATCGCAAGGTGGTTGTGCAGGTTCGACATCTGCACCAGAGTCCTGTGATCAAACTCAGAAGTTTCAGCCAGAAAGCGGACGACACCGTGCATGCGCTGAGCCGCCATATCGGCTTCCGCCAAGGCGATAAATGCCGTTTTGAGATTTTTGACCTGCTGCCGCTTGACCGACATGTCCCAGTAGGTGAACTGCAAAAAGCACAGCAGCATAGTCATCAGACAAAGGACTGCAGCAGGCGCCATAATTATCTGATATTTAAGAGCAAGTCGCATCTGAAGAAATTATCACATAAAAAATACTGTGGCACTGTGCAAACGCACAGTACCACAGACTAAACTTCATTAGTTTTCAGCAGGTAGCTCTGGATTGGCACGAGCGCCGTTTACGGACGTAAACTACTTAAGCGTCACCGTCGTATAGAGCAAGGTCGATTTACGCTGAATCAACAGGCGCAAAACCTTACCGGCCGACATCTTGCCGACAATTTCTTCGAACTCCTTGACTGATTTGATCTCTTTACCGTCGGCTTCAAGGATCAGGTCGCCGACGCGCAGGTTAGCTTCGTCGGCGGGACCTTCGGGAGCAACCCTGGTAATCAGGATACCCTCGGTCCCACCCAGGGCAAAACGTTCGGCCAATTCAGGCGTCACGTTTGCAGCAGTCAGACCAAGGGCTCCGCCGCTCTCTTTGTCGCCCATGGCGAACTCCTGCTCACCTGTGGCCATTTTGCCGATTGCGACCTTGACCACACGCTCCCTGCCATCCCGGAAAATCCTGAGCTCTACGGCTTTATCGACGGGAGTCGCCGCCACCAGCCGCGGCAGGTCGTTGAGCTCCATTATCTTCTGGCCATCGTAATTGAGAAGGATATCACCGCGCTGCAGACCGGCCTTGTCAGCAGGGGAGCCTTTGATAACCTCGTTGACCAAGGCGCCTTGGGGAGTCTCAAGTCCGAAAGACTCCGCCAATTCTTTATTCAGGGCCTGCACGGTTACTCCCAGCCAGCCACGGGTGACATGTCCTTCATCACGCAGCTGCGGAAGAATCTGTTTCGCCATGTTGACCGGGATAGCAAAACCGATACCCTGACCGCCGGCTACAATGGCGGTATTTATGCCCACAACCTCTCCCTTGACGTTGAAGAGAGGCCCGCCGGAGTTGCCAGGATTGATGGATGCATCAGTCTGAATGAAATCATCATAGGGTCCGGCACCGATCACCCGTCCCTTGGCGGAGACGATGCCAACAGTAACCGTCTGCTCCAGGCCAAAAGGGTTGCCAATGGCCATGACCCATTCGCCGATCTTGATACTGTCGCTATCGCCCAGCGCAGCAATCGGCAGATTCTCGCCAGCCTCGATCTTGATCAGGGCCAGGTCAAGCTTGGGATCCAAACCGCGGATCTCAGCATTAAATTCCCGGCCATCGGAGAGCTTGACCTTGATTTCATCGGCACCATCAACCACGTGATCATTGGTCAGGATATACCCGTCCGCGGAGATGATGAAACCTGACCCGAGCGAGCGTTCCTTGCGCGGGGACTGCGGAGCGTCGCGGAAAAAACGCTCGAAGAATTCTTCGAAAGGATCGCCCCCGCCGGGAGTTCTGGGCCCACGGAATGAGGGAGTCAGTGATTTGACCGTTTTTGCAGTACGGATATTAACAACTGAAGGCTTAAGCTGCTCAGCCAGGACCACGAAATCAGGCGGCTGGGCACTGGCAGGAGCAACCCGGAAACAGGCCAGCAACACGATCAGAAAGGGGACACAAAGACGAGACTGCTTGATCATAGTTTCCTCCATTGGGGTTATTGGTCAAATATAATAACCGCTGGACGAACTGTCAATTGTCGGTGCCACAGTAATTGACTGTTGATTTGAGCAGTGGGCAGGAAGCCAGGAGGCTGCCGGCACGCATGACCCGACAGTCTTCTACTCCAGAATAGTCGTTTTGGGATGCTTGCCTTCTTCCGGGCCATCAATTGGCAGACACACTGAAAAGGAACTTCCTTTGTTAATTTCGGAGGTTACTTTGATACTGCCACCATGTGCCTCGGCGATCCATTTGACGATTGCCAGACCGAGGCCGGTTCCGCCGTCCATACGATTACGCGCTTTATCGACCCGGTAAAAACGATCAAAAATGTGCGGCAGATGCTCGGCAGGAATGCCTATGCCTGAATCAGTAATAACAACACAAGCATAGCCATTGTCCATCGCCAGAGTAATCTCCTGATGGCCATTTTCCGGAGTATACTTGATGCCGTTGGAAATCAGGTTGAGGAACATCTGCCGCAGACGCAATTCATCACCGCGGATGCGTATTTCCTGGTCGACTTCGAGAAGCAGCTGAACCTTGATATTCTTCGTTTCACACAAGAGACTGCTCTGCAGGTAAAGTTCCTGCACAAGGTCACTAAGGCTGAGTTCCTTCATCTCCAGCGTCAGCTCACCAACCTCGCTTTTGGCCAGAGTCAGCAAGCTTTCGATGATCCGTTCCATGCGATCTATTTCTTCCATGTTGGATCGCAGCATGTCACGGAATTCATCCGGTGTTTTGGCCCAGCGCAACGTGACTTCGGTCTCGCCGCGCAAAATGGTGAGGGGCGTGCGCAGCTCGTGGGAGGCATCTCCGGAGAATTGCCGGATGCGTCGGAATGACTTTTCCAGACGATCGAGCATCTGATTCAGACAGGCCACCATCTGTGCAAGCTCATCCTGGTAGTTGCCTGAAGGCAGACGACGTGAGAGGTTGTCCGCGGTGATCCCCTGGGCAGCATCAGTGACTTCGATGATCGGAGCAATAGTGCGTTCAGCCAGCAGCCAGCAGCCCAGGCACAGCCAGAAAATTGCAAAGGGCCCGACCACCAGGTAGATCAGGCGCAGTTCCTCAATGGTCTCCTGCAGAGGGCCGAGTTCCTGTGCTACCTGGATTACTCCTGCCAGCCGTTCACTGGAAACCAAGGGGAAAGAGAGCAGGCGCAGGCGCCCTCCTGCCTCCAGCTCAAGGGTTTCCATGTGCTCATTCAACCATCGCACCTGCTGGCGGGCGATTGGCCCGAAAGGCAGCTCACGCCCACCCAGGTTGTCCGTGGTGCAGACTACCTGCAAGCTGGCATTACGCAACACAAGGAAGGCGGTCCAGTTATAGTTGTGCGCCATATCCTGAAGATGTTCGCAGCTCTCGAGGATGTTGGAACCCCGGTGTTCTTCGATGCGGTGTTGTTCCAGAGTGCGTGCTATTTCCCTGACCTGGCGATCCACCTGCTTGCCCAGGTTGTGGGAAAAATAGTGATACGAAAACAGAGCACTGACTGCCAGGATGACAGCCAGCGTCATTGCGTACCAGAAGGTCAGGCGAACCTTGATCGACCGTAGTGGTGAAACGGACAAGGCTACTCCTCCTTGAGAACATAACCGATGCCGCGAACGGTATGAATCAATTTCTTGGGAAAGTCGCGGTCAACCTTTTTACGCAGATAGTTGACGTAGACATCGATGATATTAGTGAACGAGTCAAAGGTGTAATCCCAGACATGTTCGGCAATCATGGTCCGCGTCAGAGTCGTCTCCGGGTTGCGCATGAAGAATTCCAGCAGGGCATATTCCTTGGCCGTCAGATCGATTTCCTCTTCGCCTCGCCATACCTTGTGCGCGACCGGGTCAAGGCGCAAATCCGCATAGGTGATTTCCGCCCCGCGCTCATGGGTGCCGCGACGACCCAGGGCCCGTACGCGGGCCAGCAACTCGGCGAAAGCAAACGGTTTGGTCAGGTAGTCATCACTGCCTGATTCGAGCCCGGCCACTATATCATCGACGGTATCCTTAGCAGTCAGGCAGAGGACCGGGGTAGCAATGCCCTTTTCCCGCAGGGCTTTAATCGCCGCAAGACCATCCATCTTCGGCAGCATAACATCCATAAGAACCAGATCGTAACTGTTCTGCGTGCCGAGTTCGACACCTGACTCGCCATCGTAGGCGACATCGACGGTGAAGCCCTCACCTTCCAGTCCACGCTGAATGAAGCTTGCAACTTTCTTCTCGTCTTCTACCACAAGAATTCGCATAATGATTTCTCCTTAAATCCTTTGCTTTATCTGCTGATTGACAAAACTGACCATCGACAAATCGACAGCAATCTATTGCAAACCCAGACGAACCAGAACTTCATTGGCTGTTTCCTCGACGGCCTTGCTCGAAACATCGATAACCACCCAGGGATGGCGACGGAAGAGTTTTTTGGCATGCTTCAACTCCTCTTCAATCTCCTCATAATCGGCATATGCGGCCCTGGGATCTTGCCCCAGGTTGCGCAAACGCGCTGCGCGCACTTCGACCAATCGCTGCGGATCAATAACAAGTGCTGCAATTTTCTTCGGATCAACTTCAAAAAGCTGCGACGGCAGATCAATTCCCTTGATAAGGGGGACATTGGCAACTTTCCACCCCCTGTGCGCCAGGTAGATGGAAAGTGGCGTTTTGCTGGTTCGCGAAATCCCCACCAGAACGATATCGGCCAGGTACAGGTTGCGCGGCTCCTGACCATCGTCATGTTTAACGGTAAACTCGACTGCTTCGATACGTCGAAAATAGGCCTCGTCAACTCCATGCAGCAGCCCGGGCGTTTCTTTCGGCGAACGGCCAAGAATGTGAGCAACCTTCAATAACAGAGGCGTCAGCAAATCCATGCTGATCAGGCCCAGGCCATCGCACTCATCGTGCACTAATTGAGCAAGCTCTCGATTGACAATGGTGTACACGACCAGAGCACCGTGTCCCAGAGCTTGATCGAGAGCTTCGTAAACCTGGTTCTTGGTCCGAACGTTGTTAATGCGCGTCAAACGAACCGGCTTGTCACGGAACTGGGTCAATGCTGCCAGGACCATTTTTTCGGCAGTCTCACCAGTTGCATCGGAAAGCAGATAAATTACCTGGGAAGCGGACATTACCTATCCTCATGAAAACACCCAAAAAGTCTAACAGAATCTAATGAAAACGTAAACACCAAACAACCTCAACTTACGGACTTTACCAAGATAAATCAGCAAGCTTCAGGAATGTCGCACAGCCCAGACAGGGTATTTTTTTAGATACATGTTTCCACTCTCATTAGATCAAGTCATTATTTCAGAGCCTGCCTCCGCAGGTCAAGATTTTCTATTGCAATACCACAGAAACTTCGCTAAACAACCTCCATGACGAATAAATGGCTGGAGATGCGCATTAATGTACCGGACCAGACAGTCGACCTGGTTTCCCAGGCGCTGATGGATCTTGGCTGCACCGGAGTCACTGCAGCGGAAAAGGTTCTGGACACTTTTGTCGTGCCGCCACCCGAATCACTCGGCAACGACCCGGTTCTGCGTGCCTATTTCATCTATCCGGAAAACCTCGAGGTGCTCTGTCAGAACGTGCAGCAGGCCCTGTCCGACCTGGCTGTTTTTTACCCGGACCTGGCTGAAACCCGCCTGGATTATCGGGAACTGGCTGACCACGACTGGGCAAGCGGCTGGCAACAGCACTTTCCTCCTTTCAGGGTCGGCAATCGCCTCGTCATTCATCCTTCGTGGGTCGACTGGCCGGTGACAGGCGACGAAGCGGTCCTCACCCTTGACCCTGGACAAGCCTTTGGCACCGGCACCCATGCCACCACCGGGCTCTGCCTGGAGGCGTTGTCCGCTCACTTCGAGAGCACCTGCCCGCCACAGCGAATCCTGGATGTCGGTACCGGTTCCGGGATTCTGGCCATGGCCGGCGCAGTACTCGGCGCTGAAGAAGTGGTTGCTTGCGATATCGACAGTGACGCCTGCCGGGTTGCCGCCGAAAACGTTGAAAAGAACCGGCTCAGCCGTCAGATATCGATCACGGACACTCCTCTCGAGCAGATTCCCGGGCAATATGATCTGGTGCTGGCCAACATTCTGGCCGGTGAGAATATTCGTCTTGCGGCCCCCCTTGTGGAACGCCTCGCACCCCAGGGACGTCTGGTCCTCTCTGGGATATTGATCGAACAGGAGCAGCAAGTCATTACCGGCTTTGCTGATTTTCCGCTGACGCTTTTCTCCATAAGCCACCGTGACGAGTGGACCTGCATCGTCTACCTGCATCATGAGTGACCCTTTGCGTTTTTTTGTTCCTGCTGAGAGCCTGAAAAGCGCGCAGGTTGTTATTACCGGTGAGACTTATCATCATCTTCGCAACGTTCTGCGCATCAAGACAGGCGCCACTATCCTGCTGCTCGACGGCTTCGGTCAGTGCTGCGAGGTCCAGCTTGAGCAACTGCAACCGGAACATGCGACAACCCGGGTGATTCGCCGCTGGCAGGAAACCAACCTGACCCTGCCGATCACCCTGTTGCAGGCAATGCCGAAAGGGGACAAGTTTGAGCTGGTCCTGCAAAAAGGTACGGAACTGGGAGTGAGCTGCTTTCAACCACTGGAGACGGCCCATGCCGTTCCAAACCTGACCACGGCGCGACGACACAAACGAGAACAGCGCTGGCAGCGCATCGTCAGTGAAGCCGCCCGCCAGAGTCGCCGCAGTTTTCTGCCGGAGGTGAAGCCCATACAAAAGCTGGCAACGGTACTCGATGAACCTTCCGATGATCTCAAACTGGTCCTTTGGGAAGCCGGCTCAGTGCCGCTTGCGGCAACCCTGCCTGAGCAACCTCCAACTGGCGTCAGGCTGCTGATCGGACCAGAGGGTGGCTTTTCCGCGACGGAAATCGCGGCCATTACTGCAGCAGGATTCCAGGCCGTACATCTTGGCCCGCGAATTCTTCGCACCGAAACAGCGGGCTTGGCAGTGACCCCCGT
>JBPPMD010000010.1:0-11973 GCA_051305875.1 Desulfuromonadales bacterium | reverse complement strand
AGCCAGCAGATGGTAACGGAGCCTTTGCCCCCGATGCTCCAGGGCCTTTTGCAGGATTAATTCGATCTTGGTCAGTTCGAAGGGTTTTTCCAGGAAATCATAGGCCCCCTCGCGCACGGCCTGAACTGCCCTCTCTATGGTACCGTGTGCGGTAAGCAGCAGAACCGGCAGTTCGGGCTGCAGCTGCAGCGCGCGCCGCAGCAATTCCACGCCATCCATCCCCGGCATCCTGAGATCAAAGATCGCCGCATCAGGAGCCCAGGCGTCAATGCGCGCCAGCCCTTGCAGCGGTTCGCACTCGCCAAGCGGTTCATAGCCCATCTGCTCCAGAGCCTGAACAAGAGCTTCAAGCAGTGCCAGGTCGTCATCAACGACCAGAATTCGAGGACGAAAAACGGTGGTCATTGTTCCTCTCCTACGGGAAACACAACGCGAAACCGGCAGCCACTGGGGCTCAAGTTCTGGACCTCAATCTTTCCACAATGCCCCTCAACAATGCTGCTGACAACGGCAAGCCCAAGCCCTGTGCCCTTGCCCACCTCCTTGGTGGTGAAAAACGGATCAAAAATATGCGGCAACACATCCACAGGGACCCCTGGTCCCCGGTCTTCCACCAGCAGGATGAAACAAGGGGCTTCTCCTTCGGAAAAGTCGAACAGTGTCTTAACCTGAACCTCACCCCCTTTGCCCCCTTCGCTCTGGGAGGAGATTGCATTGCCTAAAAGGTTCCACAACACCTGCTTAAAGCCCGATTGATCGAGAGAACACTCCCGCGGATCTTCTGTAAGAGACACGCACAACTCCACTCCCTGGACATGCGCTTCATGCCTGGCCATCTCAACCACGTCGCGCACCAGGTTATTTGGATTGACCCTGGTTTTGACAAAACTCTGAAGTCTGGAGAGGTCCAGAAAGTTGCGCAGCTTTATCTGAATTCTGTCAATCTCACCCATCACCTTCTGCAGCTGGCCAGAGGTCTCACCGGGCAGATCCGCACGCCGCAGCAGCATCTGTGTATAGGTGGAGATAGTCGCCAGGGGGTTGTTGACCTCGTGAGCCACCCCGGCGGCAAGACGCCCGACGGCAGTAAGTTTGCGCCCCTGTTCCACCAGAGTATACGCTTTCTCAAGCTCCTGTTTTTGCGTAAGGAGGCTCTCCGCCATAAAGTTGAGAGCCTGGCCGAGCTCGCCGAACTCGGACCCTTCTTCACGCACTCGATGGGAAAGATTGCCGCTGCCGAACTCGCGAATGCCTGCAAGCAGGGTGCGAAGTCCACGAGACTGGTGGGCCATGACTATATAGCCGAGGCCGGCCATCGCAAGGCTGGAAAAAATCAGGATATGCAGGAAATTGCCCCGGATGCGCTCGGCCTCTGCGAAGATTGCCTGAGCTTTCTCATTGACTGGGCCGAGCAGGTCACTTTCCGGGACCAGGAGGAAAAGGCGCCACCCCAAAGGTTCCACTTCGGCATAGCCCACAAAGGCTCGCAGACCATCGGTCTCTATGAAGTCCACACCTGCTTTTTCCTGCCTTGGCCTTGCAACCGCCCTGCCTGCCTCCGAGAGCTTGTCAAGGACAAGAGCCTGCCCATAAGCAGGGCGCTCAGGATTCAGACCAAGGGCGGCGAGTGGAAGATTTTCTGATGCTGCAAGGACTCCATCATTCGACAGGAGCAGCGAGCTGGAACCATTACCCAGACGAACCTGGCTTATCTCCCGGAGCAGAGCCTCTACGGTGATGTCGAGCCCGACAGTGGCCATGTGCTCGCCATCGACAAAGACCGGGGACAAACAGGAGATCATGCTGTGCTGCGTCAGAGGGTCGATGTAGACCGGGGTAAAGACTTCCCCTCCAGCCGGGTTGTGACCGGGATCCGCGAGATAATAGAATGGCCAGGATGTCACCTCGGGATACCTGGGAAGACGCTTGAAGTCACGCCATGGATAGGTGCGGCTGAGCAGATCCCGATGAATGAACCAGCCAAGGGTCACCTTCGGCTCCAATTCCACCAGGGGCTTCAGAACAATGTCCAGGCTCTCGGTTGCAGCAATCAATGGATCCAGGGAGGGGTGGTACCCGGGAATGTTCCGATTCGAGTTCTGCAGGCCGAAGTTTTCCATTGCAGGAATCAACGAATCCAGGGAGGGCAACTGCCTGGGAACAAACAAGCTGGAATTCCCGTCATCAACCGGGTTGCCGTAATCTCCCTCATCATCCAAATGATAATGACTGCCGTTCCGATATAAAAAATGGGACGGATTCTCCAATACAGACCGCGACAAAGTGCCAAGCAAGTGAAGCTGGTCCTGTATATTGGAAAAGTCAGTGGATATTTTCTCCGCTCTTTGGGCGAGATGGTTCTTTAGAAAATCAACCTGTGAAGTGATCAGCGCACTCCGGACCTCCTGGAGGGAGACATCCTTGATTGTGCGCAGATGGCTGAAGGTAAGATTGGCGATCACTCCGATAGGCACCAGAAAAAGAATCATGGCGCAGATAAAGAGTTTAAAGATCAGCCGTTTTTTTCTCCAGGATTCAATGACCATAAAACCGCGCCCTTAACGCAGTGTAAACACACACAGATGCAAACCGAATAACACCAACCAGTGTCTGCACGAAATTGCAGTAATCATTGGACACTTCGCTGGCGGGTGTCAAGCGGGTTGTCGGTGCATTAAAAGATGAGACAGCAGCGGACATGCACGTCATGCTCCATCGGTAATCAGTTGAAACTCTCCCGGGAACCGTCTTTCCCGAAAGACGCAAGTCCTCCTCAGTCGCAAAGATTAAATCGGCACAATCCTACCCGACAGTGTCATGCCAGGAGCTCAGGCAAAGCAATAATACGCTCACGAAAAACTACGTTCTATTTATCTTGACATATAAAACAGTATTGCGGTACCTTTTTACATACATCACCTGTTTGGAATCATGTGATCCAGGGATGATGACAGCAAAAACAGCGTTCCCCGACCAATCTGGAGGAACGGTTGACTCATAGCTGTTTCGCGCTTCCAGGGCCCGGTGACTTTCAAATCTGCGGGCGAAAAGTCCAACAAAATCCAGAAGAGGTACAAGCATGAGGTACGCAGAGACAGGGTTCAATTTAGAGATTGATTTATCCCGGGGAAATATCGAGAAGGTTGCCACGGATCCGAGGGACACCGAGCTTTATCTCGGCGGACTGGGGACCAATACCAAGATCCTGTGGGACAGGGTCTCCCCTGAGGTCGAGCCTTTTTCTCCGGACAATCTCCTGATCTTCGGCACCGGTCTTTTATGCGGCACACCGGCGACCGGTTGTAATCGTACCATTATATCCACCATTTCTCCCCAGACCCGGCTAATGGCATTTTCGATGATGGGCGGATTCTGGGCACCGGAACTGAAGTATGCCGGTTATGACAAAGTGGTGCTGCGCGGCAAATCCCCCGGCCTGGTTTACCTGTGGATCAACGACGACAAGGTGGAAATTCGCGATGCCGAGCATTTGCGTGGCAAAGGTGCCATTGAAACCGCGGAACTGATCAAGCAGGAGTTGAAGGAGCCGAAAGCCCAGGTAGCCGCTATCGGCATGGCCGGTGAAAACCGGGTCTACTATGCTTCCATTGAGCAGGGCAGATCCAGCGCCAGCCGCGGCGGCATCGGCGCTGTGATGGGAGACAAAGGCGTCAAGGCGATCGTTGTTCGCGGCACCAAGGATATCAACGTTGCCCAGCCGGCTGAATTCATTGGCCTGTGCGGCGAGGTGCTGGACTATATAAAACACCGGGAAAGCAATCCAATCCCCGGGGTCATGCCCATTTTAGCCGGACTTGGTTCTCCGCAAGAGATGAAAGTCCACGATGAGAAGTGGCATACCGAGAATTTCATGTGGGGGAATTCCCGTACCCGCAGAAAAGATTTCTGGAATGAAGAGATCGCAAAGGAATGGACCGAGACTCTGGAAAAAGCCCGGACCCGGCTGGTCAGTTGTTTTAACTGCCCGATGGAATGCGGAGCGACCATCTCCATGCCGGGTCTTCCTACCTACATGATGAAATGTTTCACCAAGCTGACCTACACCATGGGAGCCTATTCAGACCTGGATTTCGGCTTACGGATCGCCCAGAAAGCCACCGAGTATGGAGTAGACGGATTCTCCACACCGCAAGTCATGGCCTTTGCCCTCGAACTTCTGGAAAACGGTATCTTGACGGACAAGGACTTTCCCGAAATGCCGGAAGACAACGAAGGCAGATTTTACTACCTGCTTGACAAGATTGTCCGGCGGGAAGGGATCGGCGATGTTCTGGCCAATGGCACCTATTGGGCGGCCAAGGAGATCGGCAACGGCGCAGACGCTTATGCGCATAACAACATCAAAAAGACCGAGCAGTTGCCCCTGAAGCTGTCAATGTTGAATCCTGTTTATTTCCTCATGTATGCGACCGGCGAAAAGATGAACATAACCCAGATTGAAGGGCAGTTCCCGCAGGCGCCGTTTGCAACCAAAGAGGAAAGAGAAGCCTTTGTAGCAGACTGGATCCAGGTCCCTGATGAAAAATTCAAGCAAATTCTGCTGGACTGGGAATTCCGCGGCGAGAATTCAAACCCCTATTACCCAACGATTGAAATGTCGTGTGACATTGTCGACTGGCAAGAGACGATGCACTACATCGATGACGCTCTCGGCCAATGTGCCGGGCTGTCATCATTCCCCCTGAAACCGCCGTATCATATTCACAATTACCCGAAATTTATTTCGGCAGGGGCCGGGATCGAGATGGACCAGGTCAAACTCACGCAAGCAGCCAAGCGCTACCGGACCCTGGTCAGGGCCGTCAATATAAGCAGAGGCATGCGGCGCAAGGACGAAAAGCCGCCTGCGAACCATTGGAAGAAACGATTTCCCGAGCTTGAAGAGCAGCTCCTCGATGCTTACTACAAACTCAAGGGATGGAATAACGATGGCATCCCGACCAAAGAATCCTTACACGAACTGGATCTGGCTTACGTAAGCGACGATTTTATTGCCAGGGGCATTTTGACGGACGGCGCAGAGATCCCTGGTGGAGATGCTGCTTCTCAAGAAGCGTTAGCGGTAACCGAGAATGACTAGAGTGTGGAGGGCGTGAACCTTGAAGATCAACAAGAAAACCAAAACCATTAAAACCATCAAGATTGATGTTGATAAATGCAACGGTTGCCGGGCCTGTGAGGTTATCTGCTCTTCCTTTCACGCTGCACCGAAATACAGCAGTAACAATCCGGCGAGATCGCGTATCCGCGTGATTCGTGAGCCGATCAGAGATGTCTATGTTCCTGTTTATGCTGGTGATTATGTTGTCGCCGAATGTGCGGGCAGAGACAAATACACAATTGACGGCAAAGAATACGATGAATGTTCTTTTTGCCGGGCGTCCTGTCCATCCAGAGATCTGTTCAAGGAGCCTGATTCCGGCCTGCCGCTCAAATGCGATATGTGCGAAGGTGAAGACGAGCCCTTGTGTGTCAAGTGGTGCATGGTTGATGCCCTGACCGTCGAAGAACGGCAAGAAGAAGTCGGAGAAGCTGAAGAGGTTCGCGACGAAATCGAGATCGGCATAGGCCTGGAATCACTGGTCAACCGGTTTGGCATCGATAAGGTCGTTGACCTGGTCGCACAGCTTTCCAAAACCAAATAGGACGACAGGACAGGTGATAGCGTGGAAACCTTAGCTCCCGAAAAAGAGATTATCGAGGTCATCAAGGAAAACGGCGGCGACTCGTTCAAGTACTGCTATCAGTGCGGGCTCTGCGATGCTGTTTGCCCCTGGAACCGGGTGCGGGATTTCAGCATGCGCAAACTCATCCGCCAGGCGACCTATGGTCTGACCGAAATCGACAAGGAAGAGATGTGGCGCTGCACGACCTGCAAAACCTGCGTCGATCGCTGCCCGAGGGGGGTGGACCAGATCACCGCCGGGGTCGCCTTGCGCAAGCTCGGCGCTGAGTATGACGTCTACCCGGGCAATGTCGGTCCTGTCCAGGCGGTGGTCGCGAACCTGACTTCACAGGGCAACTCCCTGGGTGGGGAACGGGACAAACGGGCGGAATGGGCCAAGGGGCTACCGGTCAAGACTTATGCGGAGGGCATGGAAGTTCTCTATTTCACCGGTTGCTACTTAAGCTACGACCCGCGGATGAGAACCGTGGCGGCCGCCACGGCCGCTATACTGAACAAGGCCGGCGTTGATTTCGGCATCCTCGGCTCGAAGGAAAGCTGCTGCGGTGAAAGTATCCGCAAAACCGGCAACGAAGATTTGTTCAAGCGCCTGGCCAAAGAGAACATCAAAGCTTTTATTGACAACGGCGTGAAGAAGGTTCTGGTCTCCTCGCCGCATTGCTATCACAGCTTTAAAAATGAATATCCCGAGTTCATGGTCAACTTCGAGGTGGTGTTCATCTCCGAATATGTCAATGACCTGGTGAAGGCAGGCCGCCTGACATTCAGCGGCGAGTATGCCAAAAAAGTCACCTATCACGATCCCTGCTACCTGGGTCGCCACAACGGCATCTACGATGCGCCGCGTGAGGTTCTGCAGCAGGTTCCCGGGCTGGAATTGAGCGAGATGGCCGATACCCGCGAAAGCAGTCTCTGTTGCGGCGGCGGTGGCGGCCGGATCTGGATGGAGACTCCCAAGGAAGACCGCTTTTCCGATCTGCGCGTGCGACAGGCGGTTGCAACCGGCGCTGAAGTGCTGGCGACCTCCTGTCCCTATTGCATCACCAACTTTACCGACAGCAG
Organism: Desulfuromonadales bacterium; assembly: GCA_051305875.1. Taxonomy (GTDB): domain Bacteria; phylum Desulfobacterota; class Desulfuromonadia; order Desulfuromonadales; family BM103; genus M0040. Next base: position 5,204 of record JBPPMD010000010.1, on the reverse strand, counting down.
CCTGGATCTGGATGAGGGTGACGCCCTGGAGATCAGGGACATCACCGAAATCATCCTGGCAGCGCTCTAGATAAAAGGAAGAACAGATGGATAACACTGCAGTCGCAAGGCTCCCTCTTGATACTTCCACAGACAGAAACCTGGGCGATGTTCTGGTTGTCGGTGGCGGCATCAGCGGTATCCAGGCCGCGCTTGACCTGGCAAACTCGGGCTTCCGGGTCTACCTGGTCGACAAGTCGCCGGCCCTCGGCGGCAAGATGTCGCAGCTGGATAAAACCTTTCCCAGCAATGACTGCTCCATGTGCATCGAGTCGCCCAAGTTCATTGAATGTGCGCGGAATCCGAACATCGAGATTATCACCTACACCGAGGTCGACCGCGTCGAGGGAGAGCCGGGCGATTTCAAGGTCACGCTGACCAAAAAGCCCCGCTACATTATCGAAGAAAAATGCACCGGCTGTAACATCTGCGTCGACTACTGCCCGGTCAAGATCCCCGATCCGTTCAATCAGAACCTGTCGCAGAACAAGTCGGTGCACATCTATTTTTCCCAGGCGGTGCCACTGGTCACCTACGTCGACGAGGCGACCTGCCTCTACCTTCAGGAGGGGAAATGCCAGATTTGCGTCGGCGTCTGCAAGACCAACGCGATCGATCTGCACCAGAAGCCGGAACAGTTTGAACTGGAAGTCGGGGCGATTCTGCTCTCGCCCGGCTATGACACCTTTGACCCGAAACTCAGAAACGACTTTGGCTACGGGCTGATGGAAAACGTCGTCACCAGTCTCGATTTCGAGCGGATCCTCTGTTCCACCGGACCTTACGAAGGCGAAGTGCGGCGTCCCTCCGACCTCGCACACCCGAAAAAAATCGCCTGGATTCAATGTGTCGGCTCCCGTCAAGTGATTCCCGGTGGCAACAGCTACTGTTCTGCGGTCTGCTGCACCTATACCCAGAAGCAGGTGATTCTGGCCAAAGACCATGATAACGGCCTTGACGCCACCATCTTTCATAACGATATCCGCGCTTACGGCAAGGATTTTGAGCGTTTCTACCAGCGCGCGGAAAAACTCGACGATGTCCGCTTCATCCGCAGCTACGTGACCGTCGGCCGGGAGATTCCCGAGAGCAAAAACGTCACGATCCGTTATTCCACGCTGGAGGACGGTGTCAAGGAAGAGGAATTCGATCTGGTGGTGCTGTCGGTCGGTCTCAATCCGCCCAAAGATGTGGAAAAATTGGCGGAAACCTTTGGTATCGAACTCACTGAGCACGGCTTCTGCAAAACCAACCCGGTCAATCCGATTGAAACAACCCGCAAGGGGGTTTTCGTCAGCGGTGCCTTCCAGGGGCCGCTCGATATCCCGGAGGCTGTCGTCACCGCCAGCGGGGCCGACGCCCTGTGCGGCCAGTTGCTTGATTATCGGCGTGGCAAGTTGAGCCGGGAGAGAGTTTATCCGCCGGAGCGGGACACCACCAAAGAGGAACTCAAGATCGGCGTTGTGGTCTGCCACTGTGGTGCCAATATAGGCCGGGTGGTTGATATCCCCGGGGTTGTGGCATACGCGGCGACCCTGCCCGGCGTTGTTTACGCCGGTGAAAACCTGTTTGCCTGCTCCACCGAGAACGCCCAGCAGATCGCCAATGCCATGCAGGAAAAAGGGCTTAACCGCATGGTCTTGGCTGCCTGCACGCCGCGGACCCATGAGCCGCTGTTCCGGGACACCTGTCGCGAAGCCGGGATCAATCAATATTTCTTCGAAATGGCGAATATCCGCGAGCATTGCTCCTGGGTCCATTCGAAAGAGAAAGAGCACGCCACCCAGAAGGCCAAGGACATTGTGCGCATGTCCGTTGCCCGGGCTGCCCATCTGCAGCCGCTGCAGGAATTTGAGCTGCCGGTGAACAAAACCGCCCTGGTGATCGGCGGCGGCCTGGCCAGCATGACCAGCGCCCTGAGCATGGCCGAACAAGGCTTTGAGGTCTATCTGCTGGAGAAGGACTCCGAGCTGGGCGGGATGGCCAGGCGCATCCACTCGACCCTTGAAGGGATGGACGTTCAGCAACATTTGAACGCCCTGATCCGCAAAGTTTACCAGCATCCTTCGCTGCGGGTGCTCACCGATTGCAGCATTACGGAGGTGTCCGGTTATGTCGGTGATTTTGTAACGACCGTCAAGGCTGAAGGACGGGTCAGGAAAATCGCTCACGGGATTGCCATTGTCGCCACCGGCGGCCAGGAACATCGTCCGACCGAATACCTTTACGGGGAGAACGAGCGGGTTCTGACCCAGTTGGAGCTCGAAGATGAAATTGCACGGCAGACAGAACTTGCGACCGGCACCCAGAGTCTGGTGATGATCCAGTGCGTCGGCTGCCGTCAGGCCGACAAGAACTACTGCAGCCGGGTCTGTTGCGGCCAGGCTGTCAAGAATGCCCTGAAACTCAAAGCGTTGAATCCAAAGATGGATATCCACATCCTCTTCCGGGATATGCGAACCTATGGCTTCAAAGAAGACTATTACCGCGAGGCGGCGAATCAGGATATCAAGTTCATCCGCTTTGATCCGGAAAACAAGCCGGTGGTCGAAGCGGCGGGAGGCGCTCTGAAGGTGACGGTGCCCGATCCGGTGCTGGGGCGGAAGCTTGAGCTCGAAGCTGACCTGCTGATCCTGTCCGCTGCGGTCAACCCTTCCGAGAGTACCCAGGAGATTGCCCGCCTGTTCAAGTGTTCATTGAGCCCGGACGGTTTCTTCCAGGAAGCCCATGTGAAGTTGCGGCCGGTCGACTTTGCCGCCGATGGCGTGTTCCTGTGCGGTACTGCCCAGTATCCGAAGCATATCACCGAAGCGATCAGCCAGGCTTACGGGGCAGCGGGACGTGCCGTTTGTATTCTCTCAGGAGATTCGGTCACCGCCTCCGGAGCTGTCTGTGACGTCAACGAGCATGACTGTGTCTCCTGCGGGGCCTGTATCACCGCCTGTAACTACGGTGCCATCGAGTTTGTCGATACACCGCACGGCAGAAAAGCCCGAGTGAAGGAAGTTCTCTGTAAAGGTGATGGCCTGTGCAACGCAAAGTGTCCGACCGGAGCGATTTACCTGAAGCACTATACCGATGATGAGATCTTCGCCCAGATTGACCAGGCGATAACGGCCCATGAAGAGGTCGATTGAGTAGCGTGAGACGATTGACCCAGAAAGGAGAAAAGCATGTCTGCAGGATTTGAATTCAAGCCCAGCGTCATCGGTTTTTTGTGCACCTGGTGAGCTTACGGGGCTGCTGATCTGTCTGGAGTTTCCAGGCAGCAATATAGTACTGAAACAAAGATCATCCGGGTCATGTGTACCGGCAGGGTTGACATCGCATTTGTTCTCCGCGCCTTCTCCAAGGGAGCGGATGGCGTATTTATCGGCGGTTGCTGGCTTGGCGAATGCCATTATGTGACTGAAGGCAACTACGATGCACTGTTCAACATGCATTTTACGAAAAAATTACTTGAGCAGGTCGGCCTGAACCCCGATCGCTTAAGGCTTGAATGGATCTCCGCCTCTGAAGGAACCCGTTACGCCGAAGTGATGAACGACTTCGGCAAGAAGCTCAAGAAGCTGGGCCCTCTGGGCAAAGGTGAAGGCCTGGACAAGCGCAGCTTGAAACTCAAGCTGGAAGCGGTCTCGAAGTTGATCCCTTATGCCAAGCTGGTGGAACGGGAGCGACTGCGGGTGCATTTCAAGACGGAGCAGGAGTATCTGGACTATTTCGCCAGCGACGACTTCAACCATCTGTTCAAGGAATTGCTGGTCGACAAACTGGCCATCAGCCAGATCATGCTGCTGTTGGGGGAAAAAGCCCTTTCCGCCCGGGACATCGCCGCAGGCCTTTGCCTGGAAGCCTCTGAAGTCTCCCGGCACCTCAGCATGTCTTCACGGCTGGGCCTGATCCGCTTCGATGAGGCCTTGAAATGCTACGCTCTGGCATGATCCTGCGTTACTGTCAGGCTGTTTCATGCTGAGATTACGGATGAAAACAGACCACCAGGAAGAACAAGGATAAGGACGACGACATGGACATCGGCAAAATCGATCAGATTATTGACAAGCATCAAAGCGAAGCCAGTTCGCTGATCCAGATATTGCTGGACATCCAGAATGAAAACAATTGGCTCCCCAAGGAAGCATTGGCCAGAGTCAGTGAGAAACTGGCTGTTCCCATGAGTCGCATCCAGCATATCACCACATTTTACAAACACTTCAGTCTGAGTCCTAAAGGGAAACATGAGATTCATGTATGCGTGGGGACAGCCTGCCACGTGCGTGGCGCTGAACGGATTCTCGACGTGGTCGAGGAAGTCACCGGCGTCAAGCCCGGCGAAACCGATCCGGATTTGAACTTCAGCGTGGAAACAGTCAGCTGCCTCGGTTGCTGCGCTCTGGGACCGGTGATAGTCGTCGATGGTGAAATTCATGGGAACGTTCAGCAGGCTGGGACGGCTGAAGTCCTGATGGAACTGAAACGGGCCGAGACAGCTGAATTCCTGGATAAACTGGAGCATGCCGAAACCGCAGAAGTCTTGAACATTTGTGCATGTCAGTAAAGGAAGATTATGCCAAGGATTAAATCGCCAGTCGAATTAGAAGCTTTTCGCAAGGAGATCCTCTCCCGGAGGGATGCGGATAAACCCTGTATTACGCTTTGCTCGGGGAGTGCCTGTCATGCCACCGGCAGCGGAAACGTTGCTGCTGCGCTTGCACAGGAGATCGAAAAGCAGGGCGTTGCAGCCGACGTCACCTATAGAAGGACCGGATGTCACGGCTTTTGTGAGCAAGGCCCCATTGTGGTTATTTATCCGCAGGGAATCTGTTACCTCAAGGTGCAGCCTGAAGACATCGCCGAGATAATTTCAGCAACAATCAAAGAGCAGAAGATTATCGAACGCCTGCTCTATGTCGATGTCAACAGCGGCGAGAAAGCCACCACTGAAGAGGAGATCCCTTTCTATAAAAATCAGGAGCGGCTGGTCCTCGGCGCTAATCGAAAGATTGACCCCACAAGTCTCGAAGATTATCTCGCTGTTGAAGGTTACCAGGCTCTGGTGAAAGCCCTTTTCGAAATGACGCCTGAACAGGTCGTCGGTGAAGTGAAGAACGCCAAGCTGCGCGGACGCGGGGGCGCTGGCTTCCCGTCGGGGGTCAAGTGGGATTTTG
>JBPPMD010000055.1:0-7948 GCA_051305875.1 Desulfuromonadales bacterium | reverse complement strand
TCCCGCTGCCGGGAACTGAAATGGGCCCTGATCTGCGTGAGCGCTTTGTCATTCAGACTCAGGGGGCGATCAAAGGCACGGGCAGCCGCCCGCGCGGTCCGGTCATCGTCTGTCGGTCCGAGTCCGCCTGTTATGAGGACCACGTCATGCTTAGAGGCGAGACGTTGCAGCGCGGCAACAATGTCTTCCTCGTTGTCGCCAACGGTGCTTGCTTCACGCACCGGCAGGGAATGCTCAAGTAATGTCCGGGCGATAGCCGTAGTGTTGGTGTCGGTCAGATCGCCGTTCAGCAGCTCATCGCCTATGGTGAGGATTGCGATATTCATTGAATCCAGGGCTCTTCCGGGTATCCGCAAGCAGAGTGGCTACCACTATTAAGTCAGGTTAAATAGCCATATGGTCAGGCGTAATGCAACGGCAGCGTAGATGCCTGCGGCAAAGTCATCAAGGACTACGCCAACGCCATGCTTCAGGTTTTTGTCAAGCCAGCCAGCAGGCGGTGGCTTGACAATGTCGAAAAGACGAAACCAGAAAAAACCGAGCAGCGCCACAGGCCAGCTCCATGGCAGAAAAGCAACAGTTACCAGATAGCCGACCAGCTCATCGATAACGATGCGGCCGTCATCTGCGACGCCGTAAATTAGACCGGCAGCATCGGCTACCCAGAAACTGAAAAAAAGCAAGGCCGTAAAGATTACCAGAAACAGCCACCATGGCCAGGCGTTGATCAGGTAGAATACGGGGATTCCGGCAAGCGTACCGACTGTACCCGAGGCAAATGGTGCGTAGCCGAGGCCGGCGTTGCTGGAGAGGAAAAGAATCAGCCTGCGCATTCAGTTCTCCAGGCCGAATCGGTGATTGGCGATTGTTGTAACCACCCGGTAGACTTCCGGCAGCGGTTTCCCCGTGGCTTCCGCCAGCTTCCTGCAGCTGGCGTGTTCCGGGGTAATCCGCAGCAGTTTCTCGCCTTCGTAAATTAATTTCACGGCCGCTTCACCAAAACCGGTCTGCACGGTTGCCGGCTCTCTTCGAAGTTTCAAACGACGGTTCTCGTACATGCGGACACCGATGGCACTGCTTTCACGCAGGATTGTTTGCGCCAGGCGTTGCGCATCCTGTGGCTGGGCCACAACAGTCAAGCGTGTCCCCGGACGATTCTGTTTCATCTGCAGAGGAGCGAAAGCGGCATCCAGGGCGCCATCTGTCAAGAGTCGGTCGAGCAGCGAGCCGAGCCATTCCGGAGATGAATCATCAAGGTGAGTTTCAATCACGGTCACAGTATCGCGCTCGAAGCCTTCTGTGGCAGGCTTTTCACCGATGATGCCGCGCAACAGGTTGGGACGGTCATCCAGTTCCCAGCCACCGACGCCGTAGCCGATACGCTCAATGGTTATGTCCGGCATGGCACCAAACTCTGCGATTTCAGTGGCAATTGCTGCCCCGGTGGGGGTGACCAGTTCACGGTCGCTGCCGGCATCACGGACGGGGTGTCCGTGGAGTATCTGCAAGGTAGCTGGAGCAGGTAATGGCATGGCGCCATGTGAACCCCGAATCATTCCGCTGGAAAGGGGCAGGGGGGTACAGCAGATCATTTTTACCCCCAGCAGGTGCAGGCCAATCACGCTGCCGACGATGTCGACAATGGCGTCGACCGCACCGACTTCATGAAAATGGACATCATCCAGAGCAACCTTATGGACATGCGCTTCTGCGTCACCGAGACGCCGGAAGATGCGCCGCGCCATGCTGCGCACCGGATCGCTGAGCAAGCTGTCGGCAAGCATGGTGTCGATGTCTGTCCAGGTGCGCGCCGGTTGATTGCCCTCGCACAAGACCTCGATCCGTGTGCCGCCAATTCCGTGGCGTTTTTCGTTGCGCTGTTCCAGCTGATAACCGGATACGGGTAAATGGGCCAACTCCGCCTTGATGGCGTTCAGGTCAACACCCAGATCAACCAGCAGGCCGAGCATCATGTCACCGGAAATCCCGGAAAACGTGTCGAGATAAAGAAGTTTCATTGTTGCTTGCGTCGATTGATGCGGGTAGCTGCGAAGGCTGCACCGAAGCCGTTGTCGATATTGACCACTGTGATGCCGCCGGCACAGGAATTGAGCATGCCGAGCAGGGCTGCGATCCCCTGGAAAGAGGCTCCATAGCCGACAGACGTGGGAACAGCGATGACCGGGACATCGACCAGGCCGCCAACGACAGATGGCAGTGCGCCTTCCATGCCGGCGACAACTATAATGACTGTCGCTTCGCGCAGGGCATCAGCGTGTGCCAGGAGGCGGTGAATTCCGGCGACACCAACATCGACAAGCTCTTCCACCCGGTTGTTGAACATGCGGGCAGTGATGGCAGCTTCCCTGGCGACGGGCAGGTCAGAGGTGCCTGCGCAGATAATGAGAACTTTTCCCCGGCCGAGGTCTTCAAAGGGTTTCTGTTGCAGAGAAAATGTCCTGGCGGTCGGATCGTATCCTCCCTCCGGGTATTTATTTGAGAGAACTTCGGCCTTTTCACCTGAAACCCGGGTAACCAGAACATTGTCGCCATGGGCGGCCATGTGTTGAACGATTGTGACAATCTGCCCGGTCGATTTGGACTCGCCCAGGACCACTTCCGGGACTCCCTGGCGCAGAGTGCGGTGGTGGTCGATCATGGCGATGCCGATATCTTCAAAGGGCAGTGCCCGCAAGCGTTCAAGCCCCTCGTTGATGCTGAGATCGCCGGTCTGCACAGCGATCAGTAAGTGCTTTAAATCGTTGCTATCCATCTTTTAATCTCCATGTTTTTTTCCAAACTCACATGTTAGCACTCCCGGCGGGATTTACAAACGGTTTGTCGGGGGTGCCGTAAGCCAAGGCTGATGTCATTGCTAAATTTCAGCTGTACGCAAGAAAGTGAACAGCCCATCCCGCTTTCATCAGGATGGGCTGTTCACTGTCGCTTTGACGTAAAGACGGGGACAGGCGTCTTTGAAGCGGGTCCGCTTACTCGTCGCCACCAATCTTGCTGATGAAAACTTCGCGGGGACGGCTGGTGCCGTCGGAAGCTCCGACGATCCCTTCAGCCTCCATCTTTTCAATCATGCGGGCGGCACGATTGTAGCCGAGTCGCAGGCGACGCTGGAGCATGGAGATTGAAGCCTGCTTGGTGTCAGATATGATTGCCAGAGCTTCATCCCATTTTTCGTCGTATTCGTCATCGCCTTTACCGCTGCTGTCCGTCGTCGCTGGTGTCGCGAGGATGGTCTTGTCGTATTCAGGCGTGCCCTGCTTCTTGAGGAATTCTACCACGCGCTGTACTTCTATCTCCGAGACAAAGGCCCCGTGTACGCGTTGAACGGCGCCGGTGCCCGGTGGCAGAAAGAGCATGTCGCCATTGCCAAGCAGCGTCTCGGCGCCCATCTGGTCGAGAATCGTGCGCGAGTCGATACGTGAGAATACTTTGAAGGAGATACGGGTCGGGAAGTTGGCCTTGATCAGGCCGGTGATGACATCGACGCTCGGTCGCTGGGTGGCCAGGATCAGGTGGATGCCAGCGGCACGTGCCATCTGGGCGAGTCGGGCAATCGCTTCTTCAATGTCCCTGCCGGCGACCATCATCAGGTCGGCGAGCTCATCGACAATCACGACGATGTAGGGGAGGTGGGCATGATCGAGCTGTTCCCCTTCGGCCAGTTGAATCTCCGGGAGATCTTCTTCCATGAGATCGATGATCTCATCATTTTCCATCTCCCGCTGGCGTTTGGAGGTCTTGTCTTTTTCTTCCTTGATCAGTTTGCGATTGTAGCCGTCGATATTTCGCACACCCTTGTCGGACATCAACTTGTAGCGCCGTTCCATTTCGCGAACGGCCCAGTTGAGTGCCAGCGCCGCCTTCTTCGGGTTGGTCACAACCGGCAGCAGCAGGTGTGGAATCCCTTCGTACATAGAGAGCTCCAGCATTTTCGGATCGACCATGATCAGGCGGACATCGCGCGGATCAGCGCGGTAGAGCAGCGACAGGATCATGGAGTTGATCGAAACCGATTTGCCGGTTCCGGTCGAACCGGCCACCAGCAGGTGCGGCATCTTGGCGAGATCGGAGACGACCGTATGACCGAAGATATCCTTGCCCAGGGCGATCGGCAGGCGCCCGCCGGTTTTCTGGAACTCTTCGCTGGCGAAAATCTCCTTGAGATAAACCATCTCCCGGTCGCGGTTCGGGATTTCGATACCAACCACGCCGCGACCCGGAATCGGGGCAACAATGCGGATCGAGAGCGCCTTGAGCGCCATGCTCAGATCGTCGGCCAGCCCGGCGATCTTGTTGACCTTGACGCCGGGGGCCGGGGCAAACTCGTACATGGTGACTACCGGCCCCGGTTTGACTTCTGAGACATCGCCTTCAACGTTGAAGTCGAGCAACTTTCTCTCCAGAAGCCGGGCGTTCATCATCAGGGCTTCTTTGTCGACCGGTTTTGCAGCTTCGCCATCATGGTCGAGCAGATTCAGCGAAGGCGGATGGTAGGTCCCCGACGGTTCCAGAAAATCGAAGGCCTCCTGGCTGACCTGGATTTTCTTTTGTCCCTTCTTGGTTTTTTCTGTGATTGCCGGTGCATGTGACAGCTCCTGGGCGCGGATGACCGGTGCTTTTTCTTTTTTGGGTTTGTTGGCGTCTTTGAGAGCACGACGGGCCTGTCTGGCTTCCCGGCGTCTTTCCAGAGCATCACCCAGTCTTGCCAGCAGCCCTTCCAGAAAGAGCACCATGGAAAAGCGGGCGACCAGCATGGTCGAGACAGAAAGACAGACGATCAGGAAGATGGCTGCCCCGGTCAGGTTGAACCAGCCTTTCAGGGTGTTTGCCAGGAAAAATCCAATAAAGCCCCCGGCCTGATTCAGGGTTTGCCCGAACAGAGTAACCTTTTCAAATTCGAGAGAAATCAGGCCGGCAATAGAAACCAGCATCACGACAAAAGAAACGACCTTGTAAACACGGAGGTGTAAATCGCGGAACTTCAAAAGTCGCCAGGCAAAGAGCAGGCAGGCAAAAGGGATCATCAATGCCGGCAGGCCGACGATTTGATAAAAAAGGTCTGAAACATAAGCGCCGGCTTTGCCGCAGAAGTTGTGGATAGACGCCGGATCAAGATTATTGTTGAAAGATGGATCGTGATTATTGAAGGAGACCAGGCTCAAAAGCAGAACGAGACCTGCAGCCATCCAGATCAGGCCGGCAATCTCTTTTTTGATGTGTTCGCGTAGAAAGGTTTTGCGTGGTTTTTCGCTCATTAAGTTGCCCTGTGGATAATTCGCGATATGTTAGCTCAGATATAGAGAAAAGGTCAAAGGTTGCGTTGCTCGCAGACACGAAGGCTCAAAGAAATATTTCTTCAGAACAGCACCCGCACCCGCTGTTTCGGCTTTGTGCGGCAACAGGGCGTTCCTTTATAAAAAATAGATTATCCCGAGGCCGCCGACAAACCAGCAGTAAAAAGCAAACCAGTGGAGCCGTTGACGCCTGATGACGCCTATCAGCAGGTGGATGCAGAGCACGCCGGTCACCAGTGACGCGACTGTTCCGGCAAGGTAGGGAAACACAGTGCCTGCAGCAACGGCATCAAGATCTTTGACAGAGAGCAGTGCTGCTCCGAAGACTGCCGGCAGCGCCAGCAGGAACGAGAAGCGAGCCGCAGTTTCCCCGTCGACGCCACGCAGCAGCAACGCGGCAATGGTTGAACCGGAACGGGAGATGCCGGGGATGATGGCACAACCCTGAACCGTGCCGACCACGATGGCATCCATGAAGGTCATTTTTTTGCGGGAGTGTTCTCTGTTGCGCAGTCGTTCTGCCAGCCAGAGCAGGCTGCCGGTAACCAGCAGCATAATGCAGACGATGTCCGGGCGTTCAAAAAGGCCGATAAAAAAATCCTTGAAAAGCAAGCCGATCACAGCGGTTGGTACGGATCCGGCGAACAGTAACCAGACCATAAAGCGTTGTTGCTTTGCGGTTTCATCGCGTCGCCAGAGTGAAGAGATCAGCCCGCCCAGGTCGCGCCAGAAATAGATGGCGACCGCCACCATGGAGCCGATGTGCAACAGGACATCAAAGAGGACCCCCGGCTGTTTAAAATCGCCCATCAGGTGTTGGGCCAGAACCAGGTGGCCACTCGACGAGACCGGCAGAAATTCGGAGGCACCCTGCAGGATGCCGAGTAATATCGCGTCAAGAAAAGACATTGTTGCTCCAGTACGGAACGATCAATTCAACCGGTGAGGTGTGAGGCGCAAGGGGCGAAGAGAAAAACATTTGTTCCCATGTCTCCTGAACCTCAGGGGATTGACAGCCTGACAACGTTATAATTCCATAATGATCGGCAGGATCAGCGGCCGACGGTTTATCGTCTTGTTGAACAGTCGGCGCAGAATTTTGCGGACTTCAACACGTAGCTCTTCCCAATCAGCTATCGCTGCCAGGCTGTGCTCGGCCAGCATCTGACAAACAAGCTCTCTGGCTTCGTTCAGCAAGCTCTGGTTTTCATCTTCCGGAATGAAGCCGCGCGTCATAATCTCCGGCCCCGAGACGATTTCGCCAGTCTCCTGATGGAGTGCCAGGAAAACGATGACCAGGCCATGGTTGGCCAGGTGCCGTCGATCACGCAACTCCATCTCACCGACGTCACCGACACCCTTGCCGTCGATAAACACCCGACCGGTTTCAACCTTGGGTTCGATATGATGGCCGTTCATGGACAGAACCAGGGGCGTGCCGTTGCTGAGCACAAGCGCCCGGTCTTCACTCCAGCCCATGCTGCGTGCCAGTTGCGCGTGTTTTACCAGGTGACGGTATTCGCCGTGTACCGGCACGAAATATTCTGGTTTGACCAGATTGAGTACGGTTTTCAGCTCGTTCTGGCTGGCGTGCCCGGAAACGTGGATCTCGCTGGTCGTTTCATAATGGACTTCCGCTCCCCGCCGATAGAGGTGATTGATCACATGAGTAATCGCCCGCTCATTGCCGGGGATAAACTTTGACGAAAGGATCACCGTATCACCTGGAGTAATGCTGATCTGTTTATGGTCATCCATGGCGATGCGCGAGAGCGAGCTGAGTGGCTCACCCTGGCTGCCGGTGGTTAAAATAAGAACCCGCCGTGATGGCAGCTCACGCATCTGGCGAAGGTCAATGAGGATGTCGTCCGGCACATGCAGGTAGCCGAGTTGCCTGGCGATTGCGATATTGCTGACCATGCTGCGGCCGGAGATCAGAACCTTGCGCTCAGCCAGGATGGCAGCGTTAATCACCTGCTGGATGCGATGAATGTTGGAGGAGAAGGTCGCCACCAGGATCTTGCCGGTGCAGCGGGGCAACAGTTCGTTAAAGGCTTCACCGACGGTGCGCTCGGAGAGAGTCTGACCGGTATTCTCAACATTGGTTGAATCGGAGAGCAGCAGCAAAACTCCTTGCTCACCGTAGGAGGCCAGTCGCCCCAGATCGGTGGGTTGATTGTCCACCGGTGTCGGATCGAGCTTGAAGTCTCCGGTGTGCACAATCAAGCCCGCCGGCGTGCGGATTGCCAGGCCACAGCCGTCGACAATGGAGTGGGCGGCACGGAAGAACTCCACCTCGAAAGGACCGATGTTGACCGCTTCGCGGACTTTGACGCTCCGGCACTCAACCCTGCTCTGCAGATGATGCTCTTCAAGCTTGTTGGCGAGCAGACCCAGGGTCAGTGGTGAACCGTAGACAGGCGGGCAACCGAGAGCTTCAATCAGAAAGGGAATCGCGCCGATGTGGTCTTCGTGACCATGGGTCAACACGATGCCGACGATCTCATTCCGGCGTGCGGCAATTGCCGAAATGTCCGGTATGACCAGGTCGATGCCGAGCATGTAGGCTTCCGGAAACATCAGGCCGCAATCGATGATCAGAAGACCCTTTGTGGTCTCGACAACCATCATGTTGA
>JBPPMD010000336.1:0-9946 GCA_051305875.1 Desulfuromonadales bacterium | reverse complement strand
CCTTAAGGCTGTTACCCTGTTTGCTCTGGAACAGGCTGCGGTTATTCAGGAACCGCCCCAGACCGGGCAGTGCCTCGGGCAGCGCCATCTCGGCGAGCGACTTGATTACGGCACTTTTGATATTTTCGTCGATCTCCTTGAGCAGCTTGCGGTTCAAAACTTCTGAGAGTTTACGTGCGACATCCGGGTTGCGGCTGTTAGCCGTCAGGCGAACGATATTAAGCAAGACTTCGGGATCGCTGCTGTCGATTTCCCTGAGCAGGTAACGATCGGCACGCGGATCGTTGAAATGAAGGAAAGTACGCATGACTTCGAACTGTACTTTGGAATTCGCATGGCCGACCAGATGTCCTAATGGTTGCAGGACTGTGGGATCATTCAACGCCCGCAGCAGGACCACAAGGTTTCGGACGAAGTACCAGCGCCGGTCATGAAGATGGCCGATGACAGGTTCACGGGCGGCAACACCGATCGCCAGCAGGCACTCTATAAGCAGCCGCCGTTTTGACATGCTTGGCTCTTCCGCAAGCGTTTGCAGCAATGGCTCCGCAAAGGGAGCGCCAATCCTTTTTATCAATCCCTTGATTGCTGAGTACTTCGGCTTCCCCCAGGTGTTGAGACCATCCAGCACATGCTCAACAAACTCCTCCGACGCATAGAGCTGCAGAGCCGACTCGTCCGGTGTGTGGAGCGTGGCGTCGCCATGGCTGGCATAAAGCGCCAGGTGGTCATACACGCTGGTGAGTGAGACGAATTCGCCGGTCTCCAGGAAATAAAAGATCAGCTCTTTCATGTTGCGGCTGATCGCTTTGGTCGTGATCGCGTCGGTACCGCGATCGAGCAGATCGATCATCACGTCGCAGAAATGCTGCTCAACCATGTCCCCATTCAGAGTATCAACCAGCTCCTTGACGTGATTGCGGTCCAGGCCGGGGAGTGTCTCAGCCGCGGCCAGAATGGCCAGCGAATCCTGGTAGTCTTCGGGAACAAACTCGTCGGCATGGTCAGCACTGAACAACTGGCCTAGCAGACCAGCCGTTTCAGCGGAAGAACGTTCTTTTTTGCCGGCGACGCGGCTGCCACCTGTTTCGCTGCCCTTATGTTGGGCCATTTTGCCAAGCACGTCCATGAGGGCCTGCGGAACTTCGAGTCGATCAGCATCGATCTGCTCCATAGCTTCAAGGATCTGGGCCTGAGGCAAGTGGCCAAGAACTTCAGCGGCTAAATCCTGGCGGTCGGCAAAGGAATTCAGGGTGCTGTTGAGGAAACGACGGCGCAGCTCCGGCTTGAGGCTGCCGACCAGGTCGCCGAGTCGTCCCAGCGTCTCCTGACAGACCTGGCTCTGCAACTGGTCGCGATCCGTTTTCTTGAGGAATGATGTGATTGCCTCTTCATAATTACGAACCAGGTTTTTACCTTCGAGCCCCTCGTCACGGTTCATTATTTCGGCCAGCAATTCCGGATCGAGCAGCACCTCAGGTGCCAGTTTTTCACCGTGAGGATCGAGTGTGCCGGCAACCAGGCCATTGACGAAAGACTTCCAGAGAACAGTGGTCTCATCTTCAATCAATTTCGATTTCGGGGCATGTACCTTATCGACTTCGGTAGCATGGAACGCGCCGAAATCAACGCCCTGAGCTCGGATTCCCTTGATGTCGGCGAGAGCCAGAACACGATGCAGACCGCCACGTTCAGCAAGTGTTTCGGCCTTGTAGCATAGAATCTGAAAAAACTTGCAGATCTCAGGAGCGTTCAGATGCCGGTTTATCGTTAAAGAAGCGACCTTTGCATTGAACAGGTTGGTGGCAAAATCGCGATAGATAGGGTTCGTATTGTCGAGCATCTGGCCACCGACCAGCAATGTATCGCGGGCGATGCCGATGGTGATCTCGGAACGGAATTCGAGCAGTTTTGGCAACAGGCCTAGCAGTTTGTCGGCTGCTGCCGTAATGATAGGATGACCTGGTGGATACGACTGGATTTGACGTCGGGCGATATTAAGCGAATAGATGAAATCTGACATCACCTTGGTGTCGAGATCCAGGTCGGATTTTGAGGGATTCACTTCCACGACTGCCTTATTTCAAAAAGGGCCAAACCCGTCCCTGAACGAAAAAACCGCCCGATCGCAACGCACCGGAAGGTTTCAATAGTCAAGAGAGTTTTCCCGCTTTCAGCATGTCTTCCCCCGAAAACAATAAAATCGCACTACACACAAAGGCGTGCCACCCTCCTTTTCAAAAACGACAAGGCCCATATGAGCCAATCCAATAACAGCAACGACATAAAACTAAATCTTTCAGCTCCGTCTGTCAACCGATATGGCTTGCCAACACCGATATGGCTTGATCCTGATATCTCACCTACTGATTTACATTTTTACAGAGACATCACTGTTTTCGACTCAAATTCATCTCAAGTCAATTCTTGGCTACAATAATCCCGCCACGAAGGGTGTCCCCGATCTGCTTCAATCAATTCGGTACGATTGTCGAAGGTACAGGTCGTTAAAAACTTTGCGATCTCCTGCTGCAGGTTTGCCAGACTGTTATTGATCAATTCCCTGCTGAACCCCCTCTCGCCAAGCCTCATAACCAGGTCCATGGCCACGATACGGCTGACCACCTGACCCAACTCCACCAGTTTGCGTTGTGTCAGCGACGGATTAAGCTCGAAATCCAGCATTTTTTTAAGCTTGCCGCTGGCGCGGTGCGTCAGGTCGAAGCTGTTTAAATACCGGAACAGGTTCTTCTCGCGAGCCACCTTCATCTGCTTGAGCAGCGATTCGGCGATCTGTGCGTAGAGGATATCGTTTGAGCCTTCAAAAATCTGGAACGGGCGGCTGTCGACGATGGCCCGACCGGCGAAATGATCGAGCCGGTAGCCCTTGGCGCCGACCAGTTGCAGCAGCGACTGGGAGGCCTCCTGCATATGATCGGTGATGCAGGTTTTGATGGCGTTGGCCTCCAGACCGTGCACAGCCAGATTATTGTCGAGGCCGGCACGCTCACAGGTGTTGACGCACATTGCCGAGCAGATGGTGAACGCCGACTGGATCGCAGCCAGACGCGCCTGAACCTGATCGTAGCTGAGCAGGTTTTTGCCACCCACCAGACGGTTGCGGCAATGGCTGGTCGCTTCATCGAGAATACGCGTCAAAAACCCCATCGCCATCGCCGGGAATTGCATGCGGCTGCGATGCAGAATATCGAGCATCATCTTGATGCCGGTCGTGTGCGGTGTCAGGCGATGCGTCGCGGGCACGGCGACATCGATGCGGTTGCGACCGTAGGGGATCATGTAGAGGCCGAGGTTAGGAAATTTCTCCTCGACGACAAGCTGCTGGCCGGGCGCGTTGGCGTCGCAGATAAAAAAGTCGATGTCACGTGCAAGCTCTTTGGCCGGGGTCTGTTGACGCGCCGTAAGCAGCCAGTAATCGGCCCAGCCGGTCAAGCCCGCCCAGTGCTTGGTTCCGTGGAGATGGCAGAGGCCGTCCTGCTCAACCCAGGAGCTCTGCATATGCAGCGCATCACTGCCGTAATCCGGCTCGGTGATCATCAGGCCGCCCATCTTGCGGTTTTGCACGAAATCTTTTAAAACCTTCTCCCGGGCAGGTTGCTTGCCATATTTAGTGACCGGCTGGATAAAGAGCGCCCAATTGATGCCGAAGACCAGAGCCAGGGCCAATGATTCGTAAGAGGCGGCTTCAACCAGGGCAACGCCTTCATCCAGATGCCCTCCCCGACCGCCATATGCAACCGGGATAAAAGTCGAGAACGGGCTGCTGGCCATGATATCCCGCAGCACATACGGCGGCAGGCCGCGGTTGACACTGAGCTGGTCGAGGTCTTCCCGAATGCGGAAGACATTTTCCAGGCTTGCCTTGAAGACCTGCAGAAAGACCGGAAAAGACGTTGAACTGTCGACCTCTTCCGGTCTTGTCGGTGAGTGTTGTGCGTCCAGAGAGTTCATTGATTCGTGACTGAAATTCATCGAAGCGTATCGCCCAGATACTCGACAAACCGCTGCCACGATTTGCGGTCGGCATCCTCGCGGTAACTGTCCTGACCAAACACGGTGAAAGCGTGTGGTGCGCCACCGTAGGTGATCATCTCGTGGGCAACGCCATGCTGCTCGAGTTCATTTGCCAGACCAGCGAAGTCTGCCATAGTGATGCTGCTGTCAGCTGTGCCGTGCAGGACCAGGAACTTGCCTTTGGCAGTGCTGAAATTCTGTCCTTCCGGGGTACTCAGACCACCGTGGAAGGTCACAAAGCCTTTCATGTCAGCACCTGATCGGGCGTATTCGAGAACCGCCGCACCGCCGAAACAGTAGCCCATGATGACAGCTTGGTCGACATTGCCCCCCTGGGCTTTCGCCGTATCAAGTGCACCCTGGATTAAAGCGCGCAATTTCGCACGGTCCTTGTAGAGTTCACCGGTATGCTGACGCTTGTCCTTTATTTCGGTGGGCCGCACGCCTTTGCCAAACAGGTCGGCAGCAAAGACTGCATAACCTAGTTCGGCGAGCATTCCGGCACGTTTGACTTCGTAATCGGTCAGGCCGTCCCAATCGTGAATCAACAGCACCAGCGCAGCGCCCGGTGCCGGACTGACATAATACCCTTCATAGGGTTCGCCATTTACCTGGTAGTCAACAACTGCGCCTCCAGCATAGGCACTGCACGTGAAAACGGATAGGAACAGCAACGTTAAAATCGATCTCATCGCTTCCTCCATTTTTTGTTGTTCGGATGATTGATTTTACTCTGAAGTTTAGCAGGTTTTGCAAGGTGTGCGAGTGTAGGGAGGGTATTGGAGACCGTAGTTACCAAGGCGATAGCGGACAAGCTGGATGTCCGCTATCGCCATGAATATATGAGGCTGGGTATTCTATTCCCGACCTGCCAGTGATACTCCACAACTGCCGTCACAATAAGGCTGATCCCCGGTCAGGCCACAGGCGCAGATAAACACCTTCTGCCGGCGCTTGACCTTGAATTCAATCGGCGAACTGCCGCTGCCGCTATGAGATTCATCGCAGAAAGGCAGGTTCTGCGATTTGCCACAGTTACAGCGATAGTAGGTGCCGGGCTCGAGGGTGATGCCAATCGGCATGCCGACTTGGTCGTTTTTCATAGAGGCTCCTTTAAGGCAGGTATGTAGCAGAGCTTAAACCAACAATCTGATCAAAGCTATAAATCACTTTAACAACAAGCAACTAACAGCCTATCAATTGACAATTTTTAATCATATTTACCGATTTATTAATCATTATTTCACAAACCAGTCATAAGCAAACTTGCCGATAACAGCAAACACCACCAGTTCCACAAAGGTGATGGCCACCATGACCCATATCTTGCCTTTGCGGCTCTGCAAGCGTTTCGACAGAAAACCCGGCATGACCTTGGCCAAGTCGCTATTCATGTTTTCCCAGGCTTCTTTGAATACACTGTCCTGGTGTTTCTTGCCTGACAATTGTTTGGTTTTGTTGCGATTTGCTTTCATCGATACCCTCAGACACTCAATCATCGAACCAACTTGGCGAGATTACAGTTTTTACAGTCGATGGTCAACCGGTGTGATTGAAACAAGAGTACGTATTTCTGTAGAGCCGAAGATTTACATCACGTGACTGAAAAACATTCAAAAAAAGCCCTCCAACAGGAGGGCTTGTGATTTTAACTGTTTTACATCAAGATACAATTTTTACCAGGACCTCACCTTACCGGAATCGATATGCAAGAAATCGGATTTCGGATAGTAACCGACTCCTCCCCTGTGCAGGTCTAACGCAGCTTTACGCAGGACTTTCAGCGGAACCCCGGGAAGCCGCAGGTCGACGGCTTTGCCCTGCATGTGATAGCTGTTCTTGGCAACACCGCTGGAATTATTGCGTAGGGTTCGGTTGGATTGAGGTGAACGATAACCGGAGATGATCTCGAAAGGTCGACGGGCATCGACCTTGCGGGAGATTGCAGCCATCTGATCAAGGGTTCTTGGATCGATCGCATGCACTTCATCGGTGCGATGGTCGCGCAATACATAATTGAGGTCATCAAGGGCATCATGGATATAACTTCCCTGCTCCCAGTAAACCACTTCCTTCAAGCGTTCACCGGTATGGGTATTGAGTAAGCTCAAACGACGTTCTCCGGGTCCGTGATGACCGTAACTGGCGAAGGCCGGCAGGGGATTGAGACAGACTAACGAAACCAGCAGGCCAGCTTTAAGTAGCATACGACGATTCATATCGGGAAGTATTGCAATGTTATTATTTCGTGACATAGTGCATTCAAACCTTGAGGGCGAGTATAGACTGATAAGTTAGCGGTTCAAGTCATACTCTTAAAGCAAAGGCTGTTCCAATGCTGCTGTCCCCTCCGGGATAGGTTAATCAACCCGGCTAATGGCAGACAGAAGAGGAGCAAATTCAATAGTTTCCGGGGATAAAAACAACGCAAAAAAATCTGATGAAGTTACCAGCAGTGGGAAAATCAATAGAGCCGATACGCCAAAAGACACTGCCCGGTGACGCAGGTGTGTCACTCGTGAATGTCTTAGCACAAAATCAAACAAACTTGCAAGTCATTGTTTGTTATGAACAAAGTCTCAGACAGGACAGATCAAAAACTATCTTCAGAACCATCTGGCCTTTGAACCTTGCCATTGCCATTGACGAAGGGGATAAAGTGCAGCCTCCAGCTTTTAATCCCGGAATTTATCGCGGTGTACCTGGCCAAAGGGCAGGTCTTCTGAAGCATGGCCGGTCTTCTTTTCAGCAGGGTAGCCGATACCGATGATACATTCGACCACGTGTGAGTCTGGTAAATCGATGAGACCTTTTACATACTGTTCTGCGCTGCATTCGGCATTGTGAGGGCGCAGGCGGATCTGTGCCCAGCAACTGCCCAAAGCAAGTTCTTCGGCGGCCACTTGGATCACCATGGCAGCAATCGAGCAATCCTCAGTCCAGACATCGCTTTTGCTCGAGTCTGCAGCAATCACGATGGCCAGCGGCACTCCAGTCAGAAATTCAGAACCATGTTCCTTGGCTTTGCCAAGTCGCCTCAGCAGCTCCGGATCGGTGACAACTACGAACTCCCAGGGTCTGCGACCGCGTGAACTCGGAGTGCGCACTGCTGCTTCGATGAGTGCGTCAATCTTGTCAGCTTCAACCGGTTGGCTGGTAAACTGACGAATACTGCGACGTTTGCGCAGCAGGTTGAGCACTGTTGAATCAATCATCAGCTCTTCTCCATGTAGGCACATCTTCTTCAAGCAAGAGATGTAACTTGGCTATCTTTTTCTCTACTGCCGAGGACAACAGGTCTTCACCGAACATATACGTCAATTGTCCGACCATGAGAAACACGTCGGCAAGTTCGTTCACAACAGCATCCTTGTCAACTTTACCACGGGCGAAATGCTGCAGCGTGGCGATAAGCTCAGCACATTCTTCAATAGTCTGATCATATTGGGCAGCTTCTCCCCATTTACTGATCGTCTTCTCATAGATTTCACGATAACGCATCATGGTTTGAATCAACTTTCCGGGCAAGGGTTCACACGCATCAACGCATTTTGCATTGATGTAACGACACGCTAAGTTTGTTCGTCGACCTTCTGCTTGGCCCCACACTTCTGCAAGGTTTCAAGGCAGATCTCTCTGACCATATCGTATGAAAGACAAATGCCCTCTATTACTTCTTTTTCAGCACGATCACATCGTGTCGTATCAACATTCCTCAGGTCCATTCTGGCCTCCTCTGCCCATATGGGCTATTGATCCAAGAATACCCAAAGACTGATATCAAGCAAGCGGAATGCCATTTCCAAAGACAGCAGATCACGGATGACTTCCGCAGGAAAAACACAGGGGGGATAACTGATTTATTTACTTCAGCCTCAAAACAAAAAAATCCCGCATCAATCTGATGCAGGCCCATAAATCGATCCACCGAAGGAACAGCAAGAAAAACTAGTGACGCACCCCTCGACGATCCTGTCCGTTGTAATAATGATTGAGGTTTTCCTTCTTTACAGTTCTGACGGGATCGACCCCTACGGTTGCCCACCCGTTAGATCTCTTGAACTTGTAAACGCGATGACTTTCAAGAAGAACACTCAACACTCGCGGTGTAAAGTGGTGATAGGTGCCGTCCTTCAAAATGACATCGATGTATGATCGCTCAGTTCTTCCAAGAAATATATGCTCAGGCATATTTCACCTCCGCACAAACTTATAACTTGCTTATCATTTCTATCACATTCACGGGAATACGCAAGAGAAAAACTCCTATGTTTCAATAACTTCACGATATTCTTCAGAATTTTATCAGAAATGAAAAGCACTCAGAAAAAACGTAGGCTGGTCAAAACAGCAGCAGTCGCCAAACCAAACAGCAAAGCCCACATACCGTTGCGTATCCATAAGTATTTATAGGTGAGTCGATGTTTTCCCAGGTAATAAATTTCCCGGAGATAGGCATCGTACAGCTTCTCCTTATCCGCGATAATTTCCTTGAAGGCCGTTTTGAACTCTTCTTCACTGACCTGTTCAAATGACCTGAAATAGAAGATATTCAGAACACCCTTGACATGTAGAACCGGAATAATGGCAAAGATGGAGAAGAGAATCGCCAGACCACCGGTAATCATCAATACCGCGAAGGTTGGCAGATCAAGCTTTTCATATTGGGTCACCGAGATCGTCAGCATCAGTGAGGATGCCGTCATAATCATCGAGGCCTTGTGATCAGCCATCTGGTTTAAAACCATATGCTTGGTCAGGTTGGCGCGTAAGGCGTTGCTGGCCAAAAGACGCGGCAGTACGGGTTCGTCCAGATTCGGTTGCTCCATCATCGTCTCCTCATGTTGCAGGCATGTTAAAACATCGAAATCTTTGCACAGGGAAAATATGGATTTTAAAAGAAAACAACCACTTACGAATCAATGTAAGTGGCTGTTTTTATTGGTGGCCCCGATGCGATTCGAACGCATGGCCTACCGCTTAGGAGGCGGTTGCTCTATCCATCTGAGCTACGGAGCCGGAACATTCAATGAACGACCCTGCCGCAAGCAGCGGGGTATGAGTTCGGTTTTTTTCACTTCGCGGCAAGCCGCGGGGAATTTGATCCAGTTTCTGATTAGAACCTGAGCAGACTGAAAACTTTCCCTTCAGGCAATCTTTTCCGCCCTTCGAGAAAATCAAGTTCAGCCATGAAGGCGCATTCAATAATTTCAGCACCGAGAGCCTCTACCATCTTGACAACAGCCGAAACAGTGCCGCCAGTGGCCAGCAAATCATCAGCGATAATCACCTTGTCACCCTTGTTGAAAGCATCTTCGTGGATCTCCAGGGTGTCTGTGCCATATTCAAGATCGTAGGTAATCTGACTGACTTTGTATGGAAGTTTGCCGGGCTTGCGGACCAGTGTTACGCCGACGCCGAGCTTGTAGGCTAGCGCCGATCCAAGCACAAATCCGCGGGCCTCGACTCCGACAACCTGGTCAATATGCATACCTACATAACGATGAGAGATCAGATCAATCATACGGTGAAAGCTGCGACCATCAGAGAGCAACGTCGTAATATCCTTAAAGATGATACCCTTTTTAGGGAAATCAGGAATATCACGAATGATGTTCTTCAGTTCTTCCATGTATTAACTCCAGTCTTCTGACTGAGACGGATCACGCTCAGCGAGAAGAGCACGTAATTTGTCCAGGCTTTTGGCTTCAATCTGTCGAATCCGCTCGCGAGTTACGCCAAACTGGCGGCCAATGGTGTCCAGGGTCTGCGGATCACGGTCATCCAGGCCGAAACGCAGAGCGATAATTTCCTTTTCATTGTCATTGAGACTCGCCAGCAATTCCGAAATAATCTGATACTTGTTAAGGCCTTCGGCAAGTTCAAGCGGATTGACGGCAGAGGAATCTTC
>JBPPMD010000277.1:0-7225 GCA_051305875.1 Desulfuromonadales bacterium | reverse complement strand
ACCAGAAGATCCTCCACCTCGCTGCCTTCAGTCTCACATCGTTGCAGCAGATGTGGAATGACCTCGCCTAGAAGGTCGTCGGCGCGGACTGAATGGAACCAGTCTTTCCCAGGATCGCTGGGTTTGATTTTGGAACATGCTGTACGCAAATAACCGGCAATCACCACGTCCTGCATTGATATTTCTCCCTTCTGCTCAAGTTCACTCGGCCAGTTGGCACCAGCGGGCGAGAAACAGCGCATAGGCACGTGCCACGTGCAGGATGCTGTCGATATTCACCCGTTCATTGGCGCCATGGATGTTCTCCGCCACCGGACCATAGCAGGTCCCCTGCCCTTTTCCGAAAAAATGGAAAGCCCTCAAGTCGGTGGTGCAGGTTGAGATATAGCTTGCGGCATTCTCGCCGGTAAGAGTGTGATGACAGTCGTTCAGAGTCACCAATGCCGGCAGCTCGCGACTCACGGTGTGGCCCTCGGAACGAAAACCATAGAATTCTACTTCAGGTTGATTTTCCGCCAGCCAGGGGTCCGCTTGTGCCGCTTCGGCAACCGCGGCTTGAATACGACAGCATACGTTCTCATAAGGTGTGCCGGGAAAGAAAGAGAGACGGCCGTGGAACTCGGCAGCGGACGGTACCGTGGAGGGCCAGTCGCCTCCCTTGAAGATACCGATGTTCAGGTTGAGAGGATGTTTGATATCGCTATAGGCATCAGGACGTGCCTCTCTGTTCATCGTCTCTTCCAGAAGGCGCAGAGCGGCAATAATAGGATAACTCTTTTCGATGGCGTTGGTTCCCGCCGCGGTGGACTGGACATGGCAGGACGCACCATGCAGGCAGACTTTGAACCAGAGAACCCCGACTTGAGCAGTGTAGAGGGTCGGTCCGAAGGGTTCAGGAATCAGTACCGCCTCGGCGTCGTATCCCGCCGTCAGGCAGGCCAGTGCCCCGTTGCCGCAACATTCTTCTTCAATGACCGCTTCCAGGGTCACCGGAGCACGCAGGCCGAAGCCGGCTTTTTCAATGGCGTGAAGAGCAAAGGTCATGGCAGCCACCCCACCCTTCATATCGCCGGCGCCGCGGCCATAAAGCCAGCCATCGTGAATCACCGGCAGAAAGGGATCAGTCGTCCAGTTTTCGACTGGTTCGGGACTCACTACATCCAGATGCCCGTTGAATAAAGCACTTCGGCCACCCGGACTGTCCGCCGGTCGCGTCGCCGCCAGATTGTAACGTCCCTGGTAGTTCCAGGGGACCGAAGCGAATCCGGGATGCGCAGCCAGAGCTACCGGATCGATTTGCACCCGCTCCGGCACCCATCCGAAGCGATCGAGTTCATCCTCCATGACCAGCAAAGCAGACGCCTCATTCTCAAGGATGCTGGGCTCGCGGACCAGACGACCGGCAAAGTCGATGATGTCATCGGCCAGGTCATCTACAGTGGACAGGATTTTACTCTCCTTGGTGTTCATTGGCTGATTTCCGCTTTATTGAACGAGGTTAAAATCTGGGAATCTCTCCCGGCGGAAAAAGAAGGGGTGCATCGGTCCTTTCCTGCACTTCCCGCAGAGTCGATTCAAGAGCGATCTCCCGCAGCATCAGCCCCTGAGGTGTTACATCGATCACCGCCAGTTCCGTAATGATCGTCTTGACACAGCCTCGCGCTGTCAGAGGCAAGGTGCATTGGGTTAGAATTTTGGGGGCTCCCTCCCGGGTTGAGTGAGAAGTGGTTACGATCACCCGTTGCGCCTTCTGGGCCAACTCCATGCCGCCGCCGATACCGGGCGCCATCTTCCCCGGGACAATCCAGTTGGCCAGGTCGCCGTTTTGTGAAACCTCCAGAGTACCGAGAAAACTGAGATTC
Source organism: Desulfuromonadales bacterium (assembly GCA_051305875.1). Classification (GTDB taxonomy): domain Bacteria; phylum Desulfobacterota; class Desulfuromonadia; order Desulfuromonadales; family BM103; genus M0040. Next base: position 5,363 of record JBPPMD010000277.1, on the reverse strand, counting down.
ACCCTCCCCCCGCGAATCAGTGCAAAGGAGAGCGCGCTGTCAAAAAAAGAGGCCCCCGGATTGAGTGTCACGTAATTGGCTCCGGCGTCAATCAGGTTGCGATCCTCACTGCCGGCAGCGCTGCGGGGGCCGATGCCGAGGATACCGTTTTCCGACTGGACGAAAACCTCAAGGCCTGCAGGCAGATAATCGAGAATCAGATTCGGGATACCGATGCCAAGATTGATGACCTGTCCGGAGCGCATCTCCAGGGCCGCGCGCGCTGCTATCTTGTTTTTATAAGGCATGCTGGGGCAATATTCCATAGTCAGGGGTGAGCTCATCAAGAGCCAGGATAGAGTCTACAAACGCGCCCGGCAGGTGGATCTGGTCCGGATCAAGGCTACCGGTGTCAACCACCTTTTCGACCTCCACGATAACCCTGTCGGCAGCTGTCGCCATCAGGGGACAAAAATTGCGGGCGCTCTTGGCAAAGATCAGGTTGCCGACCCGATCAGCGATCGCTGCATGAATCAGTGTCACATCAGCACGCAAAGCCCTCTCCAGGATCGCCTCACGACCATCGAGATGCATCACTTCACGGCTGTCACGCAAGATGGTATCGACTCCGATATCTGTCAAGAAACCGAGCAGGCCGGCCCCTCCGGCACGGATTTTCTCGGCAAGGATCCCTTGTGGATAGAGGAGTACTTCGAGTTCCCGTCGATTCATCATGGCGACGACTGCAGGATTAAGGCCGATATGAGAGGCGATCAGGGTTTGCACCTGCCCCGCCTCCAGCAGCCTGGAAATCCCCATTCCCGGTTCATTCGCATCGTTTTTTATCAGGGTGAGATTTTTCACACCCTTTTGATGCAAAAGTTCGATGAGGGTAAACGGCGTGCCCGGCCCGCCGAAACCGCCGACCATGATGGTCTGACCGTCATATACCTGGCTGAGGGCGTTATCGATGGTTATGGTCTTGTCAATCATTATCAGAGGTCCTCTGCGTATTGCTGTGCTTGTCGTTAGGGAAGTTTCCTCGTCGAAGGCAGCTTGTCTTCGGTACGCTGCAGAGCGCGTTCAAGCAGTGACAGAAGCTCATAAATCTCTTTGCGAGTGGAGATCAGCGGCGGCGCCACCATCACATGATCCCCTCTGAGACCATTAATCGGCCGCCGCGGGTAGACAATCAGTCCTTCGTCGTAGGCTTCATCAGTGAGAAGAAAATGGATATTGCGTTCTGCAGGAAACGGCTCGCGGGTTTTGCGATCCTGAACCAACTCGATTGCTGTAAGCAGACCTTGACCACGAACCTGGCCAATGAATTCGAAGCGTTTTTTCAGACGCTCCAAACCGGCCTTGAGTATTTTCCCCATCGCCGCGGCATTTTCGCTCAAGCGATTTTCTGTGATCACGTTAAGGACCTCCAGGCCGACTGCGCAGCCCATGGGATTTCCCGCCAGGGTGTGGCCGTGGGCAAAATCGCCATTATCCATCATCTCGTCAACATATTCGGTACGGGCGGCGATGGCACCCAATGGATAGGCTCCCGAAGTTATGCCTTTGGACATGACGATGATGTCGGCGTCTACATCCCAGTGTTCATAGGCAAAAAGTTTTCCGGTGCGTCCGAAACCGGTCATGACCTCATCAAGGATAAGAAAAACTCCATACTTGCGGCAAATATCCTCAATGACCCTGAAGTAACCTTTTGGAGGAACAACCGCCCCGGTACTGGCGCCACCGATCGGTTCGGCGACAAAAGCGGCAATACTTTCCGGCCCCTGCTCAAGGATGGCTTTCTCGAGCGCCCACGCACATTCAAGATTGCAGGCGGTTTTTCTGGAGAAGGGACAACGATAGCAATAAGGTGCTGGTATTTTCGGATAGGCCTGCATCATCGACCGAAAAGGGATTTCGAGAGGTGCATAGGAGGTCAGCGCCAATGCTCCCAGAGTTGAACCGTGGTAGGAAGGTGTCCGGGAGATGAACTGATGTCGGGACTTCTGTCCGCGATTAAAGAAATATTGCCGACAGAGCTTCATCGCCGCTTCTACCGCCTCGGATCCACTGGAAACAAAAAAGACCCGCTGCAGATGTGGCGCCAGATGTTTCACAAGTTCGGCGGAGTAGCGATGGGCCGGTTCATTTTCAAATTGGGTGCGGTAAGCGAAGACGGCCTTGCGGGCCTGGTCGGCGAGACGGTTGGCAATACGGTTGTTGCCATGACCGATATTACAGTTGACTGCGCCCGAGCTGCCATCGAGATATTTTTTACCGGTGTGATCCCAGATGTAAATGCCTTCGGCCCTTTCGATGAAAGGCATTTTTTTTCGTGACTGGTAGAAAAGGTAGTCGGTGCTGAAGTTGTCCAGATTATCCATTGTCAATGCGTGTTCATTCATTTTTTCGCCTGTAATTTGTTATTGCCCCTTGAAATAATGACGGGAAACTGATGATGGGAATTGCTTTTGAGGGGCGGTGCCGGCGCTTCGGGGATGATTGAGATATCCACCTCCGGTCAGCAAACGCCTTAAGGTTAGACTTTCACCCGGCACCTGTCAACCTTCAGTGCTGTTCCTTCAGTGCTGTTCCTTCTGGTTCATTTCCCCCGCTGATTCCGCGGTTCGGGACTTACATGCCGGGCGTAACAAGGCAGGCGATTAAAAATCTACTGGCTCATCGCACATAGAAACCGAGCAATCCGCCCCGGAATGCTCCCGCAAAGGGCCACACTTTTTTGCCCTGTGATCTCAAAGTTAAATCTGCCTGTCACCTGCCGCACAATTGGACACATTTAAGAAATTAATGCTTTGTCATCACAAGCCTATCAGCGGTATTATCTGAAGAGTCATGTCTGAACGGTGAACGGCATTACATCATCATATCATTCTGTTGCACAACATAACCTACCCAAAAGGAGTCGACATTGGCACGTTTACCCGTAATAGTTGGATTCGGTGGGATCAATCCTGCAGGAAGAAGCTCGGCTCACCACGGCTACCGCCGCATGGTGATTGACCGCCTGGATCAGGAGTCCGCACAACAAACCTATTCTGCCCTTGCCCAGGTGATGGGGTTGACACGTGACGACAACGGACAAACTGTTGATGACCACGGTACTGTTCTCACGCAGGCGGCCGTCGCTGAGAAATATGCCTATCACATCAAGGACAACACCCTGATTCGCCGGCTTGAGAATAACCTGTTTGATCGAGACTTCATCCCGGAGAACAAAATCGCCAACCTCGCCGCCACTCCAGAGCAACCGATCATTTTCACACTGAAACAAAAGCAGCTGCCTGCCACCATTCCCAGCAACTGGCAGGTAGCGGATCTTGACAACGACAACGTCAGTGTTGAAATCCACGACAGCATGGACATATTCCTCCCCAGCACCCGTTCCTCCAAAGTGCAGAGTGCCGGACAGCTGCCGACCGGCTTTGACCCGGGCAAGCTCTACCCGTCACGGAGCCATCCGCGCGGCCTGCAGATGACCATCTATGGAGCGTCAGACGCCGTGCAATCCCTCGGCATCGACTGGGAGACGATTCGCGCGGCGGTTGCTCCGGATCAGATCGGAGTGCTTTCAGGCAGCGCCATGGGACAGATCGATTATGATGGTAGCGGCGGTATGCTGCAGGCCCAGCTGACCGGCAAGCGCGTCAGTGCCAAACAGGTAGCCCTCGGCCTGGCGGAGATGCCGGCGGACTTTATCAATTCCTACATCATTGGCAATGTCGGCGCAACCGGCTGCAATATAGGCGCCTGCGCCACTTTCATGTATAACCTGCAGACAGCGAGCCAGGAGATCCAGAGCGGTCGCCGTCGCGTCGTCGTGGTCGGCAACAGCGAGGCGCCGATCACCCCGGAAATCATCGAAGGCTACCGCACTATGGGCGCTCTGGCCGAAGACGACAAGCTGCTCGCCCTCGATCCGGGCCGAAGCACCCCTGATTACCAGCGGGCCTCTCGACCCTTCTCCAGCAATTGCGGCTTCACCCTCTCTGAGTCCGCACAGTACTTTGTATTGTTTGATGACGAGCTGGCCCTGGATCTCGGTGCCAGCATTTACGGTTCCGTCGCCGATGTCTTTGTCAATGCGGATGGTTATAAAAAGTCGATCCCGGGACCGGGAATCGGCAACTACATCACCGTCGCCAAGGCTGCTGCAGTGATCAGGTCCATCATCGGTGACGAAGGGCTGAAACGCAGAAGTTACGTCCATGCCCACGGCACCAGCACCCCGCAAAACCGGGTCACCGAGTCGCATATCATCAACGAAATCGCCAAAATCAACGGCATCAACCAATGGCCGGTGGCGGCGGTAAAATGTTACCTGGGACACTCTCTGGCGGTTTCAGCGGGCGATCAGCTGATGGCATCACTGGGAACCTGGAAGTACGGATTGATTCCCGGGATCGTCACGAGCGACCACTTGGCAGACGATGTCCACAGCAGTCACCTGCGCTTCCTCCTTGAGCATGAAGAAGTGGGCGCTGGCGGCATGGACGCCGTGCTGATGAACGCCAAGGGTTTCGGCGGCAACAATGCAACCGGCTCGGTGCTATCCCCGCGGGTCACCGAAGGAATACTGGAGAAAAGACACGGTCGCCAGCGCATGAGTGACTACAGGAACCGTAACCAGGCGGTCACCGAAGCTACGGTGCAATACGACCGGGAGGCGATTGCCGGCAGGACGACGCCAATCTATCGCTTTGATCATAACGTGGTCGCCGGCGAAGATCTCGACATCACTCAGGATGAGCTTAAAATCCCCGGCTACAGCCAAGCCATCAACCTGAATATAAAAAATCCCTATGACGATATGGTCTAAGGCACTCTGTGACGCCAGTCCGGTAGCTACTTTTTATAGCTGCCGGGCGGGGGTGCAACCCCGCGTTTTGCTTTTACGTTTCGTTCTGAAATCAAAAGCAAAACCAAAACCAAAATCAAAAACAACACCGGCGGGTCGCGTCCCGCCAGACGCCTTACTTTTTTCAACGCCAAAAAAGTAAGCAAAAAGGCTTGCTCCTGCGGAGGGCATTTCTTGCGCCAGGTATTATGGCATTTATTACCCACGTTGCCCGAGAAGTTTATGACGCAGTCATTAAAGCTGGGGCCTATCTTAACGGCCATGAAGCCTTGGTGGATGGCTTCAAGTTTTACACCTCAACCCCCCAGCCACCAGCCTCCAGCCACCAGCCTCCAGCCTCCAGCCTCCAGCCTCACTGCCGTGTCAGGCTGCGATAACGGATGCGATGCGGCTGATCGGCGTCCTTGCCGAGGCGCTTTTTGCGATCCTCATCGTATTCGGAATAGTTGCCCTCGTACCAGACCACCTGGGAATCACCTTCGAAAGCCAGGATGTGGGTGGCGAT
>JBPPMD010000263.1:0-5114 GCA_051305875.1 Desulfuromonadales bacterium | reverse complement strand
TTCTTGAACGTCTTGTCGCGGGTAATGCCGGCGTTATTGACCAGGATATCGATCCTGCCGAATTTCTCTAGAACTTTTTCGATGAAAACCCTGGTCGCTTCAGCATCAGAGATATCCGCCTGCAAGGCAATGGCCGAACTTCCCATGGTCTTGATCTCTTCGACAACCGCTTCCGCTTGTTCATGGCTGTGGTTGTAATTGATAACCACCGTAGCGCCTTCGCTGCCAAGACCCGTTGCGATGGCAGCACCGATCCCTCTTGAGCCACCGGTTACGACTGCAATTTTTCCTTCTAATTTCGCCATTTAAATCCACTCCATATTTAAGGTAGTTGTGCCGAGAGGTCAATCTGAACGATTTTAGCGTTTACATGTCCATACCGCCATTCACACCCCAGACCTGTCCCGTAATGTAAGAGGACGCATCTGCAGAGAGGAAGTGCACCACCCGGGCTACCTCCTCGGGTTTGCCGAGACGGCCTTGTGGGATCTGGGACAATATCTGCGTCAGGACTTTTTCGGGAATATGTTCCAACATCTCCGTAGCGATGAACCCCGGTGTGATGGTGTTGATGGTGAGTCCGATTCCGTCGGGCTCTGTCAACTTGCCTGATCGGGCCAACAGGAGGCAGGCTTCCCGCGCGAGAGTCTTAGTTAATCCGAATAGGCCGGACTTTGATGCGGCGTAGTTGGCCTGACCGATATTTCCCATCTCGCCGATGACGCTTGATACATTCACGATGCGGCCGCTGCCGCGCTCGGCCATGTGACGCAGGACAGCTTGGGAGAGAAAGAACGCGCCGGACAGGTTGACGTTAAGGACCTTGTACCAGTCGTCATCTGTCATTTTGAGGACGGTTTTGTCGATGGTGATGCCGGCATTGTTGACCAGGATGTCGAGGCGGCCGTGCATCGTGATTACATCGTCAACGCGGCGGCGACAATCTTCCGGGTCCCCCACGTCACCCTTGTGGGTGCTGACGTCCGTGGCGTATTTCTTGGTAAATGTCTCGCGAAATTCTTCCGCCTTTGGTTCATTACCGGTATAACCTGCGGCGATCACACAGCCCTGGCTGGCAAGGCTGCGGCAGATTGCCGCGCCGATGCCTCGGGTGCCTCCCGTGACGAATGCCACGCGTCCCTTGAGCTTGTCACCGACTCGAGTCTTCACATTTTCGTCGCACGTCAGATCGAGAACGCCCATAATTCCCTCCTCTTCCTGTAAAAGTTAGTTAGTCGTAAACTCGGATCGCAATTTTCCTACTGATTTCATCATTCACCCCCTTGAAAGTTTCATGAGGCTTCTTTGATAACAAAAAGCAGATCTCCTTTGTTAACGGCCTGACCGGGGGTCGGGATGACACGGACCACCTCATACTTCTTTTCTGGATCGTAGAAATTGCCTCCCGGGTTGCAGTTTTTTAGCGAGAGCGGGGAGAAGAGCTTCATCGCCTCCAGCAGGCCGATGGTGTCTCCAACACTTACCTTCGCCCCGATAGGGGCGAAAGGCGGCTCGCTGGGTGATGAGGCATCATAGAAGACCCCAGTGGAGGGGGAAATGACTTTGAGTTCTATACTCCCTTCGATCTCAACAGCTGAACGGTCGAGAACCGCATGGGCGGAACCGGAGGCTGCATCACCCTCATTTATCATCTCCTGAACGTCGATACGCTCAAGCAGGCCATTAAGATATTGGGTGTTATAGACTCCGTTACGGAAGGTCTCATCTCTCAGGACCCGCTTGAGTAGCGGGATGTTGGTATGAACGCCATTAATGACGGTCTCCTCCAGGGCGGCCAGCAGTTTGTCTATGGTGTCCTCCCGGTTTTCGCCTGTGACGATGATCTGCGCGATCAGCGAGTCGTAGTAGGGGGTGATCGGCTTACCGGCCTCGACCATCTTGATGACGGTGATATGGTCGCCGCAAGGGATGCTGAAGGCGGTGACATCGCCGGGGGTCGGAATGAATTTAATTTCCGAGCCTTCAACAGTGGTGCGCTCGGCGGTGATGCGCGCTTCAATGGCATAGCCTAGGGGATTGCTGACCAGATCCGCGATTGATTCACCTCCGGCAATCTTGAACTGATTGGCGACGATATCCACACCGGTGACCTTCTCGGTGACAGGGTGCTCAACCTGGAGTCGGGTGTTCATTTCCATGAAATAGACGGAGGTGTTATCCAGATCAAAGATAAATTCAACGGTTCCCGCCCCGACATAATCACACTGGTTGGAGATGAATTCGGCAAAGTTGTACGCATCCTGCTCAAGGTTTTCAGGCAACATGGTCGAGCCCGACTCTTCGAAGATTTTCTGATTGTTGCGCTGCACCGAGCAGTCACGCAGGCCGAGAATCTTGCAGTTGCCATGGGTGTCGCGCAGGACCTGTACTTCGATATGGCGCAGATTGGTGACGTATTTTTCCAGGTAGATATCCCCCGACCCGAAGGCGGCTCTGGCCTCCGAGGAGATGGTGAAGAAGGTTTCGCGAAAATCCTCCGGTTTTTCAACCACCGCGATCCCCTTGCCGCCGCCGCCGTGGACGGCTGTGAGCAGAACGGGGTAACCGATAGTCTCGGCGACCTCCATGCCGGTCTCGACGCTGCCGATGATGCCGTGACTGCCCGGAACGACGGGCGCGCCCGCTTTGCTGGCGGTGTCGATGGCGTTGGTCTTGTTGCCCATCAACTCCATGCTGGAATGCCAGGGGCCGACGAAGTTGATCCCGCGATTGCGGCAGAGACGGGCGAAGTCAGCATTTTCCGACAGGAACCCGATGCCTGGATGGAGCGAATCGACCTTCTCCTGCTCGGCAATTCGCAACACCGATTTGGCATTGAGGTAGGATTCATCCGGGGTATTGCCGCCGATGCAGATCAGAGTGTCCTTCTCGGTGAGCTGGCCAGCAACAGCTGAATCCATGTCGGCGTCGGATTGCACCAGCACCACCTCAATCCCTTCTTGCTGGGCGATCTGGATCAATTTGGCGGCCGTGCAGCCGCGGGCGTGAATAAGACAACGCTTAACGGGTTTCAGCAGGGCTCGCTCGTCTACCAGAGTTTCGGTCGCGATAGCCGCAGCGGCGGCATCGGGCAGATAGAGACCTTTAAATACGCGATGGCAGACATCCATCACGCTTTCCGCAGGCGCAGGAATCGTGAAATCGATGGCGCGAAGTTGTTGATCGAGGTCCTTATTGAAAGGATGCTTGACCAGCCCCTGCATGGCGCCCGGGGTACGGAGCAGGTAATTGGACAAGGTCACCGTCGAAGGGAGGTAGGACGGGACCACGATCTGACCGGCGAAGGGCATGTTGGTCCCGGAGAAGTAGTAGGTCTGCACCAGTGGGTGGGTGACGAACGATGCCTGCGCCCCCCCAGTGCAATCACCGAAACCGAAGCAGATAATGGGCAGTTCGTTGTCCCGCACAAAGCGAGTGATCCGGTCATTGACAATCGCCATGGAGAACAGCGATCCGGCCCCCTCCTTGGTCTGCATGCCTCCCGAGGAGACAAAGGCGACCACGGGGAGTTTGCGGCGGGCACATTGCAGAAGGAGATTGCAGAACTTCTGGGCCGATGCCATATCGAAGGCGCCAGCCTGAAAATCGAGATTAGACACCAGCACACCTACCCCGGTGGCGGGATGCTCATTATCTTTTTTGAGTTTCGCCAGACCGGTGATGACACCACAGGGTTTAACCCCGGTATCCAGAGCCTTTTCGATAGAGAGGCGAAACCCGGGGAATTTAACCGGATCAGCGGTCATCAGATCACTGTCAAGCTCGTGGAAATCGGTGAAAAACTCAGCGATGATCGTTTCAAACCGGCAGGTTTTGGCCCTCTTTTCCTGGAGCAGGACATCCTGGATCAACAGGTCGTTATAGGCGCTCGTCAACCGGTTCCAGAAATCCTTCATACCAATATCGCGCAATTTGATGCGGCCATCGTATCTGCGTCCCGTCCGTTCGGCCTCGACGTACTCCAGCAAGAGCTTTTCGAACAGGAAAGTGACAATGGCAAAGAGCGGTTCTGAAATACGTGGATACTGGATCTTCTTCCATTCCTGCACGGGCCGGATAAAATCTTTCATCTGCGGGTGCTGCAGCAGGGTACTGAGCCAGCCGTAGAAGTTGTCTTCAAGACGGGCCTGATCGACGGCTTCCGTACCAAGCAATCCCTTGAGCTTGGCTGTTGCGGCCTGGATTGATGATTCCAGCAATACCTGAAATGACTTTTGCGAGAAGGTGTTGGTTTCCTTGGCTTCGGCGGCAATAGCGCGCAGATCGCCGATAATCTGATCGTAGACCAGATCGAAGACTATGAAGTTTTGGCACTCCTGAATCATTCCTTCCCGGAAATCGGCGAGGGTGATCACATCGAGTACAGTCATCTCAGCAGGATCGGAGGCCTTGCTGGCGGCCGGCGTAGAGTCGAGATACTTGATCAGCGCTATAAAGTTGTTCTGGCTCCCCGCCTTCCAGAGATTGTACAGGTGAAAACCGTAGGTGAGGTAAGTGGTGCGCTGGGCTTTTTCAAAATTTTCGCTCGGATCGCCGAGGACCAGTTTTGAAAGGCGCCCCCGCTCGGCGCCGACATGCTCCTTGCGGTCGAGAAAGGTCTTGTAGCTTTTCAGCAAAAGGTCGTCGTAGCGGATAATCAGAGGGTTTTCCTGCCAGCTGGCAAAGGCGTTGGCCATCTCTTCCTGGACCCGCTTGGACAAATCCCCCTTGGGGCGGACCAGGTTGGTCGAACGGCTGAAGTTTGCCGATGAGGTCGACTTGATGCGTCCCCGCAAGCTGAGATAACGCAGATACCGGTAGGTGATGCCGAATACGCTAAAGTATTCTGTCGGATTGTGGGTCAATGAAAGGGCCGAGAGGCTTTCCAGGACTTTTAGTTTTTCCGACGGGTTGATGTAGCGGTTAAGGCTCGCCCGGTAGTGATCGATAATCCCATCGGTTTCCCTGACAAAGTCCACCGCACGTTTCTCGACGGCGGCCACTGCCGAGATGATCGCATTGCGCAGGTTCTCCAGTTGGGGGCCCTTTTCGCCGGGCACATAGTCGATAATGCCGTCGACAAAACCCTGCTGGTATAGTTCGTAGGCGCTGAC
>JBPPMD010000235.1:0-10395 GCA_051305875.1 Desulfuromonadales bacterium | reverse complement strand
GGGAAGTCATGCCAGCCTGAATAGCGAATTCCTCGAAGAATTGGAGGAAATCCTGATTACTGCTGATTTTGGAATGAAGGCAACCCAGGAATTGGTGCAGGCGCTGAACGGACGGCTCAAGGAGATTGACCAGAGCCAGCCCGGTCAACTGCATAAAGTGCTCGGTGAGGAAATACGCGCCCGTTTGAAGACCGGCGAGCCGGATTGGCCGACTCCGGAGAGTGGACCTCTGGTGATTATGGTCGTCGGTGTTAACGGTGTCGGCAAGACGACAACGATCGGTAAACTGGCAAAGCAGTTTGCCGATCAGGGCAAGAAAGTAGTCCTCGGTGCCGGCGACACATTCCGAGCTGCAGCGGCCGAGCAACTCGAGATCTGGGGCGAACGTGCCGGGGCGGAAGTTATCCGGCATGCCGAGGGCTCCGATCCTGCTGCCGTGGCCTTTGATTCGGCCAAAGCGGCTGTTGCACGTAAGGCCGATGTCCTGATTCTGGATACTGCCGGCAGGCTGCATACCAAGGTCAACCTGATGGAAGAGCTGAAGAAGGTGCGACGGGTTGTTGATCGGGAGATTGCAGGCGCTCCCCATGAAACCCTGTTGGTTCTCGATGCAACTACAGGTCAGAATGCTCTGATTCAGGCCCGCATGTTTCAGGAGGCTGTGGAGGTCTCCTGTATCGCATTGACCAAGCTGGACGGTACTGCCAAGGGCGGTATTGTCGTGGCAATCAGCTCTCAGCTCGATCTGCCGGTGCGTTTGATCGGTGTCGGCGAAGGTGTTGCCGATCTGCGCCCCTTCGATGCTGATGAATTCGTTGCAGCACTCTTTGCTAACAATTGAGATCGCTTGACTTTTTACAGTCTTTGACCTACGCTGAAAATTATAATTAAAGGGGGGAGTCTTTAAGTGGCTTTGGAAGCGATTGCGCGACTGGAAGAACTTGTTGATCAGTTATTGACTGAACGTATCGAGTTGCAGGAGCGTAATCGGGAGCTCAGCTCAGAATGCGATCGGTTGCTTCAGGATCGTTCCAGAGTTAGCGATGAGTTAGATAAATTGTTGGACAAGCTTGAACACCTGGAGGGGGAAAATCAGTGAAACAGAGCATCCAGGTCTCCATTCTCGGTCAGCAGTTTAACCTCAGAAGTGACGCTTCTCCTGAGCAGGTTCATCGGGTCGCCAGATTTGTAGAAGACCAGATTGCCCAAGTATCTTCCAGTGGCAGGGCCGTCGACTCTCTACAGGCAACCATTCTTGCCCTGCTCAACGTTTCAGCCGCTCACCTTAAAGAGGAGTCTGTGGTGGCTGGTTCGGTGGGGGAAGACCCGCGTTTGATCCAGTTGGTCGGAAAGATAGAAGCAGCCTTGGATTAGGGATGTGTCACCCCTTTCTGCCAGGGCAACGGTTGATTTAACAATGCATCTCCGTACGGGGATTTCAAGATAGATTGGTCAATGGTATTACCGTCCGTTATGGGCGTTAAAAAATTACGACGAGAAACATGTTGCATGATAGTTATGAACTCAGGAACTCCAGAATATTTTTGCAGTGCCGTCAGCGGTTTATCCGAGCCGAAGGCGTGCTGTGCGTGGAGACCTCAGTAAGAATAATTTGATGCGGATGCTCTGCGCCGTATATACCCTCCTTCTATCTGAACACTCCCGTCCGGAGGTCTCGATTCGCGAGATCTCTGCCTATGCCAAAGCGATCCATAAGAACCCGGCTCCTGGCTGAACGTAGATCACAGCCGATCGAAACCTGTATCAACTCAAGCTTGGAGATCCAGCGGCGGTTTCTTCAGTCTGACTTGTTTTGTCGTGCAGAATGCCTGGCTTTGTACAGCGCCATTCATAACGAGGTGTTGACAGATACAGTCTTCACGCGGGCAATTGCAGACGGCAAGACTCTGGTTTATCCGCGCATCAAGGATGATGAACTTGAGTTTGTAGAAGTCTTGAGCCTGGCCGACCTGACCCCCGGGGCATTTGGTGTTCTGGAGCCGAAGGGGAGCCAATTGGTGCCAATCGAAGAATTGCCCCTGGTTGTCGTCCCGGGCGTGGCTTTCGACCTGGCTGGCCACCGTCTGGGTTACGGTCGCGGTTTCTACGACCGTGCACTGGTCGCATGCAGGGCTGATTGTATGAAAGTTGGTTTTGCTTACGATTCACAGTTACTTGATGCATTGCCAGCTGCAAAACATGATCAGAGACTTTCCGTGCTTATTACTGAAAGTCGTACTTTGAATTTTACCGTCTGATGGCTGTTGCCGCAGACAGGACGCTTCATCAAAAAATAATGCCAATAAGGAGGTGACGGCTTTGAATACAGAAATGATTTTGTTACTGATTGTCGGTTTGATCGTTGGCGGTTTTCTTGGCGCTATAATCCGTGCCAAGTCTGCGGGCTCAAAACTGGCCAACGCAGAACGTGAAGCCGCGTTAATTGTCGAGACAGCGAAAAAAGAGGCAGACACGATCCGCAAGGAAGCGGAGATACAATCCAAGGACGTGGTTTTTAAAGCGAAGGCCGACTGGGAGGATGAGGTGCGTGAAGCCCGCAAGGAGCTTCAGTCCCAGGAAAAGCGCCTGGTTCAAAAAGAGGAAAATCTTGATCGCAAGGCCATTCAGGTTGACGAAAAAGATCAGGATCTGGCTCGTCGTGAACAGTCGTTGATAGATCGCGACCGCAACCTGCAAAAGCGCACCGACGAGGTGGATGCTCTGATTGTCGAACAGCGCACCAAGCTGGAAATGGTTTCCGGGCTTACCTCTGATGAGGCCAAACGGCAACTGATGGCGTCCATGGAGAGCGAAGCTCGCCATGATGCCGCCAGGATGATCAGGCAGATTGAGGATGAGGCCAAGGAGTCCGCCGACAAGAAAGCCAAGAAAATCCTGTCGCTGACAATACAGCGCTATGCCGGTGATTACGTAGCCGAGAAAACGATCAACTCGGTAGCTTTACCAAATGACGAGATGAAGGGTCGAATTATCGGCCGTGAAGGCCGCAATATCAGAGCTATTGAAGCTGCAACCGGCATCGACCTGATTATTGATGATACGCCCGAGGCAGTCATAATCTCCGGCTTCAACCCGGTGCGCCGCGAAGTCGCCAGGTTGGCTCTTGAACGTCTGATTACCGACGGTCGAATTCACCCGTCGCGTATTGAAGAGGTGGTTAAAAAGGCCGAGCAGGAGGTTGATGCGACGATCCGTGAGGCGGGCGAGCAGGCAACGTTCGATGTAGGTGTTCACGGCATTCACCCGGAGATAATCAAGCTGGTCGGACGGCTGCGGTACCGGACCTCTTACGGTCAGAATGTCCTGCAACACTCGCTCGAGGTTTCTTTCCTCTGCGGCATTATGGCCGCTGAGCTTGGTATCGATATCAAGCAGGCAAAACGCGCCGGCTTGTTACACGACATTGGTAAGGCGGTTGACCATGAGATCGAAGGGTCGCACGCGGTCATTGGTGCAGACCTGGCCAGGAAGCATGGTGAATCGTCCGAGATCGTGCACGCCATTGGCGCTCACCATGAAGATGAGAAGCCGGAGACGATCCTGGCTGTGCTGGTGCAGGCCGCTGATGCCCTGTCGGGAGCCAGGCCGGGTGCGCGGCGCGAAATGCTTGAAACGTATGTCAAGCGTCTGGCAGATCTTGAACGCATCGGTACCTCGTTTAACGGGGTAACCTCCTGTTACGCAATCCAGGCTGGGCGTGAAGTCCGTGTCATGGTCTCCAGCGAGGTTGTCTCTGACGACTATTCGCATGTTCTGGCTAAAGACATCGCCCGCAAGATCGAGAACGAGATGACTTACCCTGGTCAGATCAGGGTGAATGTTATTCGTGAAACCAGAGCAACTGATTACGCGAAATAATCGCAAGCATAGAGAACCTGGCAGTTGGGGGAGATAGCCTGTGCTATCTCCCTGTTGCTCTTTTATCCTCTTCTTCCAGTTTCCGGAGTTGTTTTGAAGATCCTTTTTATCGGTGACATCATTGGTCGCCCGGGGCGGCAGCTGGTCCGTGATGTTCTGCCCCGCCTCATCGATCATCATATGCTTGATTTTGTTGTTGCCAATGGCGAAAATGCCGCAGCCGGTTTCGGTTTGACTCCTGACGTCGTTGCCGAATTGTTCGATCTGGGCATCGATGTCCTGACCACGGGCAATCATGTCTGGGATAAACGTGACGGGCTGGTCTGCCTGGAGCAGGAGCCTGCTTTGTTGCGACCGGCTAATTATCCTGATGATGTGCCGGGCCGAGGTGTCGGCGTCTTCCAGACTCCGGCAGGACTGTCTGTTGCTGTCGTGAACCTGGAGGGCCGTGTTTTTATGGGAAATCTGGATTGCCCGTTTCGCAAGGCGGACGCAATCCTGACTGCGCTCGGTCCTCAGCAGCGCATTGTTTTCGTAGATTTCCACGCCGAAGCGACCAGCGAAAAAGGTGCTTTGGCTGCCTACCTTGATGGTCGGGTCAGTGCTGTCGTCGGCACCCATACCCATGTGCAGACCGCTGATGAGAGGGTCCTGCCGGGTGGCACCGCGTTTATCAGCGATGTCGGCATGTCGGGGGCGCGTGATTCCGTGATCGGGATTCGCAAAGAGTTGTCGATCCAGCGATTCCTGACCCAGATGCCGGTTCGTTACGAGCTTGCCAAGAAGGATCCTGTGCTTTGCGCTGTAGTCGTCTCAATCGACGAATCGACTGGCAAGGCCACTGGGATAGAGCGTGTTCAAGTTGAAGGCTAGCAGCCAGTCGGACTATCCATGAGCCGGCTGCAAATCCG
The DNA here is from genome assembly GCA_051305875.1 of Desulfuromonadales bacterium. GTDB lineage: Bacteria > Desulfobacterota > Desulfuromonadia > Desulfuromonadales > BM103 > M0040. Next base: position 5,605 of record JBPPMD010000235.1, on the reverse strand, counting down.
GCTGTTTGGCCCATATTTCAGCTCCTTTTTGGTCCATAGCTACGGCTATGGACCTGCAAACGAGCTAAAACCTGTTCTCAAACATCCAAATTTTCGCTTCGGCCCGTATAGTCCGACAGGCTCCCAGAGGAATCTCAATGTCTGACAAACAGCTGGAGTACCGCTTCAACTTCAAGCCGAAAGAGATGGTCATCGGTGCCACTCTGTAAGAAAGGGAGACCTGTGAAGCACCACGCGGGGCGATGCTCTTAATGATCTCCTTGCGGGGCAAGGTCGGAACACCCTGGCAGGGTGTCGCCTAAGGCACAACCATACATGGATGGGAGAGCAAGGTCAAATCTCGCGCGGGGTACCACTGGCAAAGGAGCAGAAAGAAGCTCTCTGGAACAACTCGATATTCATAAATACTCTAAGCAACGAACGCCTGCCTGTTTTTCAATTTATCAGCGCCATAACACGTTCGGCAATATGCTCACCGATACTCAAGGACGCAGTCGCCGCCGGTGAAGGGGCATTGAGCACATGGATCATGCGCCCCTCAGTCTGGATGCAAAAGTCATCGATCATTCGTCCTTTTCTATCGACAGCTTGGGCGCGCACACCACTGCCCCCTGGAATCAGGTCATCACTCCTGATCTCCGGCATAAGGCGCTGCAGACTTTTAACAAACAAGCTTTTTGAGAAAGAACGAGCATGCTCTTCGAGTCCCACACGCCAGAAACGCGCGGACAGTTTCCAAAAACCGCCAAAGGTCAGAGTGTCAGCCAGGTCGCGCAGCGAGATGTCGCTGCGATGATAACCTTCGCGCCGCCACGCCAGTACCGCGTTAGGGCCGGCTTCGACGGTGCCGTCGATCATGCGGGTGAAGTGGACACCTAGAAACGGCATCTGCGGATCTGGGACCGGGTAAATCAGGTGTTTGACGAGGCTGCTGCGTTCCGGCTTGAACTGGTAGTATTCGCCGCGGAAAGGGATGATGCGCAAATCCGGGTGTACACCGGCCGAGAAGGCGACCCGGTCTGCATGCAGCCCGGCGCAGTTGACCAGACTGCGCGCGCGGAATGTGCTGTTGCGAGCACGGATCAGATAACTGTCAGAATCCTTGCTGACCTGCGTGATTGGTGTATGCAGATGAATGACGCCACCGCGGGACTGGAAGATTTCGGCCATTGTTTGCGTAACACGAACGTAATCGACGATGCCGGTCTGTGGTACGAACAGGCCTGCTATCCCCCTGACATGCGGCTCACGCTTCTGCAATTCGGAGGCAGTCAGCCGTTGCAGGCCGTTGAGACCGTTCTCCTGGCCACGTCGCTCGAGTTCGTCCAGCGCCGGCAACTCCGTTTCGTCAACAGCGACAACGACTTTGCCGCAGCGCTGGTGAGGGATGTCGTGCTCAGCACAGAAGCGGTAAAGCGCCTCCCGCCCTGAGGCGCAGGTCGTCGCCTTAAGGGAGCCTGGACGGTAATAAAGGCCGGCATGGATCACGCCGCTGTTGTGGCCAGTCTGGTGACTCGCCAGTTGCGTTTCTTTTTCGAAAAGGACGATTTTCAAGGCAGGGTTGCGTGAGATGATTGCCAGTGCGGTGGCACAGCCGACGATCCCTCCTCCGATAATGGCCAGATCAGCTGATGTGCTCATGGCTTTGCCATAGACGATCCGTGTGAAGCCGCGACCGGTACAAGGTGTACAGCACACGATATGCATGGATCGTAGGCACGCACGATCCGTTCCGCCCCCGCCATCAGGTGCGTATGATTCTGTTCATCTGCCAGATCCGCCATGATCTGGGCTGCCATCACCCGCTGATTGATCGAAGTCGGCGTCACGACGTCTGCCGACACCACAGTTCCCCATTCGTCAACGACATAGTGGTGTACCAGCAGACCACGCGGAGCTTCCGTGACAGCCGTGCCGATGCCGCCGCCGATTTGCGCCAGAGCGGTTTGCAACGGTGCTGTATTATCATCGTCCAGCAAGATTTCCAATAGTTGCCCGACCCTCTGCAAGGCCCAGTCGATCTCTCTGACCTGGGCGATGTTGTTGCCATGGATGCCAAGTCCGGCCAGCGGCAGATCCACAGGCAACCCCCTGCCGGCTACCAGACGGACTCGCGCCAGAGCGCCGGTCAAAAAAGGCCCAGAATCGCCGGCAGCGTCCATGGCGTGTGAATCCGGCCTGGCCCGCTCCCCAAGCAGTTGCGCATAGTCGGCAACCGGGACCGCTCCGTCCTTTTCAAGCCACAGGCGATCACCTGTCAGTGAAAAAGACCCCCCACTTCCAGCCGCAATGGCGTTACCGATGGCCGGACAGGCGTCAGGATAGTTGCCGAACTGTAAAAATCTATCGGCAAGATCCGGCCAGTCATGTTGCCAACGGAGCAGATCAACCGCAAGGGTTTCGATATCGCTCTTGCCGGGACGATAGGCGACACCACCAAAAACCGGATTGACCGGATGAATCAACCGCCCACCGGCAACTTTCTGAATCCGGTTGCCAAAAGCCTTCAAATCGAGCCCGGCCTTTGCCAGGGGGTCATTGTGCCGCAGCAGTTCGACGATATCCGGCGTGCCGCGCAGATCGGGCAGTATCAGGCAGAAGAGATGCAGGGCATGGCTCTGGATATGCCCGCCCAGCAGCAGCAACTCACGGATCGTGGCGGCAAGCGGCGGGACGGTGATCGCCATAGCGTTCTCGAGTGCCCGCAGGGACGTCAACTTGTGTACTGCCGAGCAGATCGCACAGATACGACAGACCAGGTCCGGCACTTCATCGTACCTGCGGCCGACAACCAGAGCCTCAAAGAGGCGCGGAGCATCGAGCAACCGCACTTTGACGTCATCCAGGCGACCGTCCTTGAGCAGCAGTTCGACCCGGCCATGCCCCTCGACACGTGTTAAAGGGTCAACGATCAACCTGGTCATAACACTTCTCCAAAACGTTCAAGGCGATGGCGGATGTCCTGTTCAGAGAGGCCGGCAGCAAAAAACAGTCGGCATAATTCGTCCTGGTTCGCCTCCGCGACAACTCCCCGGCAACCTTCACAGGGGACACCGATTCCCGGGCATAAGGCATGGCAGCCGGCACGTGTGATCGGACCTAGACAGGGGGCATGGTCCTCTTCCAGCAGGCAGCGGTTTTCATTGATGCGACACTCCATGCATACCGGCATCACCTGGCGGCCGGGCCACCCGCCGTGCAGGATTGCAGCGATCATCTCTAAAAGTTCGTGCTGCTCAGGCGGACAGCCGGGAATCTGCCAGTCGACTGTTACAAAGTGGTGTACCGGCTGCGGCGGAAAAGTATCCCACTCTGTACCTGGCTTGCCGTAAATCGATTCCATGGCCCTGCGACGTTCACCCTTGACCATGGCATTGATGCCCCCGGTCAGGGCACAGGCACCTACGGCCACCAGCAGACCCGCTTTGCGACGAAGCGACAGCAGGCGCTCAACTTCGGCAGGAGACGTCAACGAGCCCTCCACCAACGCAACATCGATAATCTCGCTGTTGCCGGAAGCGGAAGAAACGAGGGCAAAATCGTGAAGTTCCACGACCGCCGAAAGCGCCGTCAAGGAAGCTTCGCAGTTGACCAATGTCAACTGACAACCACTGCAGGAGGTAAAGCGGTGCCAGGCCAGCTTGAGGGGCGTCTTGAATTTCATATCGCCTCCGCCATGGCGCGCAACGCTTCAAGGCTGAAGACCGGCCCGTCCTTGCAGATGTAGCGTCCCCCTGCCACGCAATGGCAGCATTCGCCGATGCCGCAGCGCATGCGCCGTTCGAGGGTTGCGAAGATCTTTGCCGGCGGCAAACCCATTAATGCCAGCTCTTCGAGAACGCAACGGTAGAGGGCCGGCGGTCCACAGACCGCGGACACTGTTTTGCGCGGGTTGAAATCAAGGTCGGCAAGGAGCTCGGTGACCAGCCCGATCCTGCACAAGACATCACCGCAAGGGCCAGGCAGGATTTCGGCAAAATCGACGGAAAAGCGCACATCGACCCGGCTGTGGCCGGCCAAACTGACGAGCTCATCGCGAAAAAGCAGAGTCTCCGGTTGACGCGAACCGTAGAGCAAAATGATCCTGCCCGTCTGTCCGTTATCAAGCAGTGCTTTCAGCAGGGCCCTCATCGGCGCCATGCCGAGGCCGCCGGCAATCAGCAGGGCATCCTGTCCGGTGAACATTGAAAGGGGAAAACCATTGCCAAACGGGCCGCGCACACCGATTGAGTCTCCCTCTTCAAGGTAGTAGAGAGCCTCGGTTACCCGGCCGGTGCGGCGGATACAGGAGCTGATGAGCCCCTCGCGGACGAGATCACAAGGGGAAACCGGAAAACCGCCGACCCCGGGAATGCTGATTTCGACAAACTGCCCGGGGACAAGCTCAATCGACTGTTCCGGCCGGAGAGTAAAGATATGATTATTGATAACGGACCGGTCGATTGTATCAATAACAGCAGGAATAGGCTGCAGTGCATGGTTCATGAGCCTCCCTCCCCGTCCAGTCGTTCGGCAATCTGGTCGAGGTCAATGTCGACCGGACAGACTTTGCGGCAGCGGCCGCAACCGACGCAGGAATTCTGGCCACGCAGCGCCCCGAAGCCGAAGCGCTTGTGCTCCATGCGGAAACGCAGTCGATTGGCTCGGCCCGGCCGGAAATCGTAATCACCGGCAACCTTGCCGTGCTCAGCAAAAAAACAGTTGTCCCAGCTGCGCTGCCGGATCACGCTGCCGTCCAGGGCTGCTGCATCCAGCATATCGAAGCAGTAGCATGTCGGACAGACTGCGGAACAGGCCCCACAGGAAAGGCAGCGTTTTGCTTCATCTGCCCATATGGCGGCTCCGGTTGTGGAAAAAAATTGTTCCTGCGTAAGCGCACGGCGCTTCCCTGTTACAGCCACCGGCCATGACAGGGGCATCTCCTGCGAAACCTGGCAACCGCAGGCACGCAACAGCGCCTGGCCTGCCGGCGAAAGGGCCCAGACACGTTTCTGGTCGACAAAAAGATCGCCGGACAGGGGCATCGACTGTCCGTCACAGCGGCATTCCGGGCCCGGCACACACGCCATGCCTACAAGAAGAGCCTGAGCTCGCCTGGCCTGATAGGGCACATCGTCGGCAAAGGCCTGGTCGAGATACCAGACCGCCTGCAGATCACAGAGAGGGACACCGACAACCGCAAAAGCTTGAGGTACTTGAACCGCCCAATACTCTCCGGAGCGAAAACTCCAAATCTCCTCACAGGGTGGCAGCAGCAATTTTTTCAAGGGGAGGAACGTCGTGAGCGCCACGCTCGGCAACGACCCTTTGCCCATCGGCTGGAGTCGACAGTGACCGTCTGCGCCGGTCTGTGGAGCCCAGAGCGCCCGTTCCGCTCTTATGGTGTCGAGCAGTTCATCAAGGGCAACCTGTTCGAAAGGGTAGCTGGGAAAGGTAGAAGCAAACACGGAAAACCTCCAACTTGAATCTTATCACGCTTCAACACTGCGGCAAGCGATGCGTGACTGTTCCATAACCGTTCCATAACCACCCTGGGGAGGAATGCTGGCCGACTGCTTTTCCGGCTTCTGCAGATGTTTGCCTTAATCAACTCAGGCAGATTCGG
>JBPPMD010000223.1:0-4954 GCA_051305875.1 Desulfuromonadales bacterium | reverse complement strand
GGCATGGTTGATAGCGGCGTGAGGGCCGGTTCCGGACATATCGCGATCTATCAACAGCACTACCTGGAGAGTCGCGATGAAGCCCTGCATTTCAAGGGTCACAACCTGGTCACCGAGATTGAAGCTATTGACGGTGTCAAACAGGTTCTGCCGCGCCTCTACATTCCGGCCCTGGCTCAGTCGAGCCGGGAACGCCGCGGCGTTGTGCTGATCGGTGTCGATCCGCAACGGGAACGTCAGATCAATCCTTTTCTCAAAACACTGTCCGAAGAGTCCATGATCCGTTCTGCCGATTCGCGTGATGCCGTGGTCGGCTCGCGCCTGCTTGATGAGCTGCAGATCAAACAAGGCCAGAAATTCGTCATCACTGCCCAGTATCACGATGGGACCTTACATAGCGAACTGTTGTACGTTCGAGGGGTGGTCAGCTCTGGTATGAAGGATATCGATGGTTCACTGATCATGGTTGGCCATGAGCGGGCAGCGCTGCTCATCGGAAGTTCCGGATCAGTCCACGAGCTGGCCGTCATGTTATCTGATCCCGGCCAGGAAGAGCCGGTACATCGAAGAATTACAACTCTGCTAGGCACACATCCAGGCATCGAAGCCGTCAGCTGGGAACGTGCCATGCCAAATCTGGCTAATGCAATCAAACTTGACTACGCCAGCCAGAAATTCATTTTCCTGATAATCCTGCTGATCGTCACGATTGGTGTGATCAATACTCTGCTCATGTCGGTCATGGAGCGCATGCGTGAGTTCGGCGTCATTCTTGCGCTGGGAAGCAAGCCGATGACCCTGCGTGGCATGATCATGCTGGAAGCCTTAACGCTCGGTCTGCTCGCCGCCACCGTCGGTTCGTTGCTCGGCAGCCTGGCAACCTGGTACCTGGTTTCGGTGGGTATCGATCTAGCAGCTTTAGTCCCGGAAACGCTCGAATTCGGCGGTGTCGTCTTCGACCCGATTATGCGCGCCAGCTGGAACCCTGGCTGGATGTTGCAGATTGCCCTCTACGTGGTCGGGTTGACGCTGCTGGCCGCCCTTTATCCGGCCATCAAGGCCGGGCGCATCACTCCGGTGGAGGCCATGCGCCATCATTGATGGGGACTGGAGACTGGAGACTGGAGGCTGGATAAGATACGATTCAACAATTCAACAATTCAACAATTCAACGATTTTAAAATGTCTCTCATCAAGTTGAAAAACGTTTCCAAAATCTACCGTCTCGGCAGTCAGAAGATACCGGCTCTGACTGACCTGTCACTCGTCTTCGATGTGGGTGAATTTGCGGTGTTGGCAGGGCCGTCGGGAAGCGGCAAGACAACGGCTCTGAACCTGATCGGCTGTCTGGACCGTCCAACTGCGGGTCAGGTGATTATCGGCGATCTCGACCTTCAATCGGCAAGTCCCCGGCAACTTGCCGACTTCCGCCTGCAGCATATCGGTTTTATTTTTCAATCTTACAACCTGATTCCGGTTTTAACCGCAGCGGAGAACGCAGAGTTCACCCTGATGCTGCAAAAAGTTCCCAAACAAATCCGTCGGCAAAGAGTCTGCAAGCTTTTTGCCGAGCTCGGCATCGACGGCCTGGAGGGTCGCCGTCCTGCCGATCTCTCCGGAGGACAACAACAGCGGGTCGCTATTGCCAGGGCCATGGCAGCAGAACCCCATGTCATTCTGGCGGATGAGCCAACGGCCAACCTTGACTCCCACACAGCAGAAGAGCTTCTGGCATTGATGCGCCGTCTCAACCGGGAGAAGGGTACAACCTTTATCTTCAGCTCCCATGACGACAGGGTTATTTCCCAGGCAAGGCGGGTGATACGTCTCGAAGACGGGCATCTCGCGGAAGACACCACTATCACTGCATGAAGAAGTCTATCCTGAAAACATTTTTTGCCCTTGCAACATCACTATGGCTTTGTGGATATCTGTTCACTTCGGTTTCTGTCGCGAGCACTTCACTTCCCGAATGGAGCGGCTCCATCAAGTCTCTCAACCTTTACGGCGAAGAGGCACCTGCCGACCTTTTCTCCGCATATCATCTTTCCAGCAATCGGACACGCCTGAATATGGACTGGCAGCCTGCTCAAAGCTGGTATCTTGAAACCTCTCTCGATCACCAGTACCTCTGGAGTGACCCGTCGAGGGCTTTCCTTTTAGCAACCAACGGTTACAACCGCCATCTGGATATGGACAAAGTCTGGCAGCACGGCGAGCATGGAGCCAGCCGTCTGCAGGTCGACCGGTTGAACCTGCAATGGCGTAGCGGAAAAGTGGACACCACTTTGGGACGTCAGGCCGTTGGTTTTGGTCGAATCCTTATCTATTCTCCGCTTGATGTCATCGCTCCGTTTGCCCCGGACGCAATTGACACGGAAATCCGTATCGGCATTGATGCCCTGCATACCATCTTCAACTATGGACTCGACGGGCAACTTGGTGCCATTGCCGTCTGGGGAGCAGAAGCGCGATACGACTCCTTCCTGGCAACCTGGTCGGATAACCGCGCCGGACTGGATATACTGATGATCGGCGGCAGATTACGCGGACACACCATATTCGGTGCCGGTCTGGCCGGCAACCTCGGCACACTCGGGTTGAAAGGTGAATTCAGCATCCATAAAAGCAGAGACGGTGAAGAAACAGCTGGCGTCATGCATGATGTTTATACGCTAGCCGCCATTGAAACCTGGTACCGTTTTGACAACGGCATCTCCTTGATCGCGCAGTACCTCTATAATGGGCCGGGTGTTGACGATCCCGAAGACTACCCCAAAGTCCTCGCTTCGGCGCCCCTGCAGGAAGGGCTCACCCATCTGCTCGGACAACACTACCTGATTGCAGCGCCATCCTACGAACTCCATTCTCTGGCAACAGCGCAAGGTCTGATACTTTACAATCTTGGGGACCAATCGGCACTGATTCGGCCCACCCTCGAACTCAGCCTCGCTGACAACCTGTCCTTACAGCTCTTCTGGACCTGGAACATCGGTCAGGAGCCACGGGCTACTCCCCCTCTTCTGCCGATTGAACCTCGCAGTGAGTTCGGCTTGCGTGGTGACAGTGGCGGGTTGTTTCTCACATGGTTTTTCTGATAACCCCTTCTTTCGTTGCTTAAATTTAAAATGGGCTATGCAGACCTTCAAACACCTGTTATGATTCTCTTTCAGACCGTAATTACATACTAAAGATGGTACTATTCAATTGGAGGAGGTCAGCAAATGAAGTACTTAAAGGTTGGCTTACTGGCAACCCTGGTCGCGGTTTTGTTCACGACAACGACTCAGGCGGGACAGCGTGAAGGTGCTTTCAGTCTCTCGCCGATGATCGGCTATCACGTGTTTGAAGGAAGCCAGAATACGGAGGATGCCATAATCGGAGGTTTATCACTCGGCTACAATGTGAGTAAGCGCTGGGCCGCGGAGCTTGAAGTTCGATACACTCCGACAGAAACAGACCTGCCCGCACAGGAGGACATCAACGCCTGGTCAGCTGGTGTGAATGCCCTCTACCACTTCAATCCTGACGGTCCTTTCGTGCCTTATGCCTCAGCCGGTTTCGGTGTCATGTTCTTCGATAATGACGGCTATGAAGACGACGGAGACTACATGATGAACTGGGGCGTCGGTGCCAAGTATTTTATAAATGACGACTTTGCCCTGCGCATGGATCTACGCCATCTCGTCGACTTACATTCCGACCGTGAGTGGGATCACAATGGCGATGACCAGCTAGACAATAACTTCCTGGCAACAGCCGGTCTTTACTGGCAGTTCGGCGGTCCGGCGATCCTCCCGCCGCCACCACTCGACAGTGATCGCGATGGTATCCCCGACTTGCGTGACAAATGCCCTGACACGCCACTGGGCGTCATGGTCGATGCAGTCGGTTGTCCACCGGTCGAAAAAACCCCACCTCCCCCACCTGCGAAGTTTATCGATGGTGATGACGATGGTGATGGCGTACTCAACAGCCGCGACAAGTGTCCCGGTACATTAAAGGGTGTGATTGTCGACGAGGATGGCTGCCCGGTGTCATTCTCCATGCAGATTGAGTTTGATTTCGACAAATCGGAAGTCCGTCGCGAGTACCATGAAAAGCTGCGTGAAGCGGCTGCATTCATCAAGCAGTATCCCGAAACCAAGTTCCTGATCGTCGGTCATACCGACAGCATCGGTTCCGATACATATAACAAGGAGCTCTCCATGCGTCGCGCCGCCGCAGTCAAAAAATACCTGGTTGAGGAATTCGGCATTGCAGCTCACCTGATGACGCCGCGCGGCTACGGCGAAAACCAGCCCATCGCCGACAATGACACCGAAGCAGGACGTCAGCGTAATCGTCGCGTTGAAGTGATCTGCTGCCTGGTGATCCCTCCGGAATAATCTTTCATTGCAGGCATCAACAGAAAGGGCCGACACATCTGTGTCGGCCCTTTCTGTTGATGCGGCGCCAAGGGTTTACTCAATACGCTCTGCTACCAACAAGTAGGGAGCATCGCTGTGATTAACTACCCGCAGGGACAGAACATGCCAGTGATCACGGGTCAAATGACAAAAGAACGTATTAACCGCGGCCCCCTCTTCTGCACCACCGGGATGGCCGGGATAGACGGTTACCACAAGGCGTCCCCGGGGAGCAAGCAGGTGCAGGGACTGTTGTAGTGCCGCCAGGGTAGAATCCGGACGTGTGATCAGCGCCGGATCACCTCCCGGCAAGTAGCCGAGGTTGGCCATGATTGCTTTGGCAGGGCGCTGCAATACCTTACCGATGGTGCTGTGGCAGGCTTGAACCAGGAAAACTCCGGACTGTTTCGGCAGTGCTCGATTTCCGGGCCAGCAGTTTACAACAAGGCCATGATTCCGCAAAAGCGCTGCAGCCTGCTCAAGGGCCGAGGCTTGCAAATCAAATGCGACCACCTGCCCTGCCGGGCCAACCGCTCTCGCCAACC
>JBPPMD010000187.1:0-16537 GCA_051305875.1 Desulfuromonadales bacterium | reverse complement strand
GGCGCAACAATTACCTGAAGATTCCCGCTGAGAGGATCGTCCTGGTCAAGTTCACGGAGACTGAGATAGTGGTAGCCCTCAGCAATAGCAGCGTCAACGGCAATCTCGAGCTCGTGGCGCACGATGAGCAGCCCGTCTACGACCCTGCTTTCCGTAAAGTTAAGCGCTTCTGCAAGGAACTCCCCATGCTGTGTCCGACCACCTTCCTCGCGAAGTTCCCAGGAAAAACGACTTCTGCTGCGGGATTGCGGAACATGAATGAAGAGGCGCAGGGGCGACGCCGGCGTCCGTGTCACCAGAACCGGTGCCACGAGCCGACGCCATGGCCGGCTTTGCTCTGCCGCAAGAGCTGCTGCCAGCGTTTCCTTATTGGTCGTGTCCACACCCATGGCAGTCAGAAGTGAGTGTTTCGTAGACGAAGATGTGTGATGGCGTTTGCCCCAGATATCATGGTAGCTCTGCTCGATAGAGTAAAGAGCGGCCAGTTGATCGATAACGGCAGTGCTCATGAGGTGCTCCCTTCGCCGGGCTCAAGGAACCAGGCCACTGACCAGGGGGGGACACTGCCATGGCGCAGCCGGCTCGCAAGGCCGGGTTCGCTTGCATAGAAAACCGTGCCCCGGATTTCGGCAATGGCCGAGAGAGCTTCTCCTCCGGCATTGGCCACCAGGCGAAGCAAGGAGCCGTCGTTCAACCGCCATTCGACCAGAAGTGCCCGCTTGCCAATCAGGTAATAGCGCGAGCCATCACTTGGCATCCCGGCAAGCCGGGGAACAACAAATCGATGACGGAGACGGAGCAGACCCTCATAAAACCCCCTCCAGGCAAGTCCGCGTTGTGAGGTCGCTTCTGTCCAGCGAATCTTGGCGGCCAAATAGGTGTCAGCAGCCATCGGGTCCGGAATCCGCGCACGGGCGTCGGCATGACTAAAAGCCGAAAACCTTGCGAATTCTCGTCGTCGGCCCGCGGTCACCGCTTCTTGCAGGTCGGGTCCGAAATCGCAGAAGAAGAGAAACGGCGTGCGCGTCCCGAACTCCTCGCCCATGAAGAGCAGCGGCGGAGAAGGGGCGAGCAGTGCAACGGCGGCCATGACCTGGAGACTCTTTTCATCGGCGAGCATGGTGAGCCGATCTCCGAAGGCCCTGTTGCCTATCTGGTCGTGATTCTGCAGAAAGGAGACAAAAGCGGTGGCGGGCAGGCCCGCGCTCGGTTCCCCCCGGGGTTTGCCTTCTTGGTATTCGGAGCATTCCCCCTGATAGGCAAAGCCTTCGGCCAGGCAGCGGCCGAGGGACGCTGCGGGGGCTTTTCGGTAATCTGCATAATAGCCTTCCCCTTCACCGGTAAGAAGCACATGGAAACAGTGATGGATGTCATCGTTCCATTGTGCCGTGTACCAGCGCGGACAGCCCTCCTGACGCTCGAGATAACGGGCCTGATTGGCATCGTTTTCGAGGATGAGGTGCACATGCCGTTGCCGGCCCGGTCCGTTCCTGACGGCTTCGGCGAGTTCAATCAGAATGTCCGGCTGCGAATCGTCGTGGATGGCGTGAACGGCATCGAGTCTGAGGCCGTCCAGGCGGTATTCTTCGAGCCAGTAAAGCGCATTATGGATGAAGAAATCGCGTACCACCCGACTCTGCGGACCATCATAATTGATCGCAGCCCCCCACGGCGTGTGGTGGCGTTCGGTGAAGAACGGCGCGCTATAGAGATGCAGGTAGTTGCCTTCGGGTCCGAAGTGGTTGTAGACCACGTCGAGAAAGACCATGAGATCATGGGCATGTGCCGCCGCCACGAGCCGTTTGAGATCCTCCGGTCGGCCATAGCTGCAATCCGGAGCAAAGGGCAGGACTCCATCGTAGCCCCAGTTCCTGGTTCCGGGAAAATCAGCCACCGGCATAAGCTCAATGGCGGTTACTCCGAGCTCTCTGAGATAGCCGAGCCGCTCCTCCATCGCCCTGAAGGTCCCTTCCGTGGAGAAGGCACCGACATGCAGCTCGTAGAGCACCGCCTCTTCCCACGGTCTCCCCCGCCAGCCATCGTCCGGCCATGAATATGCGGCCGGGTCAATCACCTCGCTCGGGCCGTGGACGTCTTCAACCTGGAACCGGGAGGCAGGGTCGGGAACGCGAACCTCTCCGTTGATCCTGAACCGGTAATGACTGCCGGGTCCGGCTTCGGCATGATGGTGTCGATACCAGCCGTTTTCTGCGGCCTGCATGGGCATTGCCTGGTCATCCTCCCGGCCGCTTTCTATACAGAGCTCCACCCTCTCGGCGGTGGGTGCCCAGAGTTGAAACAAGACGCCACCCTGCGGGTCCACCTCGGCGCCGAAGGGCATCGTGTGATGGTAATGGCGCGCGTCTTCAGTCATTTGTTTTCGACCTGAATACGATTATCGCCAGCGGTGGCAGGGTGAGATTGAGGGAGTGGTAATGGCCGTGCGCGGCAACCGGTGTCGTCTGCACCGCGCCGCAATTGCCCATGCCACTGCCTCCATAGAGAGGTGCGTCGCTGTTCAGGAGCTCTTCCCAGAGGCCGCTCCGGGAGACCCCGATGCGATAGTTGTGTCGAGGAACAGGGGTAAGATTGGCAACACAGACGAGATCCTCACCCTCCTGCCGGGAGCGTCGGAGGTAGGCGAGCACCGACTGCTGGTGATCCTGGCAGTCGATCCAGGAAAAACCCTCCGCGTCGAAATCGACAGCGTGCAGGGCCGGTTGCCCGCGAAGAATCGTGTTCAGGTCCCGGACCCAGCGCTGCAGTCCCTTGTGCGCAGGGTCGTTGAGCAGGTGCCAGTCAAGGCTTCTGTCGTGGCTCCATTCTGCCCGCTGGCCGAATTCGCAGCCCATGAAGAGCAGCTTCTTGCCCGGATGCGTATACATGTAGCCATAGAGGAGCCTGAGGTTGGCAAATTTCTGCCATTCGTCGCCGGGCATCTTGCCGAGCATGGACCCCTTACCGTGCACCACCTCGTCATGGGAGAAAGGCAGGAGAAAGTTTTCCTGGAAGGCATAAAGCAGGCTGAAGGTGATGTTGTGGTGATGGTACCTGCGATAAAACGGATCCTGTTGCAGATAAACGAGGGTGTCGTGCATCCAGCCCATATTCCACTTAAGGCCGAAGCCGAGCCCGCCGAGATAGGTCGGCCGGGAGACCATGGGCCAGGCGGTCGATTCTTCGGCAATGGTTATGGTGTCCGGGTGTTCACGGTAGATGAGCTCATTGAAGCGTTTGATGAAATCCACTGCTTCGAGGTTTTCACGGCCGCCAAATCGGTTAGCAACCCATTCCCCTTCCTTGCGGGAATAATCAAGATAGAGCATGGAGGCCACGGCGTCGACCCGCAGTCCGTCGAGATGGTACATTTCAAGCCAGAAGAGTGCATTGCTGAGCAGGAAGTTACTGACTTCCTGTCGGCCGTAATTAAAGACAAATGTGCCCCAGTCGCGCTGTTCGCTCTGTCGGGGGTCGGCGTGCTCATAAAGATGAGTACCGTCGAAATAACCGAGTCCATGCGCGTCGCGGGGGAAGTGGCCCGGCACCCAGTCGAGGATGACGCCGATGCCGTTTCTATGCAGAGTGTCGACAAAGTACATGAAATCCTGGGGCGTGCCGAAACGACTGGTGGGCGCATAATAGCCGACCGTCTGATAGCCCCAGGAGGCATCCAGAGGGTGCTCGCTGACCGGCAGCAGCTCTATGTGGGTAAAGCCCATCTCCTTGACATAATCGACGAGCCTGGGAGCCAGTTCCCGATAGGTGAGCCAGCGATCATCCTCCTCGACCACCCGCATCCAGGAACCGAGATGCACCTCATAGATCGCAATGGGGGCGTCGAGCCGGTGCCGCTCGCCGCGATTCGCCAGCCACTCTTCGTCTTGCCATTGATAGCCGGAAATATCCCAGACCATGGAGGCGGTGGCCGGCCGGATCTCGCAGGCAAAGCCGAACGGATCAGTCTTTTCCGCGGTGTATCCGGAGTTTTGTGAACGGATCGCGTACTTGTAGAGCGACCCGTTTCCCACGCCCGGCACAAACCCTTCCCAGATACCAGAGTCACCACGACTCTCAAGCGGATGGCGCGACTCGTTCCAGTCGTTGAAATCGGCGATCAGCGCCACCCGCTCGGCATTGGGCGCCCATACCGCAAACCAGGTGCCCGACGCGCCGTCCTTCTCGCCGATATGGGCCCCGAGCTTTTCCCAGGACCGGTAATGGGTTCCTTCAATCAGGAGATGCAGGTCATAGTCAGTTAAGCGTGTGTGTGCGTTGGTCATTGTAATCTCTCCCTGAGCTAACCGTGATCCCGATACTTGATAAAACCGATGATCCCGGCGAGCGGGATATGCAGCCAGTCGGGGCGGTTATTGAATTCATATTGCAGCTCGTAAAAGACCTTATCAAGAAGGAAGGCATCCAGCAGTACACTTCGCCCGGGATCGGCGGGCAGAATAGTACCGCCTTCAGCCGTCTTCAGGTAAGCCGCGAGAAAGGTGGCTGCGGCCCAGGCCTCCCAGGCTCGCACCTGCTGTTCGACCGCGGCTGATTCCGCGGACGCAATCTCCGGGCCGGCAGCGATGAGCGTCGTGTGCGCCGCGTAGCTGAAGGAACGGAGCATTCCGGCCACGTCCTTCAGTGGTGACTGTTTACGTCGTCGCTCGGCCAGCGACCGGATTGGCTCGCCCTCGAAATCGATAAGGATGAAATCGTCGTCGGTGCGCAACACCTGGCCCAGATGATAATCGCCGTGACAGCGAATGCGGCTGCCGCCGATGCCGCTCAACTCCCGCAGGGCCTGGAAACGTCGCAGGAGATCAGGGCCTGCGGCGATGACCGCGTTCGCTTGCACCTGCACCTCCTCGCTCAGGCTGGCCGACCGACCGGTCAGCAGGCCGAGGCTCTTCTGAGCCTGGGCTGTAAAGGCATCAGCCAGACCAACGAGATATGTCGGTGTGATGGGCTCGGGCGTGAAATTCCTGTCGCGTTTCTCGCGGGAGAGCGCCAGGTGAAATTCAGCGGTGCGGACGCCGAGCTGCTCGATCGCCGCCAGATAGTCACCGAGGCTCTCTTCGAGGGCGGCCGGCCGAGCCTGTTCAACAAGCTTCAAGAGCGCTGCCGTGTTGGTTGAAGGCGACCCGTGAAGAGAGAGGGGGAAGGTTTGCCGGTCCTGCAGGAAGTCGGCAAGATGCTTCATGGTGAATCCCCAACCGTCACCTTGATTCTTCTCAAAGACCTGGAGCATGGCCACTGTTGAACTCGAACGGTCAGGCTGTTGATAGTCAATGGCACCCAGAACCCGAGCCATATTGGCAAAGCTGGTGCTCTCGGTAAGATACCGTCCGATCTCCATATCCGGGCTCGGTCCTTTCTCGACCCGGCGGAAGCTCTTGATAATAAAGGTGTCGTTGAGGATGATGGAGGTGTTGCTTTGTTCAACGGAGAGACGGCGCACCTCATCGCATTCCGCTTCCCGTTCTTTGTCCTTTTGGAAGGCATCGCTCCGGTAGGCGATGAGACGGCCCTTGGCGGCTGTGGCAAAGCTCCGGCCGTTGGCTATGATGGTGAAGAGATCGCAGCAGGCGGTTCGGTCCGACAGGGCATCGAAGAGGACGCCATTTTCCTTGGAGGTTGACACCCGGCAGAGAAGGCTTTCCGGGATTTCTGCCAACAGGGTGTCGACCAGCTCTCCCTTGGCGATTTTGAGGGGCAGCGAATAGCTCTCTTCGTCGCCGTCTTCATAGGTGACCGCTGCGAAGATGACAAAGAACCCTGCTCCCAGTTTTGTCCAGTCAGTGATGTGCAGCGATGAGATTACACGCCCCTTTCCCCTGAACCAGCGCTGCCGTGGCATGTAGCTGAGGAGCACGTCCTGCTCAAGCTGGTAGCGGTATTCCTGGCGCAGAAAATTATCCCAGCCGCCGGCCAGGTCAAGTGAAGGGAGGTTCAGATCCGCATCCCTGGAGCCGCCAAGAACCTTGATGGGCTTCGTCTGCGGCTCGAGCTTGAACCACACGAAGCTGTGCGGACCCATGGTCAGGAAATAGGGCAGATCGCCGATCATCGGGAAATCGGTGTGGCCGATAAGCTCCACTGGTGTCCAGCCGCGAAATTCGGAGAGATCGAGTTCCACCGGCTGGACAAAGCGCGACAGATTTGCCACCGCCAGGATCACCTCTCCCTTGTAGCGGCGGATATAGGGGAGCACCGTTCGATTCTCCGGTTTCAGGAATTCGATGGTCCCCCTTCCGAACGCTTTGTACTGGCGGCGTAGTGAGATAAGGCGTTTCATGAAATGAAGGAGCGAGGAAGGATTGCGTTCCTGGGCATCGACATTCAACCCCTGGTAACTGTAGACGGGATCCATGATCACCGGCAGATAGAGCCTGGCCGGATCTGACCTGGAAAAGCCGGCATTTCTGTCCGTTGACCATTGCATAGGGGTCCGTACCCCGTTGCGGTCGCCGAGAAAGATATTGTCGCCCATGCCAATTTCGTCTCCGTAATAGACTACCGGAGTACCGGGAAAGGAGAAAAGCAGGCTGTTGAGCAGCTCGATTCGGCGCATGCTGTTGTTGACCAGAGGCGCCAGACGCCTGCGGATGCCGACATTGAGACGCATGCGGGCGTCCAGAGCATATTCGCGGTACATGTAGTCGCGTTCCTCGTCGGTCACCATCTCCAGGGTGAGTTCGTCGTGATTACGCAGAAACATGGCCCATTGGCAGTTATCGGGAATGGCCGGGGTGCGTTTGAGGATCTCGGTGATGGGATGGCGGTCTTCCTGAGCGATGGCCATAAAGATTCGTGGCATAAGCGGAAAATGGAAAGCCATGTGGCATTCGTCGCCGTCACCGAAATAAGGCCGTACATCTTCCGGCCACTGGTTGGCCTCAGCCAGCAACAAACGATTGTCAAAATACAGGTCAAGCTGGCGACGGAATTCTTTGAGCACCACGTGCGTTTCCGGCAGATTCTCATTGTTCGTGCCTTCGCGGACGCAGAGATAGGGCACCGCATCAAGGCGCATGCCGTCTATGCCCATGTCAAACCAGAAGCGCATGACCCGGCAGACGGCTTCGACAACCCGGGGATTGTTGAGGTTGAGGTCGGGCTGGTGGGAGAAGAAACGATGCCAGTAATAGGCCCCGGCCATCGGATCCCAGGCCCAGTTGGAGGATTCACTGTCAGTGAAGATAATCCGGGTTTCGGCAAACTTCGTATCCGTGACGCTCCAGACATAGAAGTTGCGACGGGCCGAACCGGCTTTGGCGCGGCGGGCCGCCTGGAACCAGGGGTGCTGGTCCGAGGTGTGATTAACGACGAGTTCGGTGATTACTTTCATTCCCCGGTGATGGGCTTCTCGAATAAAATTGCGGAAGTCCCGCAAGGTACCGTAATCAGGATGGATACCGCGATAGTCAGATATGTCGTAGCCATCGTCACGCAGAGGGGACGGATAAAAGGGCAGCAGCCAGATGGCGGTTATGCCGAGGTCCTGAAGATAGTCGAGTTTTTGTATGAGCCCGCGGAAGTCCCCCAGGCCGTCGCCATTGCTGTCAAAGAAGGCTTTGACATGAAGCTCGTAGATGATCGCGTCCTTATACCAGAGACTGTCCTTTTTCTTGGCCATAACAGTAATCAACCTCTCTTACATGAAATATTCAAAGTCCCGCTCGGTGCGGACCCGGCGGCGGAGCCGGTAGATTTGCGCAGGGCTCTCGGCCGGGTCGAGACGTACGTAGTTGCGCCGCCCCTGCCAGAGGTAGCGCCCTTCGCCGATCAGGTCATGGACCTGGTAAACTTCACTCGCGCCGATGCTCAACTTTTCAAGGGGCAACTCAACCCAGCCGTCATGCACATGATGTGGGTCGAGATTGATCACCACCAGGATGATGTTGTCGAGGCTCGACGTCATCTTGCCGAAAAAAAGGAGTTGTTCGTTGTCAACCGGATAGAAGTCGAGGCCATCGTTGCTGTGAAGTGCCGGGTTCTCACGGCGGATGCGGTTGACCAGAGTGATGTACTCCCGCAGGCTTTCCGGCCGATTCCAGTCCCGATGGCGGATCTGGTATTTTTCGGACTGGTGGTATTCTTCGGTGGCCGGTGTCGCTTCGTTTTCGCAGAGCTCATAGCCGCTGTAAATGCCATAGCTCGCTCCCAGGGTAGCGGCCAGCACCAGCCTGGAAAGGAAAGCCGGGCGGCCGCCGAACTGGAGGAACTCCGGCAGAATGTCCGGCGTGTTGGCGAAAAAGTTGGGCCGGAAGAATTCACGGACTCCGCTGCGGGTGAGCGAGGTCACATATTCGATGATTTCGCGTTTTGTGTTGCGCCAGGTGAAGTAGGTGTACGACTGGCTGAAGCCCGCCTTGGTTAGAGCATGCATGATTTTCGGCCGGGTGAAGGCTTCAGAGAGAAAGACCGTGTCCGGAAAGCTTTTGCGCACTTCATCTATGGTCCAGCCCCAAAAGTTAAGCGGCTTGGTGTGAGGGTTGTCGACACGGAAGATACGCACTCCCCTTGAGGCCCAGAAGACGATAACATCCTTGAGCTCATGCCAGAGGCTTTCCCAGGCCGGATTCTCAAAATTGAGAGGGTAGATGTCCTGGTATTTCTTCGGCGGGTTTTCCGCGTACTTGATGCTGCCGTCCGGGCGGTGGCGAAACCATTCCGGATGTTCCTTGACGTAGGGATGGTCCGGCGAGCATTGAAAGGCGATGTCGAGAGCCACTTCGAGACCGAGGCGGGAGGCGGTCTCAACAAAAAAATCAAAATCGTCCATGGTACCGAGTTCCGGGTGAATCGCCTTGTGACCCCCCTCCGGTCCGCCGATGGCCCAGGGACTCCCGGGGTCGTCCGGTCCGGCTACGAGGGTGTTGTTCGGTCCCTTGCGGTAGGTGCGTCCGATGGGGTGGATGGGCGGCAGGTAGACGACGTCAAAGCCCATTCCTGCGACATAGGACAGGTGCTTCGCCGCATCCCGGAAGGTGCCGCTCTGAGACGGGGAGCTGCCGGTCGAACGGGGAAACATCTCGTACCAGGCGCCATATCTGGCGCGGATACGTTCCACATTGATCTGCAGGGCCTGGTGGTAACGGGAGCTCTGCGAGCGGTCCGGATAAAGGTTCATGAGAGCGGTAAGGTCCGCTGACAGCCCGTGCTCCACGCGCTCGGCCTGAGCCTTTTTTGACTTGAGCAGCAGTGCGCTTTTTGTCAGCCAGCTGCGATCGGGCTCTAACGCCCGCTCCGCCGCCGCCTCGATCAGGGCGGCGCCTTCCAGAAGTTCGCTCTGGATATCCTGGCCGGCCTGATGTTTCTTCAGAACTTCGTCCTGCCAACTGGCAAAATGGTCAACCCATGCCACAATGGTGTATTCATAAGGATCCAGGCGTTCCACGCAAAAGTGCCCCTCCCAGATATCGTTCACCTGCGGCTTCATGTGCGTCTCCTGCCAGGCGGCCGCGGAGACGGGACGATAACGGAGCACGGCTGCCAACAGATCATGGCCGTCGGCAAAAATGTCGGCCGTTACCCGGACATCCTCTCCCACGCAACGCTTGATCGGAAAGCGGCCGGCATCGACCGCCGGCTGGACATTCTCTATCCAGACCCGGTGGGCGATCTCCGGATCGATCCTTCCCGGCAGGTCTTTGTTGGCATGATCCATCTTGTTCCTCCTTTGCCTGGCAGTCTGTCGGACTATACGCGCCGAAGCGAAAATTTGGATGTTTGAGAACAGATTTTAGCTCATTTGCAGGTTCATAGCCGTAGCTATGGACCAAAAAAGAGCTGAAATATGGGCCAAACAGCCGGATTTGCAGCCGGCTCATGGATAGTCCGACAGGCTGCTAGATCCTGAATCTGATGCTGAAAACATAAGTATAACAATCAATAAGGATTTTTGGCTCATTGCGCATTATTTATTTCTGGCAGGCGAGGAATAAGCCGAATTCTTGACTTCCCGGGCTTGACTTTGGCGGTTCAAAAAGTAAATTTTTAAAAGGCATTTTTTTGTTTGAACCGAATGTAATGGCACACCTGCAGCAAAGCCATTACCGAAGAGGAGGCAAAGCCATGCAAAAACCTGCAAGTGACCCACACCAGGCAAAGGTGATAAACGGCATCGATACTGATGCGGTTAAAGCGTTGATCGGGAAAGTAGCGAACGATGCAGCCGAAGGGCAAACTCACTGGAAAGTGGCCACCTCATGGAAAGGCGGTGCTCAGACCGAAACCAATGTGGACGGGTACTCTATCGGTGGGGAATACGTCAAAAAAGATTTTACCATTCGCACCGACGAACCCCTTGAATTGGGCGGCACAAATAATCACGCCAATCCCCAGGAAACACTTATGGCGGCTCTCAATGCATGTATGACGGTCGGGTACGTGGTCGGTTGCGCCATGGAGGGGATCGAATTGGAGGAACTTCGCATTGAAACCGAGGGAGACATCGACCTGCGCGGGTTTTTCGGACTCGACCCCAACGTCAAGCCAGGCTACGATGAAATTCAATATACGGTCCACATCCGGGGCAACGGAACCGAGGATCAGTTTCGGAAAATCCATGAAAATGTCATCGCTACCTCTCCGAATCGATTCAATGTGGCCAATCCCATTCGATTAAAGTCCGAACTGGTGGTGACATAAAAAGTCGGTTCAATGACCGAATGCATTTGTTCAGAGGCGTCCCACAATGGAGAGATGACCAGGCCGAACGTCTCATGTTCATTTAAAGAGAAACCACTTGCCGGACTCGCCGAATCGGCAGATGCCCTGCGATCAGGGCCTGTCAACTCTTCGCCATCAGGCTCGGCGGGATTCTGCATTTTTAGCCTTGCAAAACAACAGAACACCGCTCCATGAGCAACAGACCTTATTTTCTTAATGCTTTGTCAATGTCATCCGTTTTTCCTATGATGATCAGTAGATCGCTGTCCTTTATTCTGTACGTCGGGGGCGGGACCGGAATGAACTGGTCAGTCAAAATATCCTTAATCGCGATAACCGTTATTTGATATTTTTTCCGCAAATCCAATTCAACCAGGGTTTTGCCGAGGAAGTGCCTCGGTGGCTCGGCTTCCGAGAGGGAATACTCTTCGGCGAGCGGAATGAACTCCAGGATGTTGGGACTCGACATATTGTGAGCCACCCGGATGGCCATGTCCTTTTCGGGGAAAATGACGTCTGTTGCGCCGACGCGCTCCAGGATCCGCCCGTGATCTTCGCTGACGGCTTTGACCAGAATGCGCTGAATCTTGAGTTCCTTCAGATACAGGGTCATCAGGGTCGAAAGATGCGAACGATCGCCGGTCGACACCACCACGGCATCCATCTCCGCAACGCCCTGGGAGGCCAGGAACTCCTTGCTGCCCGCATCTCCGAGTATGGCGGAATCGCAAATGTCCTTGACAGCCTGAACCTTGTCATGGTCGATATCGATCGCGGTGACTTCGTGGCCTTGATCGTAGAGCGTCGAGACGATATGAAAGCCAAAGTTCCCCAGGCCAATGACACAAAATTTCTTTTTCATCAATTAATGTCTCCTGTCGTTAGCCAATCATGATGTTTTCTTCTGCATAGCGGGTTGCAAAACGTCGGGTCTTTCCGGCTATGGCAAAGGCCATGGTCAGCAAACCGACCCTGCCGACAAACATCAGCATGATGATGATCATCTTTCCCGGGGCATTCAATTTGGCGGTTGCGCCGATCGACAACCCCACGGTGCCGAATGCGGAAAAGGCTTCGAAGGCGTAGCCAAGGAACTCCCTCGAATCCTCATGGGCCAGATCCGGACTCTGTACGATCATCAGACCGAACAGGGCAATGCCGATGAGGATAATGGCCAGCAGCACCAGCGCCAGCGCCTTGGTGATCACCTCGTCCGGAAGCGTACGATGGAACAGGCTGGTATGCGGGCTGCCTTTCAGGCGATTATAAAAAATAGCCAGAAACAGAGCCATGCTGGTGGTCTTGACACCACCGCCTGCCGAACCGGGGGAGGCACCGACAAACATCAGAAAGATGAACATGAACACCGTCGGTGCCCGGAAGGCATTGAGATCAATGGTATTGAAACCGGCAGTGCGTGCCGTCACCGATTGAAACAGGGAGGTCCAGAAACCTTCCATAAACGGCATTCCGGCCAGGGCTTCGTCGCTCTCCAGCCAGCCGATCATCACGGCACCGTAAATAATCAAAAGCAATGTCATCACCAGGACAATCCTGGTATGCAGGGAGAGACTCGCGCGTTGAGATCGTTTGAGTGTACGATTGCGGACAACCTGCACCAGTTCCCTGATGACCAGAAAGCCGATCCCGCCGAGGATGATCAGCCCCATCACGGTCAGATTCACCAGAGCGTTATCACGAAAGCCGACCAGGCTGTCGGGGAAAAGGGAAAAGCCCGCGTTGCAGAAGGCGGAAATCGAATGGAACACTGCGCTGTAGATCCCTTGCCAGAAGCCAAGTTCGGGGACAAAGGCAAATGCGAGCAGGATCGCCCCGGCCGTTTCGATTATCAGGGTCACGACAAAAACTGCTTTGATCAGCTCTTGCCAGGAGCTGACAGGGCTGTGCATCAGGGTTTCGTTAATGATCCAACGGCCGCGACCGCTGACGCCGACCCGCAGGTAAATGAACAGGTAGACCGAGAAGGTCGTGATTCCCAGTCCGCCGATCTGGATCAGCGCCAGAACCACACCTTGCCCGAACAGGGTCAGCCTGGTACCCGTTTCGACTACGATTAGTCCGGTGACGCACTGCGCCGAGGTCGCCGTGAACAGTGCATCGAGAAACGAGAGCGGTGAGCCGTTCGCGGCCCAGGGGGTCGCCAGCAGCGCGCTACCGATCAGAATGGCGGCGGCGTAGTAGAATGCCAGCGCCTGAGCGGGAGACAAGGTTTGCATGATTTTGATGATGCGGAAGTTATTCATCATTACTATGAACCTGCAAACGGGCTAAAATCTGTTCTCAAACAGCCAAATTTTCGCTTCGGTCCGTATAGTTCGACAGACTCCTGGGCCGCCATGTTTTTCAACAATAGTATATTGCACATGCAACGCAAGGGGTCGTACTGTGAAATCACTTCAATATCCACTCGAAACGGCAAGTGTTCCACTTGGTCATGCCTGACAGTTGTGCTATTTTGCAGCGATGGATATCTCTTTTCTTCCGCTGTTGACGGCCTTGTCGTTTATCTTTCTCGGTGCCCTGATCGGTGGTCGCCTGGCATCGGTCTGTCATATCCCGCGGGTTACCGGATACCTGATAACCGGTTTGTTCATCGGCCCTTCATTCGCTCATCTGACCAATCTGCCGGTGCTGTTACCTCCTGAAGTGCTTCTGGAACTACGGCCACTCTCGGAAATGGCTCTGGCCCTGATTCTGATGCATATCGGCGGCCTTTTTGAAATCAGTCATCTCGATCGCTGGCGGCATCGTATTTTACTGTTCTCCGGCAGTGAAATCCTGCTGACCTTTGCTCTGGTTGTCAGCGCAGTTTTCACCGTCAATTATATCTTCTTGCAGAAAATTGTGCCGGGGCAGACCCTGTGGCAGACCTCTCTGGAGTTTGCCCTGTTCCTGGGCATAATTGCCGTAGCGACCGCTCCGGCGGCTACATTGATGGTAATTCGTGAATATGAAGCGGAAGGACTTGTCACAAGCCTGGTGTTGACCCTGGTCGGTTTTAATAATCTTGTTTCAGTCATCGGTTTTGCAGCTCTGGCCCATATCTTTCTCTTCCCGAGTGAAGGCTTTGGCGCACTCCTGATGCGCATGGGGGGGCCTGTTCTGGTGGGTGCCCTGTTGGGGTTTGCCCTCTCGGTATGGGCTCAGCGCCTGGAGTTGCCGAGTGAAAACAAGATCCTGATATTGGGCGGGATTGCCGTAAATGTAGCAATCTGTCGTGCCCTGAATATTGATCCGTTGCTGGCCAGCCTGGTTTTGGGGATGACGCTGGCGAACAGTTGCCCGCGATGGCATCGCCTGCAGAGTGATATCCGTCAGGTTGATTACCTCCTTTACGTGGTTTTTTTCGTGTTGGCAGGTGCCAATCTTCACTTAGAGACATTGACGCATATTGGCCTGCTCGGTGCCGCTTCTGTGGTCGCGCGGACTCTGGGCAAATGGCTGGGGGCTGCCATCGGTGCCCGCCTCGGAGGTTTCGGCTCGAACGAGAAAGCTTACATCGGCCTGACCCTGATGGCTCAGGCCGGTGTCGCTATCGGCCTGGCCAGCCAACTCGCACTGCACTGGCCGGCCGGTGGTAAACTTCTGGAAACCATTGTGCTTGGTTCCGTAGTGGTTTTCGAGCTGATGGGGCCACTTGCGGTGCGGCATGGTCTGGTGCGCTCCGGCGAAGTGCCGATCCTGGCTTTGTTGCAGAAGAGGGCGCCGATGGGTGCTCTGGAAGGACTGCACAACGTCGTGCACCATTTTCGCAGCTCTCTCGGGGTGCCGATCGGTCATCGGCTTGAGGACCCCGGTGATATCCTGGTTCGGCATATCATGCGGCAGAATGTTGAGACCGTGCTGCATAGCACTCCCTACTATGCCCTGCTCAAGCATATTGCCCACAGTCGCTATGACCAGTTCCCGGTGGTTGATGACAGCAACCGCTTTGTCGGTGTGATCGATTATACGGAGATCCGCAACCTGCTCTTTGAGCCGGCGCTGGTGCCACTGGTGGTTGCCGGAGATCTGACAGTTACGGCACAATATTGCCTGAGGATGGACCAGTCTTTACGTGAAGCCCTGCATGTCCTGCAATTGCATCGCAATATAAGTTATTTTCCCGTAGTTGATACTGATGACCCACAAAAGCTGGTCGGCATCCTCAGCCAGAATGACGTGTTGGCTGCCTTTCGCCGTCTGGGACAGGAGGCGTAAATCTTCAGGCGGAAACCGGGCCTTTGGTTTCTTTCCTCACTCTTCACCCTTCACTCCTCACGAATTCAGGTGTTTCTCAGACGCAGTTTGCCGTGCCCGCCTCAGGCAATGTATGGAACAGACACTCTGCTACGCCATCAATGCCCGGGCGGCCATGATTCACCTGCGCGGTTGGCCGCTGCGCACCAAAGCCAGAAACTCGGTGAATCCTGCGACGTTCATGACCTTGTCCCGGATCTCCCTGACCTTGAAGGTTGTCGCGATGTCAGCCAGGATTTCCAGCTGCGCACCGTCGTCGTTGAGCGGGGTCAGAATCAGGCAGATCACGTGGGCCGGGGAGTTGTCCGGGGCATCGAAGTCAATTCCGGGGGCGGATAACCCGATCGCCACCAGCGGTGCTGTCAGACCTGGTAAGCGGGCGTGGGGAACGGCCAGGCCGTTGCCGATTCCGGTGGGCATCATCTTCTCGCGGGCCCGTACTGCCGCGGTAACAATGGCGGTGTCGATGCCGGCCAGGGGGGCAGTTACCAGCGAAAGCTCGTGGATGACTTGCCAGCGATCTGTTGCTTCAAGGTGATTGACGAAGCTCTGCGGCTGCAGGTAGTCGGTGAAACAGCGCGGTTTTTTCAAACGCAGGATCCATTGCAGCATCGGGCCACTCACCAGCGAGGTGACCAGAGCCATCACTACCAGAGAGACGAAAACCTGCTGGTTGATCAGCCCAAACTGCAAGGCCAGAACTCCAAGAATGATCCCCATGGTCCCCTGGGCGCTCATGCCGAATCCGATTCCCAGGGATTCGCGCCAGGGTAGCCCGCCAAAGCGCCCTCCCAATGCGCTTCCCGTCACTTTGCCGGTCAGTGCGATGCCCAGTATCGTCAGGGTCAACAGCAGGTCAAAGTGTTCGACAAAGTTCACTTTCAGGCCAATACTGGCGAAAAACAGCGGGGCGAAGATGAAGGAAACAAACTGGTCGATGGTGGTACGTGTCCGTTCGCGCAGATGAGTCGAGTGACCCAGGGCCACACCAGCAAGAAAAGAGCCGAAAATGGCGTGGATGCCGATCCACTCGGTAAAGGCTGCGGCAATCAGGCAAAACGACAGGGCAAAGCCGAGCACACCACCAGGCCAACTGGTATGGGCCTGAATCCAGGGAAGGATCCGGTGGATGACCCAGGGAATGATGGTCAGCATGGCGGCGGTGAAGGCAAAGGTCAACCAGAGGGTGTGGCCCAAGTGCATGCCATCGCCTACTCCCAGCAGGCCGAGCACGACTGCAAAGACCAACCAACCCAGCAGATCGTTGAAAATCGCTGCAGCGATCACGGTCACCCCGAGATCGCTGCGATAGATGTTGAGGTCCATCAGAATTTTGGCGATGATCGGCAGGGCGGAGATGGAAAGCACCGTTGCCATGAACAGTGCATATGCCAGGTGGTTGACGCCCGGTTGATAACCTGTCAGGCCCGGTGCCCACCAGACGACGGCAAAACCGAGGCTGAACGGCACTAGCATGCCGGTCAGGGCCACCCAGAGGGCCACCTTGCCCTGTCGCCAGACCGTGGAGAGATCGACTTCCATGCCGGCAACCAGCAGAAAGAGCACAATCGCCAGAGTGGTCAACCCGTCAAACGCCAATGCTCCG
>JBPPMD010000145.1:0-5950 GCA_051305875.1 Desulfuromonadales bacterium | reverse complement strand
TCATGGGAGATCGCCGAAGAGATCGCCAGCAGCAGACCCGCCGCGGTGGAGAGAGCGGCTGCCAGACCACCGGCGGCCACCAGAGCAATAACCCAGTTGGGCAGCAGTGCGATTTCCGGGTTAGCGAGAACAATAATATCGGCATTAACAGACAATTCGTTACCGGCCCAGCCCGCGGCAGCGAATTTGGGATCCGTGCTCTTGTCGTTGTAGTACTGAATGCGGCCGTCGCCGTTCTTGTCCTCAAATTTCAACAGGCCGGTGACTTCCCAGCGTTTCATCCAGTCGGGACGTTCGTCATAACTGATTTGCGCGCCCGGAGCGGTTACATCGAAATCGGCGGAGCTTACGAGGCCCGGGTTAAGTGTTCTGAACAGGTTTATCTTCGCCATCGCGGCAACCGCCGGGGCGGTGGTGTAGAGGATGGCGATGAAGACCAGCGCCCAACCAGCGGAAGCGCGGGCGTCCTTGACCTTGGGTACTGTGAAGAAGCGCACGATAACGTGCGGCAGACCGGCGGTGCCGATCATCAGCGACACAGTGTAAACGAAATAGTTGAGTTTGCTGCCAGGCAGAGCCGTGGTGTACTTACTGAAGCCGAGCTCCTGGACGATCACGTCCAGCTTGGAGAGCAGTGAGACATCGCCGCCGACCATGTCGGAACCGAGGCCGAGCTGCGGGATCGGGTTGCCGGTCAGCTGCAGCGAAATGAAGATTGCCGGGATAGTGTAGGCCAGGATCAGCACGCAGTACTGGGCGACCTGAGTGTAGGTGATCCCCTTCATGCCGCCGAACACCGCGTACATGAAGACAATGGCCATACCGACGAAAATACCGACGGTATTGGAAACACCGAGGAAGCGCGAGAAAGCAACGCCGACCCCGGTCATCTGGCCGATGATGTAGGTAACCGATGCGGTGATCAGGCAGAGAACCGCCACCGCACTGGCGCCCTTGGAATAGAAGCGGTCACCGACGAACTGCGGCACGGTGAACTTGCCAAACTTGCGCAAGTAGGGTGCCAGCAGCATGGCCAGCAGAACGTAGCCGCCGGTCCAGCCCATCAGGAAAAGACCGCCACCATAGCCCATGTTGGAGATCAGGCCGGCCATAGAGATGAAGGACGCTGCGGACATCCAGTCAGCCCCGGTCGCCATACCGTTTACAATGGGGTGTACCCCGCCACCGGCGACGTAGAATTCACTGGTGCTGCCCGCGCGGGCCCAGATGGCGATACCGATGTAGAGAGCAAAGGTAGCACCAACAACGAGATAGGTAATTGCTTGAAGACTCATTATTTAGCTCCTCCTCACTCTTCGTGAACGTCAAATTTTTGGTCGATTATGCCCATGCGCCATGCATAGATAAAGATCAGGGCGACGAAGATGTACATCGAACCCTGCTGCGCGAACCAGAAGCCCAGCGGATAACCACCCAGCATGATGTTGTTGAGCGGGCCAGCGAATAAGATTCCCGCGCCATAAGAAACAAGGAACCAGACCAAGAGGACCTGGCCCACCAGGGTTAATACTGCTTTCCAATAAGCTTTACCACTTTTGTCCATAATAACCTCCTTCAGGTTAGATAAAAAAACTATGAATCATTACCAGACTTGAACTTTCCAACCACCTCCTTAATCTTGCCCGGAAGATATTGAGGATAACTCCGATGCCGTTTTGGTCTCCTCGCTGCCAGGCGGGCAGTAAAGGAGACAAAGTTTTAAATTCACCGTTACTTCGTTTGATATGTGTGCCTGGAATCAGACCCAAAAACTGGCCAGACCAGACATTTTAAAGACCAAATCACTCAGATTTTAACCATTGTTCTCTTCTTGCAGCCGTTAGAAACCTCAAAGATATAGAGGTTGAAGCAGAAGATAGCTTGAGTCTTCCGGCTGAGTCAATAAAAAAATATAACGTTGTTTCGTTTTGACAATTATACTCATCAGGTATTTGTAAAAATCGTTGTTTTCAGGATTCACGATTTATTTTTGTAACAAGTATAGCAGCAAAACACATGTTTGGTAGCGGATGTACCGTTTTGCTTCTCATGCATCTAGTTTTACTAAATTTACCAGCGGCAACGAACTGTTGCATCTGACCTTAAAAGCGTAGACAATAAGCCAATTTATTATCGTTTTTTCATGGAGTTTCCGTGCCCGACAGCAACTTTAACGAGGAAAGTTTTTTTTTCCTGCACATCGGCAGCGTCTGCCGCAGCCCCGCGCTCACCTGCACTCCGCATATCAGTGTGATTGAAGCCGCTCGCCTGATGCGTGAGCACAACATTGCCGGACTTGTGATAGTTGAGGGGGAAAACCCCATCGGCATCCTTTCTGTGCGTGACTTGCGCGATCTGATCGCTGCTGCCGGTGAAAATCTGGCGGGCTATAAAGTCTGCGATATCATGCATGCTGGGGTAACAACGGTTCGCAGTCAGGCGTATGTTTTCGAGGCCATCTTTAAAATGGCTAAAAACAACATTCATCACCTGCCCGTTGTCAACGATGAGCAAAAGCTGGTTGGTATTATCAATGCCATCGACCTGCTCAGCCAGCAAACCCGCAGCCCGCTTTACCTGACACAAGAGATGGAAGCAGCCGAGTCGATTGAGGAACTCAAGGCGATCAACAGTCGCATTCTTGAGATGGTAAGAAGTGCCATGAGCGCTGGTGCCGAGACCAGAAGCCTTGTCCAGCTGATTGCCCACTTCAACGACGGATTTACGCAACGGATCATCACCATCATGGAGAACCTGGAGGGGATCACTCTCCCGCCCAGGGCAGCATATCTTGCCCTTGGCAGCGAGGGACGCGGTGAGCAGACATTACGCACCGACCAGGACAGCGCCTTGATCTATGCAGACGACATTTCCGCTGCAGAACGGGACGCCTGCCAGCGTTTCGCGAGCAGACTGGTTGATGCTCTCGAGTATGTCGGCATTCCCCGCTGCCCCGGCAACACCATGGCAAGCAATCCCCAATGGCAGCACAGCCTCAGTGAATGGCAGCAGCTCCTTGAACAGTGGATCTCCGTGCCCACTGGAGAGCGCATGGTCAACTTCGGCATGTTTCAGGATTTCCGCACCATTCATGGCGATGTCTCTCTGGAAAACAACCTGCATGAATTTATTTATGCAGCCACCCGGAGAAACATGCTTTTCTTCCCTTATGCCGCCAAAAACATTGTGCGTTTCCCTGCCCCGTTGGGCATGTTTGGCCGCATCAAGGTTGAACGCAGAGGAAAAAACCGAGGCAAGGTTGATCTCAAAAAGGCCGGCATCTTTGCCATAACGGAGGGAGCCAGTCTGCTCGCGCTGGAGAACAATGTCGACAAGGGGACAACCTGGGACAAACTTGAAAAGCTTGGACAAATGGGCGTTCTTTCAACCAAGGTCAGCGAAACACTCAGTGATTCCTTCTCGCAACTGGTCAAGCTTCGTCTGCAACGCCAATTAAGTGACCTGGCCGCAGGTAACAGACCAAGCAATGCTATCGATCCCCTGCGCCTCCCCGAAAAATCACAAAAACGTTTGCGCGAAGCATTACGGGGCGTCAACCAATTTTTGCGCATTATCCGCGACCACTACCGGCTCGACTCGATATCCCGTTGATCAACAGGGCACAACCAAGAAAACGGGCCGGCAAGTCTGCCCGCCTGTTTTCCTGGTAATGTCTCAGCACTCACTACTTGTTGACGGGATCAAAGAACCAGATAGTTTGTTTCTTGTGCCACCCCAGATCCCACATGCAGCTTTCGTAGCTCACTCGCTCCTGACCCGGCTCAATACTTTTGGAAGCACCACCTGTTTCTGCCTGACAATACCTGTCATCCGCATAAAACTCAGAAGAACGCTTGGTTGAATGCTCCCAACGGGAAGCACAGCCACTCAGAAAAAATACCAGGAAACCAATCAAAACCCAACGCAACATGGCCTACCCCCTATTTGATGATTGCATTCGCACATAAATCCAAGGCTGGAAAATATTATAACATCCCCAGCAGCGATTAAAAGCTGCTTAAACAACGTCATTACAGCATCATCAGCCAGCAAAAAAAGCTTGACCTACAGAGAGGAATCTCCTAGATTAGCCTTTGCTTATTATTAACCACCAACAACAAGGAGAGAACTATGAAAAAACTGATAGTTGCTATGATGCTGGTCGCTTTCACCTTCGCTGTGGCCTACGCCGCCGATACCGTGACTTATGAGAGCGCGAAAGGCGCGGTCACCTTCGATCACAAAGTCCACAGCGAGAAGATGGACTGCGCGGCATGCCATGAGGGTACCCCTGCCAAGATCGTTGTCGACAAAGACGCGGCGCACGGCGCTGTCTGCAAAGACTGCCACAAAAAAGATGGCGGCCCTACCAAGTGCAACGACTGCCACAAGAAATAAATTCCATCCTATACAAACTTCAAAGCCCCCCGTTTCGGGGGGCTTTTTTTATTGAAAAGGCCTTAAGCATTACCACAGGAAGATTTGTCCAAGAGACCTCTCTGGCCATAATTGCAGAACCTGTACATTGTGCTATCATATCAACTTATCAAAAAGTCCTTAACTTTATGCAACCGTAAGTAACCGATGGACTGGTGTTACTGCTACGGCATCTGCCAACACGAGACGACAAGAGCGCCTGATTGCTGCCCTATCTGTGCCCACTCTTTGGCACATTTTCAGACAAACCGAGAATCGACTGCTAACCGAGGAGAAAAAAAATGCCCAAATTAAACGAAATCTACAAGTGTGAACAGTGCGGCAACATTGTCGAACTCGTACATGGTGGCTCTGGAGCCCTGGTCTGCTGCGACGAAAAGATGGTTCTGTTCACGGAGAACACTGTCGATGCAACCAAGGAGAAACACGTTCCAGTCATAGAAATCAATGCCGACAATATCACCGTCAAAATCGGTAGTGTTGCACACCCCATGACGAAGGAACATTACATCGAGTGGATCGAGCTGCTTGCTGATGGTAAAGTTTATCGTCAGAACCTGCAACCTGGCGATGCTCCGGAAGCAAGCTTCCCGGTTATCGCCAAGCAGGTGACTGCTCGTGAATACTGCAACCTGCACGGGCTCTGGTCTGCTAAAAGTTAATTCGTTACAGAAAGAAGGCCCTTGAATCGAGGGCCTTCTTTTTGCGTATCATAATCGAAAAACTCTATTTATTTTTATCTCCTTGCGGCTTTGTGTTCAATCTTAGCCTTTGTGTTAGCCATGCGATATTCCCAGGGATCGTCATACACTGGCAGATTGTCCGAATATTCCATTAATCTCCGGAAAGACAGGTAAGCGTGAGCACAGCACCCCATCCCGACCAGCGTTCCAACCCTCGACCGCCTGTCGGCCGCAAACTTGCGCCCTGGCAGTTGCGTCTTCACGAAATCATTTTTGAAGCAGATACCCCAGCCGGTAAACTTTTCGACATCCTGCTGATCATTGCCATCTTCATGAGTGTTATCACTGTTTTGTTGGACAGTGTTGCCGGGATCCATGCACAGTATGGTGGGGTCCTTTACATCATTGAATGGTTTTTCACGATTCTCTTCAGTGTTGAGTACCTGCTGAGGATCCTGTATCTTGGGAATCCGGCGAGATACGCGCGGAGCTTCTACGGTGTCGTTGATCTCATCTCTGTCCTGCCGACCTACCTCAGCCTGCTGGTTCCCGGATCGCAGTACCTTATGACCATCAGGGTGTTGCGTCTGCTGAGGATTTTCAGAATCCTCAAGCTGGCACAATATCTTAACGAAACCGAAATCCTGGTAAAAGCGCTACGCGCCAGCTTTCGCAAAATTGCGATCTTCCTTTTTGCAATTATGACCATGGTGCTGATTTTCGGCTCACTCCTGTATCTCATTGAGGGAGAGGAAAGCGGCTTCACCTCAATCGGCATCTCATGTTACTGGGCCATCACCACCTTGACGACCGTTGGCTACGGTGACATC
>JBPPMD010000144.1:0-6512 GCA_051305875.1 Desulfuromonadales bacterium | reverse complement strand
ATTTCCCTGCACGGACGGATTAGCTGTTGTCAAAAGGAGTCGCCGTATATGGCCAGCAAGCATCAACAGGAGCTCGACAAACTTCAGGAGATTGAGAACGCCGAGTGGCGAGAATCTCTTGATTACGTCTTGCAGAACCAGGGACCGGACAGGGTCCGTCAGATCCTTCGGTTGCTGCAGATCAGCGCCCAGGAACATGGTGTCAGCATCCCGTTTACTGCCAACACCCCCTATATCAATTCTATCCCGCGCAGCCAGCAGAATGTCTACCCGGGTGACCGCGAGATCGAACGGCGAATCAAGTCGATCATCCGCTGGAATGCTATGGCGATGGTGGTGCGAGCCAATCAGGAGTCGCCAGGTATCGGCGGTCATATCTCCACTTTCGCATCGGCTGCGACCCTGTGGGAAGTCGGATTCAACCATTTCTGGCGTGGCAGGACCGAAGATTTTCTCGGCGACATGGTCTTTTTCCAGGGGCATGCCTCGCCGGGCGTCTATGCCCGGGCATTTCTTGAGGGGCGTCTGAGCGAGGACGACCTGGAGGGCTTCCGCCGTGAATTACGCCCCGGTAAGGGAGGCCTCTCTTCCTACCCGCACCCTTTCCTGATGCCTGATTTCTGGGAGTTCCCGACCGTATCCATGGGACTGACGTCCTTGTGCGCCATCTACCAGGCGCGCTTCAATCATTACCTGGTCGACCGTGGCCTGCGTAAGCGCAGCGGCCGTAAGGTCTGGGCGATGCTTGGTGACGGAGAGATGGACGAGCCCGAATCCCTCGGCGCGATCACTCTTGCCGCACGGGAGAGTCTCGGCAACCTGATCTTTGTCGTCAACTGCAATCTGCAGCGTCTGGACGGCCCGGTGCGCGGCAACGGAAAGATCATCCAGGAACTCGAGGCGGCTTTTCGCGGCGCTGGCTGGAATGTCATCAAGGTGATCTGGGGCGGTGATTGGGACCGCCTGCTCGAAGCTGATAATTCGGGCAAGCTGGTGCAGCGCATGGACGAGGTGCTCGATGGCGATATGCAGCGCTTCACCCTTGGTAATGGAGCCTATGTCCGTGAGCACTTCTTCGGCAAGTATCCGGAACTGCTCGAACTGGTCAAGGGCTACAGTGATGAACAGCTCGGCAAGCTGACCCGGGGCGGGCATGATCCCGACAAGGTCCATGCCGCCTACAAGGCTGCGGTGGAACACCAGGGGACACCGACAGTGATTCTCGCCCAGACCATCAAAGGGTATGGCCTCGGCGAAGCCGGGGAAGGCAAGAACATCACCCATGCGCAGAAGAAACTCAACGAGGAGGAACTCAAGGCTTTCCGCACCCGGTTCAATATACCGGTCGGCGACAAGGAGATTGCCGAAACCCCCTTCTACAAACCGGCCGACGACAGCCCTGAGATGCTCTACCTGCGGGAGCGTCGCGCCGCGCTTGGCGGCAGCCTGCCGAAGCGGCATGACCCCAGCTACCCGATGGCCTGTCAGACCGAAGAAGTTATCCGGGAATATTTCGAAGGATCGGGCGACCGACCGCTGGCGACCACCATGGCCTATGTGCACCTGCTCTCCAAACTGCTGCGCGACTCCGAGCTCGGCAAACTGATCGTGCCGATCATTCCCGATGAGGCGCGTACTTTCGGTATGGAGTCGCTGTTCCGCCAGGCCGGTATCTACAGTCATGTCGGCCAGCTTTATGAACCGGTCGATAAGCACAACCTGCTTTTCTACAATGAAAGAAAAGAAGGAGCGATCCTCGAAGAGGGAATCAGCGAAGCGGGCGCCATGGCCAGCTTCATCGCTGCCGGAACCGCCTATTCAAACAATGGCGTGCAGACAGTGCCGTTTTACACTTTCTATTCGATGTTCGGCTTCCAGCGGGTCGGCGACCTGATCTGGCAGGCCTGCGACAGCCGGGCGCGGGGGTTCCTGGTCGGCGCCACCGCAGGACGGACCACGTTGGCCGGGGAAGGGCTGCAACATCAGGATGGTCACAGCCATGTGCTGGCTATGGCGCCAACCAAGATCAAGGCATATGATCCTGCCTTTGCCTACGAGCTGGCCGTGATCATCCATGACGGTCTGACGCGGATGTACTGCAATCAGGAAGACCTGATCTACTACCTGACGGTCATGAACGAGACCTATCCCATGCCGCCCATGCCGAAAGAGGGCGAGGTTCGTGAAGGCATACTCAAGGGAATGTATCGTTTTCGCAAGACCGGCCTCAAAGGGAAAAAAGCCAAGGCGAATCTCATGGGCAGCGGAGCCATACTCAATGAGGTCATCAAGGCTCAGGCAATTCTTGAGAAAGATTACCAGATAGCCACCGATGTCTGGAGCGTCACCAGTTACAAGGAGCTCTACCGTGATGCGATCGAATGCGAACGCTGGAATCTTCTGCATCCCGGGGAAAAAGCCAGAACGCCTTTTGTCAGCCAATTGCTGGCTAAAACAGGCGGCGTTTATGTCGCAGCATCTGATTACCTGAAGGTTCTACCGGCTTCAATTGCCAAATGGATTCCCGGTCCGCTGCATTGCCTTGGTACGGATGGCTTCGGTCGCAGCGACAGCCGTGAACGGCTGCGTGACTTCTTTGAGGTCGATGCGCGTTATATCGTGGTGGCGGTC
Organism: Desulfuromonadales bacterium; assembly: GCA_051305875.1. Lineage (GTDB taxonomy): Bacteria > Desulfobacterota > Desulfuromonadia > Desulfuromonadales > BM103 > M0040. Next base: position 3,881 of record JBPPMD010000144.1, on the reverse strand, counting down.
CTCAGACAACTGTCTCTGACCGATGAAGTCACCAACGCAAGCGTCGTCAAGGCGATCGCTGATTTTGATATCAACCCGGAAAAGCTCAACCCGCATAACGACTGAGGGAGAATTATGTCACTGGAAATTACTGTTCCCGAGGTGTCCGAGGGCGTCGAGTCAGGGACTGTTGTCACGATTTCAGTTGCCGTTGGCGACCAGGTGGAAATCGACCAGACTCTTCTGGAGCTGGAAACCGACAAGGCCGTAGTGGCCATCCCTTCGCCACAGGCAGGCAAGATCACCGAGATCAAGGTCAGCGAAGGTGACCAGGTCGACGTCGGCTCAGTCGTCATGCTGATGGACACCGATGGAGAAACTGCGCAAGCAGAACCGGAGAAGAAAGAGGAACCGGAAGAAAAAGCAGAACCGGAGGAGAAAGAAGAACCGGAGGAGAAAGAAGAACCGGAGAAGAAAGAAGAGCCGAAAGAAAAGCCGGAGGAGGCCTCCCACAAGAAAACGTTGCCTGATCTGAACACTGTGCGACGCGGCGACATGGTCGCCCCGGCAGCGCCATCTGTGCGCCGGTTGGCCCGCGACCTGGGCGTCGATATTTACCAGGTACAGGGTACGGGGCCCGGCGGCAGGATCAGCGAAACCGACGTGCGCCATTTTGTCCGTGACACCATGCAGCGCATTACCGGCGGCGGACCTGCACCCAAATCAGTCGGAGAATTCCCGGGGCTCCACGCGCAGCGACCGCTGCCGGATTTTACCCGCTGGGGCGAAGTCAGCCGCGAGTCGATATCGAGGGTCAGGGAACTGACTGCCGATGCAATGAGCTATGCCTGGTCGACGATCCCGATGGTTACCCAGTACGACAAGGCCCGGATCACCGCGATCGAAACATACCGCAATGAATTCAATCAACAAGCCGCGGAAGAAGCCAGGTTGACCATGACTGCTATCCTGGTCAAAATCTGTGCGGCGGCCCTTAAGGTCTTTCCACGGTTCAACAGCAGCCTTGATCTGGCAAGCAGGGAACTGATTCTCAAGCAGTCCGTGCATATAGGCGTGGCCGTTGACACTCCCGGCGGTCTGCTGGTTCCGGTGCTTCGCGAAGCTGACCGGAAAGGAGTCGAAAAACTGGCTCTCGAGCTGAATGAACTCGCTGCGAAAACCCGGGATCGCAAGATCAGCCCTGCCGACATGGAGGGAGGGACTTTCACCATCAGCAATCTCGGCGGGATCGGCGGCACCGCTTTTACCCCGCTCGTTTATGCACCTCAGGTCGCAATTCTAGGAGTTTCCAGGTCTGAGATGCAGCCGGTCTGGGACGGCCGGGAATTTGTGCCTGAGCTGATCCTGCCCCTGTCTTTGACATACGACCACCGGGTCATCGACGGTGCCGATGGCGCCCGCTTCCTGCGCTGGATCTGCAGGACGATCGAGAATCCTCTTCAGCTGGTGATGAAAGGATGATCTTATGAGCACGTCAGGTACTATCCCGGCGAAAGCGCAACTGGTCGTCATCGGTGCCGGCCCCGGCGGTTATGCGGCAGCCTTCAGGGCAGCCGAACTGGGACTCTCCGTGACGATCGTCGACCCGGAAGTCAATCCCGGTGGCGTCTGCCTCTATCGTGGTTGCATTCCATCGAAGGCCCTGCTGCATGTCGCCAGGTTGATCTCCGAATCCGAGGAATCAGCTATCGTCGGTATAACCTTCGGTAAACCGAAAATCGATGTTGAACGAGTCCGGGAATGGAAAAATGAGGTCATTGGCAAGCTCACCGGCGGACTGGGCTCGAAGGTCGACAAACTGAAGATCGACTACGTCCGCGGCAAGGCCCGGTTCAAGGATAAAAACACTCTGCGTATCGCGACTGCAGACGGAACCGAAGCTGATATGGGTTTCGAGCAGGCCATCGTCGCCACCGGTTCCCGACCGATCCTGTTGCCGGGTGTCGATGCCGCAAGCAAACGGATTATTGATTCGACAGGGGCACTTGAACTTGCCGATGTACCGAAAAGTCTGCTGGTGATCGGCGGCGGTTATATCGGGCTGGAGCTTGGGTCAGTCTACGCAGCCCTGGGGAGCAAGGTGTCGGTAGTGGAGATGACCGAAGGCTTGCTGCCCGGTTGCGATCGGGATCTGGTCTCCGTACTCAAGAGACGGCTCGATACGAAGTTCGAGGCTATCATGCTGAACACCCGGGTCGCCGAATTGAAGGAGCAGAAAAACGGGGTGCGGGTGACCCTTGAGGACAAGCAGGGTCAACAGAGTAATAAGCGTTTCGACAAGGTCCTGGTGGCGATCGGCCGGCAACCCAACACGGAAAACCTGGGACTGGAGGTGATCCCCGTCAAACTCGATGACAAGGGTTTTATCGAGGTGGACGGGCAGCAGCGAACCGCCGAACCGCATATTTTCGCTATCGGTGACATCGCCGGTGAACCGATGCTGGCCCACAAGGCCTACGGCGAAGCCCAGGTCGCAGCGGGAGCCGCCGCCGGTCGCAAGGAGGTGTTCGACCCGCGGGCGATCCCTGCCGTCGTCTTTACCGATCCGGAAATCGCCTGGTGCGGCCTGACCGAAACCGCGGCCCGCGAGCAGAAGGTCAAGGTCAAAACCGTCAAAATGCCTTGGCGAAGCAACGGCCGCACGCTGACTCTAGGTCGCGACGACGGCATGACCAAGCTGATTGTCGATCCGCAGACCGAAAGCGTACTCGGGGTAGCATTGGCCGGGCCAGGGGCCGGCGAACTGATCGCCGAGGGAGTCGTTGCCATTGAGATGGCCGCCGTTGGCGAAGATCTGCGCAAGTCGATCCATCCCCATCCGACTCTTTCGGAGACGATTTATGAAGCGGCGCAGATGCTGTTCAAGGACTAAACATCTCTAATTATTAGGGAAAACCTCTCTATCATCAGGCTGAGTCAGGAGTGAGCAGCACATTCTCCCGGATTATCGAATTCGACTATGGGCCGGAGTGGTCGAATCCGTAAAGCAAGATCACCCGCTGGCAGCGGCCATCAATAAGGAGACACGCCATGATCAACACTTCATTCTGCGCGACATGGACACCGCACCTGTTAAGTGTCATGCGGATCATCGTTGCTTTTCTGTTCATGCAGCACGGCGGTCAGAAGCTCTTCGGCTTTCCCATCGCCATGTCTAATCCTCCGCTCGAACTGTTCTCACTTATGGGTCTGGCCGGTGTGCTGGAATTTTTCGGCGGGCTGCTCGTGCTGTTGGGGCTGTTCACCCGGCCCATCGCCTTTGTGCTGTCGGGTCAGATGGCCGTAGCCTATTTCATGGTGCATGCCCCCAGGGAATTCTGGCCGATTGCAAATCAGGGAGAGTTGGCCGTACTGTACTGCTTTATATTTCTTTACCTGGCTGCGGTAGGCGCTGGTCCGTGGAGCCTGGACCGGTTGCTCTTCAAACAAAAGAGCTAGTCGGACTGTCCATGAGCCGGCTGCAACTCCGGCTTTTGGCCCAACATTTCACATCGGCCTGTATAGCCCGACAGACTCCGGACTTTCATTCTCCATCCCTGCCATGGCTGTATGGAGTTTGTTACATGTTCACAGCGTCAAGCGAACTCCTGAATGTTTTTGTTCAACACCAGTCGCTGGGATGGCGTAAAGCTGCAGCCCTGCAAAAACTTGTGGAGTCCTGCCTGATTCCACTGGATCTGCGTACGCAGCGATTCGACCTGAAGGTTGGAAAGATTGATCAGCAACTGCGCCAGCAGCGCCTGGCCGACACCGGTTCCCTGTTCCGCCGGATGGACACCGATGGTGTCGATTACTGCGGTCTGGATCGGCTTGCCGAATTCGCCATAATCGAGCCGGGCCATAATGAAACCGGCAACCAGGTCCTTCTTTTGCGCGACCAG
>JBPPMD010000110.1:0-4005 GCA_051305875.1 Desulfuromonadales bacterium | reverse complement strand
AACTCAACCAACTCAGGAAGTGTAAACCGGAGGGTTGCTGCCATTGATTTCGAACAACTGCAAAGTATAGGAACCAAAGGTCCGCGCCAGGAAGTTTTCGGCGATCACCATGGGAAAATACCTCAACAAGGCATAAAAATCGGTTGTGGGGGTGTAGCCATGCGCTTTTCCCAGAGACATCCGGCGGAGGGCTAGGCATTCGACAATCGGACGTAGAAGTAAGCGCTGAACGAAACAATCAGCGCCGATGAACGAAAGGCTGTCTGCCCGGTATATCGAAGTTCTGTCGGGTGTTTTCCATGCTATTCATCTCTCCGGATGCGGAAGCTAATGATACACTTTTTTATCAATCAACCGCAGTGGCAGAGACGCAGCCAATCAGCATCATAGGGATATTTCGCTGATTGGTCAAAATGGCTGCTTAACAGTCAGACCCCGTCAGCATGGCCCGGAATCTCCGGATAAATTCACTATTTATAAATCATGAACGCCCTCGATTTTCAAGGGGTAAGATTAATTGACGAACGCCAGACTCATGTTTGAGTTCTGGAACGGTAGATCAGAAGTATCAGGAACATTCGCGCACAAGTACCCTTAAAGACACGGACAATTCAGTAAGTGCATGAAAAATAGACGTAATTAACATATTAGAGACATGTTAGAGACATTGACAAAACAACTGCATCCGTGGCACCTTCAAAATAAGTTGCACGGCACGAACAAACCTTCAGGCTTGTCTGAAAAAGGCAAATCCATCGAAAGATGGAGACGCAAAATTACCGATCTACAGGGCTTCGGCCCCATGATGGCGGGATTACCAGATGCGCAAGAGAACTCTATTCTTCCTCTCCACAGGACCTGACCGGTTCTTCTTTCCCCAATCAAACCTCTGCCGCATGGTGGTGCTGTTGACGCTGGTTCTGTTCTGGTTGCTGGCAGGAACAAATCTTTGGGCCGAAGCGATTATCAATTTGCCCTCTGAATTCGGTACAGTTGTCTATCAGACACAAGACAGTACCCCAACGCAATTGTTTATTATCGCCAACAGTCATCGCAGTACGATCACCGGCTCCAACGGCGCCGACACACTTCAGGCCCAGATTGAGACCTTCCAGATTTGTGAGTGGCTGATCCGTCGTCGGCAGGCTGCTATGCTGCTTCCCGAAGGTTTTTTTGGTAGCCAGCCCACCACCTATCCGGCATCCGTCCACGACGAATGGCTCGATAGCGCAACGCTATCGCGATGGCTGGCTGACACTTCGAGCTTCGTTAATGCCGAACTTCTCCTGCATGAACAATACGGCATCAACCTTCAGCAGGTTGAAGACCGTGACCTTTATCGAAATGTGCGTGACGCCCTCCTTGCCAGTCAGGTCGACGATACCCAACAGAGGTTGATCCTTGACGCTCAGGTTGAATCACTGCAGAAACGTCGGTCAGCCGCTATCCTACGAAAAGCAACGGCCCTTTCGCAGTCTAACAGCCTAGACAATGACATGCCGAAGAGTTCTATCCTGACCATTGGCCTGGCCCATCTCGGTCATATCCTGGATTTTATCGAATCCGGCCAAGGGCACCCCCCGGCTAACGGTATAGCCGGAGCAAACCTTTCGAAACTTCCGGTGTCGTCGAACTCTGCCAAGCGTTCTGTCGGTATTACCGTCATTGTCCCCCAATGCCTCATCAAAAACCTGCCTTTAGAACTGGCTAGTCGCATTTGATTCGTCAACTCAAGATCAGCTAGGGTGTGCCCTTGTCCTACCTGAAGGCTCTTGTTCCCACACTATTAAGTTCTGACAACACCTCAATCCAAGCGTGAGTAGAGTGAGCTGTCACCATCGGTAATCCCTTAGATCGATAATACAATACGCGAGCAGCTTAAGGCGGACATTCACCAAAAACTAAACCAGCGCATAGCCCAAGACGAGCAGGACCCAGCTCCAGCCAAGTGGAGTCATGAAGACCGATAGACCGCGATCAACATCGCCATGATTTACGTGCCTAACACGGCACCCCATAAGATCGGCGCCGAAAACGGCAGGTCCGGATCAGAAAAATCGTGAGATGTCCGGTCACGGACAGCTTCAGGCACATCAGCGTCTAGATGTGCGCGCGATTGAGGTGAAAGACGCGCTCGCCGAGATAAAACCACAGGAAGGTGAAGACGACCCCGATGAACCCCAGTACCGTAGCGACTTCCAGCACTATGCGCATGTCCCAGGTCTCGGGTTGTACTGGTAATAATCACCTCACTCAAACGCTACCATGCCGTCGCCGGAAACGAAGCATCAGCGGTTTAATACTGATGCCGTGAACGACAATGGAAAGCGTAATCACCACCAGTGTCAGGTGGATCAGCTCTACAGCCAGTTCTTCCGGAAGACCGTGCTGTATCGCGTACATGAGATAATAGAGCGAACCAATACCACGAACCCCGAACCAACTGGTCATTCTGCGTATCCGCCAGGGTGTACGGGTGCCAAGCAGCGCGGCAAAAACACTCAAGGGCCGCGCTATGGTGAATAGAAATAGCGCGAAACCCACAGCGCGCCAACTCCAAGAGTCCAGGAACAAGGTACCGCCAATCAGCAGGACCAGAATGAGTTCCGTCAGTCGCTCGTGATGTTCCTTGAACACCAGGTAGGCTTTGCTGATAGGTTGTGTCGGCGTACCGTTATCGTGCGCCCCCGGCGTGTCTGTTTGCAACGGTGCCCGGAGTGCCCTGGCACCGCCGGCGAGTCTTAGTTCGGTTTGGCGTAGCGCCACGGCGGCAAAAAATACGGCCAGAAAGCCCCAGGCCTGGAACAACACACTCAAGCCGTAGACCGCACCGATCAGCCCCATGCCCAGGAAGTCGTCAAGCAGGCCGTTATTCGAGTAGTTGCGGCGCAAGCGGACGACCAGGTGCGCAAGCCCGCTACCCGCCGCCACGCCGATGGCAATACCCGCGGATGTAGCCCAGATGACATCAACCAGAACCCAACGCTGACCAAACTCACCCAACTCGTGCAAGCCGAGCAGGCCCAGACCGAGCATGACGAACGGAAAGGCGCTGCCGTCGTTCATGCCCGCTTCACAGGTTAAGATAAACCGAAGCCGGTCGCGGTCATCAGGGTGGCGAATCTGTACTTCGGTGGCCAGCACCGGATCGGTTGGGGCGATGATGGCACCGAGCAGTACCGCGGCACCGATGGGTAAACCGAGCAGGTAATGGCCAAAAAGGGTAACCAGCGCCACTGTGGCGACCATGGCGAGAAATGCCAGCAGAATTGGCGCACGCCAGCGCGCAAAGGTCACCGGCACCGGCATTTTAACGCCGGCGGCAAACAGCGAAATCAGCACCGCTACCTCGGTCAATACCTCCAGTAGCGCAGCTTCCTTGAGCGGGTTGAAGTGGAAAAGACCGAGCACCGTTGGCCCCACCAGGATTCCTAGGGCCAGATAGATAATTGTCGAGGTAACCGGCAACCGTTTAATTGCCGGAGCGGCTAGTCCCATGGTGAGCAGCAGGCCACCAACGAACAGAAACCACACGGCGTTATTTATAACCATGCTATTAAAGACCTCTTGTTTTGCTATGTGTGGGAGCAGGGGGGGTGATCTTCATCCCCTCCGGTTTTTAACTTCTGGAATGGATCAGGCTCGGTATTCCCGGCATTCCCTCATATTCCGCCATCAATTCCGGTTTATCACAGAACGCAAAACTCATGTTCATGTGGTCTCGTTCGTCCAGACCAATGCGCCGGAACACATCCGCCCAGTTCGACAGCCCCTTGTGTTCTCCCACCAGTGCATTATTGGCCGGCTGCCGTTCCCATTCCGGATGCTCTTCGACAAATTGCGCATAAGCGCGTTCGGCATGGTCCTCAAACTCCGCGTTAAACTGAAACGCCCTGCGAATGCAGGTCAAAGCCATTATGTGCATTACTGCAGCATAAAAGCCGACTATCAGGAGCGGGATTGGAGGGACCAAGTACCACGGGTCCTTGACCCCGTCCTCTTTCA
>JBPPMD010000098.1:0-2236 GCA_051305875.1 Desulfuromonadales bacterium | reverse complement strand
CCGACACCGCGGCTGACATAAAGTGGGATCCGGTGTTCGCTGACCTGGTAGAAGCCAGACACGAAGCGGCCGGAATAGCGTGGCAGGTAGAGAGGCGGCAGAAACGGCAGACGGACCTGGCCGCCGTGGGTGTGTCCGCTCAGGATCAGATTGATGTGTTTATTGAGCTGTTCATGGGCAAACGCCGGAACGTGGGATAACAGAAGATTGAAGCGTTGCGGGTCGACTTCTCTTTGCAGCTGGTGTAGATAATCCGTTGCTGATGGATAGTCCAGACCGAAGATTGACAGGGCGCGCCCATAGATCTCCAGATCTGCCCGCTCATTGATCAGCAGTTTGACACCGACTCCGGCGAAATGTCTGCGCAGGTTCTCTCCCTCCAGTCGTGACCAGTATTCCCAGTTGCCCTGTACGGCATAAATACCATGAGTCGCCTTCAACTCTTTCAGGAAACTGAGCACGCCCCGGATGTTGCGCTCTTCCTCGAGATAGTCGCCGGTCAAAACAATCAAGTCCGGCTGCAAATCGGCAACCTGTCTGGTGACCTTTGCAAAATAGCGGTTGAAACCGCTCAGGTGCAGGTCACTGATCTGTAACAAGCGCACCTGCCTGCCTGGTGAGTTCGAGGGTAGGGCAATTCTCTCGACCTGCAGAGCCTGTGGTTCGTACCACGCAGTATCAGCCACAAAAGCGCCGGCTATTCCGGCCATGCCGAGGGACAAAAACCGACGTCTGCTCACTCCGCGGCGGGGGCGAGATGAAAAGGTCATGGCAACCCGCCGAAAGTTGTCGAGGAGTTGTTGCCAGGATGACCTGGTTGTATTATCTTTAAAGCCTGCATCATCCAATGATTATAAAGGCAACAATACTGAAAAGGAAAGGTGATATACGTGATGAAACAATCCCAGGAGATCGCCAGTAATGTTTTCTGGGTCGGTGTCAGGCATGCCGACCTGAAAATTTTTGACGAACTTTTCCCGACACACAACGGCACGACCTATAATGCTTACGTGGTGCGCGGTGAGCAGAAAACAGCTTTGATCGATACCGTCAAGGCTCCGTTTACCGATGAATTCTTCGCCAAGGTCGAAGAAATCATCGGCCTGGATCAGATCGATCTGGTCGTTATCAATCATACCGAGCCGGATCATTCCGGGGCCCTGGGGCGTCTGCTCGAGAAACGCCCTGACCTGCCGGTCTATTGCACTCGCCCGGCCCAGAACTTCCTCAGTCAGCTGATGAACGGGCCTTTCAATGCTCATGTAGTCAGCGACGGCGAAGAGATTGACCTGGGCGGTCGGACGCTGCGCTTTATCCTGGCGCCCTACATGCATTGGCCGGACACCATGTTTACCTATCTGGTCGAGGATGCCATCCTCTTCCCCTGCGATGCCTTTGGAGCCCACTACTGCGCCAGCAAGCTCTTCGATGACGAAATCCCCGACTTCTCACACGATTTTTATTTCTACTTCGATTGCATTATGCGTCCTTTCAAGGACAAGGTGCGCGCCGCTGTCAACAAGATCGATGCTCTGGAAATCAAGATGCTTTGCCCCTCCCACGGGCCGATTCGTCGTAACGATCCACGTGCCGTGATTGACTCCTATCGGCGCTGGTCGGCACTGCCGCCAGAGCAGTCAAACCCCCGGGCACTGATGTTGACCTTGTCTTCACACGGTAATACGCACAGTATGGCCGCCGCTGTGCGGGAGGAGCTTGAAAAGCAAAACTTCAATGTCGTCGAACTGCGCTTGTGCGAGATGCGCGACAGCGACCTGCGCGATGAACTGGAATTGGCCGACCTGATCCTGGTCGGCACCGCGACGATCAACCGCGATGCTCCTCCACAGGCCTGGCATGCTCTCTCCCTCTTTTCTCTGGTGACGCCCAAGGCGAAGATTGCCGGTGTTTTCGGGTCTTTTGGCTGGAGTGGTGAGGCGGTCAAGCTGGTCGAAGAGCGCTTGCGGGGATTGCGGTTCAAGTTGCCGGTTCCCGCCCTGACGCTGCGCTTTACGCCGACGGAAGACAACCTGCGTGAATGCCGGGAATTCGCTGCTCAGCTTGTCGCGAAAGTTGTTGGGCAGGAGGCGGCTTAAGGGCCGTAGAGCAGCTGTAATTGCTTATAACCCAGGTAAAGCTATCAATATTTAATGCAGGCGCAAAGCTTAAAGGAAAGTACGCAAAGAAAACCTGAGCCCTGTTTTGGATAAGATTGAAACCTTAAGGCTATTGTTTT
>JBPPMD010000066.1:0-4079 GCA_051305875.1 Desulfuromonadales bacterium | reverse complement strand
GGCATCATCACCGGCGCGGCCTGGGCCAACTACGCCTGGGGCACTTACTGGAGCTGGGACCCGAAGGAAACCTGGAGTCTGATCGTCTGGTTCATCTACGCCGCCTTTTTGCACGCCCGCTTCACGCGGGGCTGGGTCGGTCGTCGCGCCGCCTGGCTGTCGATCATCGGCTTTGCCGCCACCATCTTCTGTTACCTCGGCGTCAACCTGGTGCTCTCCGGTCTGCACTCCTATGGCGGGTAGACTGTAGCTCTGCTCTAGGAGGCAGCCGGTTCATGGATAGTCCGACAGCCTCCTAAAAGTGGATTCAAAGCCGTCGTCAGCGCTGTACTGCTGATGGCGGCTTTTCTCTTGGTTTAAAACGCTCTTTTTCTCAGCAGGTCTGTCGATTGCACATGCTTTATCCAAACGAAACCCTCGAAGAACTTTGCCGTGTCAATCTGCATGTCATTCAGGCCAAAAACGGTTATCGGTTCTCGCTGGATCCAGTTCTTCTCAGCCATTTTGCGGAGATTCCCACCGGCAGCAAGGTCGCTGATCTCGGAACGGGTTGCGGAATTATTCCGCTGTTATTGTCTAAACCTGATCGAACCAGAACAATTGTCGGCATCGAGAGACAGGCCGCAATGGTTGGCCGGGCTTTACGCAGCGTGACACTCAATAAGCTTGATGAACAGATTGAAATTGTTCAAGCTGACATCAGGCAACTGCCGGAAAGATTTGCCAGGGAATGTTTTGACGTGGTCGTGAGCAACCCGCCTTATTACCCGGTCGGTTCGGGAAAGCTGCCTGCCGATGAAGAACGGAATTTTGCCCGCCATGAACTGGCCGGCGGGCTGGTTGACTTTTTGCGGGCCGCCCATACGCTACTGAAGCCGGGCGGATGTTTCTATATTGTCTTTGTGGCTGACCGGCTACCGGAGCTGCTGGCAGAGATGTGCTGCCTCAGGCTCACGCCGAAACGGATGCGCAGTGTGCATTCGCGTGATGGTGAGCCAGCACGCATGGTGCTTGTTGAAGGGCGCAAGGATGGCAGGGCGGGGATGGTTGTTGATGCCCCTCTGGTTGTTTATGCCGGGCCAGGGAGGGCTTATTCAGAGGAAGTTCTGGCTATGTATGGGAAGGTTGTAATCCGTGATGATGGGGCCGTCACGGGTTCATTGTAACGGGTTTTTCGTTACGGTTTCTTCGTCTCCGCTTTCAACAGTCTCATCTGCTTCACCAGAAACCTCTCCATCTCCTCATGCAACTCCGGATCGACGATCGCGGTCAGCAACCCGTCGATCTGCCGCATCTCACTGTCATCCAGTTCCACCATCCGCCACGCCGGTGGTTGTTCCACCGGTTTGTCAAAACGGATATTGACCTTGCCGCGTTTGAGGAAAAGGTCCTTGATGGTTGCTTTGCCCATTTCTGCGTTCAACTGGGTGAGGATCTTCGGTTTCATCAGCTGCAGCTGTTGCATCCAGGTCGGCTGGTCGACATTGACCTCGAGTACACCCTCACGGATTCTGATCGGGCGGGTGCGCGCAGCGATCTGCGGACCGACGACCTCTTCCCAGATGATCAGGGCGCGGTACTGGTGCAGACGCTCGTCGAGTCCCAGCCCCTTGAGCATCTTGTCGACCAGTTCTCCGGCACGAGCTGCCTGCTTCATTTTCGGCCTGTGGGGTTTTCTCACAAGTGGCTCCGTCGATAGATGCGGCTGCCGATCATCTGCCCGATAACGGCCAGGGCGATGGAAAACGGGATGACCTGCCAACTGATCTGGTTGGCGACTCGCAGGCCGATGATGAAGGGTACGGAGAGGTGGATGTAGACGAACCAGCGTACTGAATACCTGGACGAGCCCATGCGCAGGTAGCCCAGGGGGATGTTGCTCAGTATGGCGAAGGCAAGCAGGCTGACCAGTGCTGTATTGATTTCGATGTTCAAGAAAGAGACCTTTCGGCGGCGTTGATGTGCTACGGACAGTCTAGTCGTGTCATTTCATGAAAGTCAAACTTCTTGATGACGCCCTGTTGATTGCGCTGCGCGCGTTGAATCGTTGAATCGTTGAATCGGGGTGTGCCTGATCAGCGTTCATCAGATTTTATCTGCGGCCGAAAAAATGATTGATTAGTTTTCAACAGTTCAACAATTCAACAGGGCGTCAGCCCGATCAACGCGCGCAGCGCAATCAACGATTCAACGATTCAACGATTTATGCTAAAGTCCACAAATTAAATTATTTTCTCTCTCGAGGTTTCGTTATGGATCAGAAACAACAACTTTTACTCGATGCCACCAGACGGCTGATCCGGCGCGAAGCCTTTCCAAACCTGGCAAAACTCCTCGCCAAGTCACATCCGGCTGACATCGCCCACCTCTTTCGTTACCTCGACCTGAAAGAGCAGCGCATCCTGTTCAACCTGATCGGCAATGCGGAGAAGAGCGCTTACGTGCTGGCGGAGCTCGATCATGTCACGGGCGCTCAGCTGCTCCAGACACTCGACAAAGAGACAATCACCGAGGTACTGCAGGAAATGCCCTCGGATGATGCCGCCGACATCATCGGCAACATGCCGGAAGAGTTGGCGGATGAAATCCTCAACATCATGCATGACGATGACTCCGACGAGATCGAGCACCTGCTGCAGTATGACGAGGATTCGGCCGGCGGTATCATGTCAACCGAGGTCTTCACCCTTGAGGAGGATGTTACCGTCAAGGAGGCGATCGAGGCGATCCAGCAGGCTGATGATGTCGAGATGGTCTTCTACCTCTATGTTGTGAATGAGCCCGGACAACTGGTCGGTGTCCTCTCTTTGCGGCAACTGCTGACTGTTCTGCCAAACAAAAAGCTTTCGGACATCATGATCACCGATGTCATCAGTGTGCGTACCGACACAGACCAGGAAGAGGTGGCGCGGGTCGTCGAGAAATACAATATCCTTGCCGTTCCGGTTGTCGATGAAATGAACAACCTGAAAGGTATTATTACGGTCGATGACATTATCGACGTCCTCCGTCAGGAGGCGACCGAAGACATCTACAAAATGGCGGGGGCCAGCCAGGAGGAGCTACTCTACGGCAACAAGGCGTTCAAGATCGCCACCCTGCGCCTGCCCTGGTTGCTGGTCAATCTGTTTGGCGGGGTGATTACCGGCTATTTGATGTGGCGCTTCAAGGTGACCCTCAAGGAAGTGATCGCCCTGATCTCCTTTATTCCGGTTATCACCGGCATGGGCGGTAATGTCGGTGGCCAGTCTGCAACCATCATGGTGCGAGGTTTCGCCACCGGACGGATCGATTTCACCATGCTGCGTCAGGTCTTTTTCAAAGAGTTGCGGGTCGGCATGATCATGGGCAGTGTCTGTGGCGTGACCGTCGGTCTGGTTGCCTGGTTCTGGCACGGCAATCCTTACCTGGGCCTGGTTGTCGGCCTGGCCATGGTGGTGGCGATGTCGGTGGCTTCATCGATGGGCGTGATCGCCCCGGCTGCTTTCAAAAAACTGGGTATCGACCCGGCAATTGCTTCGATGCCTTTCGTCCAGACTGCCAATGATATCACCGGCATTCTCATCTACTTCGCGACTGCGACGGCGTTTATCTCATTCTTGAGATGAAACGTATGTCTGTCTGTTGTTTCTTGCGCTGGTATTACAAACACTGGTCCCGAATTGGGACAGCACTTTCAGATTTTAAGATGTAAAACTCGTAGTCATCCACCAAAGCAACGTGGCCGTTAAAATAGGCCGCTGCGTTAACAGCTGCGCATTAAGTCCCAGGTAGCGCGGCCAGTAAAAGCCATAGATCCATGCGCACGAAGTGCCCTCCGCTAGGAGCCAGTCTTTTTGCTTACTTTTTTGACGTTGAAAAAAGTAAGGCGTCTGACAGTACGCGAGCTGTCGGTGTTGACTTTGGTTTACTCGTGCAAACACGTATAAACTACAGAAAGTACGTAATGAACCAGCATAGCTCTCAAGCCGGGTGCAGGCCATGCTGCTGCACATGCTGCCAAAGTCAAATCCTTCGAGAATTAGAAGAATGATTTATTGTAGAACACCAATCCATAGTGTAGGGTAACACTGCTCAAC
>JBPPMD010000002.1:0-5490 GCA_051305875.1 Desulfuromonadales bacterium | reverse complement strand
CTGGGCATCATCACCGGCGCGGCCTGGGCCAACTACGCCTGGGGCACTTACTGGAGCTGGGACCCGAAGGAAACCTGGAGTCTGATCGTCTGGTTCATCTACGCCGCCTTTTTGCACGCCCGCTTCACGCGTGGCTGGGTCGGTCGTCGCGCCGCCTGGCTGTCGATCATCGGCTTTGCCGCCACCATCTTCTGTTACCTCGGCGTCAACCTGGTGCTCTCCGGTCTGCACTCCTATGGCGGGTAGGCTTTTTCTTCTTGATATTGACAGCTCTGAGTATTACTTCTGTTTAAACTAAGTGCAATCAACCGCTGTCAAGGGGGACTTGATATGATTGTCGGCATACTTAAAGAAATCAAAGTTGCTGAAAACAGGGTTTGCATGACTCCGGCCGGTGTTGAAATCATGGTCAAGAATGGTCATGTCCTTTTGGTCGAAACTCAAGCGGGTGTAGGCAGCGGCTTCAGTGATGCTGATTATCTGGTTGCCGGGGCAGAGATAGTTTCGAAATCTGATGAGATCTATCGCCGGGCAGAGATGGTCATGCATGTCAAGGAACCGCAGCCCTCTGAATACCCCCTGATTCGTGCAGGGCAAATCGTTTTCACTTACTTCCACTTTGCAGCCTCTGAGGGGTTGACCAGGGCGATGATTGATCGTAAAGCAGTCTGTATCGCTTATGAAACAATTGTCGGGGCAGATGGAAGTTTACCTTTACTGACTCCAATGAGTGAAGTTGCGGGGCGCATGGCAGCTCAGGAAGCGGCAAAATATGCAGAGCGGACTCAAGGTGGTCGAGGCATCCTTCTTGGCGGGGTCCCTGGTGTGCAACCGGCAACGGTTCTGGTTCTAGGCGGCGGTACGGTCGGAACGCACGCCGCACAGATGGTCTGTGGTCTGGGCGCCAAGGTCTACCTGCTCGATACCAGTCTTGAACGGTTGCGTCATCTCTCTGAAATCATGCCGAAAAACTGCTTTCCGATCATGTCATCGCCGGCAACAATTCGTGAACTTGTTAAGGAGGCAGATGTGGTCATTGGTGCCGTGCTGTTGCATGGCGCCAAAGCTCCCAAACTGATTACCCGCGAGATGTTGAAAACCATGAAACCTGGTGCTGTTCTGGTTGATGTGGCGATCGACCAGGGAGGTTGTTTCGAGACTTCCAGAGCGACTACCCACAGCGACCCGACTTATGAGGTTGATGGTGTCGTGCATTACTGCGTCGCCAATATGCCGGGCGCTGTACCGCTGACATCGACCGTTGCGCTGACGAACGCGACGCTTCTGTACGCGCTGAAAATAGCCGACCAGGGATGGCAAAAAGTAGCCAGAGACAATGCGGATGTCAGGCAAGGATTGAACATAGTCAGCGGAAAAGTCACCTATGCCGGTGTCGCAGAAGCCTTTGGTCTTGAGTATACGCCTGTCGAGACTCTTCTATAGCTAGTTTTCGTCCCGGAAACGGCCCTTTTCCGCAATCTCTGCGTCAATCGGCGGATTTGATTGTGCGGCGTAAAGAACTACGCCTCCGCTCAAATCCTTGATTTCCTTGACCTTGCGAAAAATTGCTCGTTTCCAGATCGAAAACTGCAGTCGTGCCAACCGGAGTTTCCGGATGGACACTAATCTGCAAATTCCGGTGATAATCCCTTTTCCCATTGTCTGACTAACAAAAAAAAGCCCCACAGTCAGGAGGCCAACTGCGGGGCAAGCTCTTCAATCTTTCGGAGGTTTTGAAGAAGGTATCCAAGACCCACCTGCTACAGCAGGCCTTTGATGGTCGTTACTATATCGTGTGTTTCGAGAGAAATAAACGTGGTGTTTCGTAAAGTTTGAATCGATACGTCACAAAACCAAACTGCGCAAAGACACATTTCAGAGGGTAGTTCTGACAGTTTTTAAGAATGCAACTATTTTTGATGCAAACGCAAAAGGTGGCTACGTATTGAACGTGAGATTTTTACTGCTCCCAAAAGTAGAAATTGTCCCATTGCCCCTGTTCCTACATTTGATATCGTAAATTATCGTGAAGTCATTTTTCTGGTATGTCCGGACTTCGTGGGAAATCATAAGGCTTAAAGGAGGACGACTATGTTTTTAGAAATCCGGAGAATCGCAGGGTTAGTGGCGAGCATTTCTATATTTGTCATCGGACCGTTTCTAGTGACATCTGCAATGGCCGAAGACCCGTATCTCAAAAAAAACAATAGCTGGATCAGTCTCAGTGGTACCGTCAAAAGCGGATCAGCGACGGCTTTCAACCTCGACTATGGTGATGGTATTGTTACTGTCGAGATGGATGATGGCACTCGTGACCATGACAGCTATAAACCTGTGCCCGGTGATAAAGTAACGGTCAATGGTCGAATCGATGATGATCTTTACGAGAAAACCTCGATCGAAGCCAGCAGTGTCTATGTCGAGAAACTCGGGACCCTTTTCTTTGCGAGTTCGGTGGATGAGGAAGATTTTCTCACGGCGACGACAACGCCTGTAATGATCTCTGCAACTGTCGTGCAGGGCCTCGTCACTGATGTAGACGATCATGAGTTTAATCTCGATACTGGCTTCAAGACTCTGACGGTCGAGGTCAGTAAGATGTCTTACAATCCACTTGATGACGAAGGATTTCAAAAGATCGAAGTTGGTGACCTGGTGAGGGTCACCGGCAGGATTGATCGCAGTTTTTTTGAAGGCCGTCAACTGATAGCTGAAGCTGTCACCAAATTGATCGATTGATAATGACCAGCCATCTCCATCTCGTTCTTCAGGCTGGCGACATGCCACTGGCGCGCGGTTTACAGGATCTCTCTTTTCGTTATACCCGTTGGGTCAACTGGCGCCAAAAACGGACGGGCCATCTCTTTCAAGGACGCTATAAAGCGTTGCTGGATCGCTCAGTTCGGTGCTGCGGCGATTGTCTGAGAGGGCAAAGTCTGATGCAGCGCTCGTTGACAAACTTGATGTCCTTAAAGAGGAGATCTTGAAACTTGCCGTCTTGGAGACTTGATCCCATATTGATGCGCTACAATCCCAAATCCTCTTCAATCAACACAACCTTGATCCTTCCAACCGGAAAACACTTATCAATAATCGACCAGGTATTGCAGATCCGCTGCGGCGAACTGCAGTCGTGACAACGCCCGGTTTTAGCGCAGGGCGTGGGCATATCGTGTCGCCTGGCATTGAGCGTTGCCGCATGATTCTTGACCCGGTCAAAGGCACCGGCCAGGTCGGACACGAGCTTGTTCTGGCCAACAAATATCACCACCTTTTTCGGACCGAAGGAGATCGCTGCAGTGCGGTTGCCGATCATGTCGAGGTTGACCAACTTGCCGCAGGCAGTGACAGCGTTGGAGCCGGTGAGGAACAGGTCGGCAAGCAGAGCCTGACGGCGACGTTCGATGATCTCTCCTCTGTCCGCTTCGGGATCAAAGGTCTTGATCATCCGGATCTCCGGGTTCGCCAACAGCTCGTCCAACACCCCGGTGGCCTCCATGGTCATCGAATCGCCCCAGGAGACCAGGTCGACCTTCATCTTCGGCATGATCTCATCGAAGAAGATCTGCTTCGCATGCGCCGAGTCTTTGGCGACAAAGACATCGAAGCCGTTGGCCGTAAGCGCGAGCTGGCACTTTTTAAGTAATGCAGATTTCACAGTTATCGACACTCTCGAAAAAAAATGCAATTCAAAAAGATTCTTTGCTGGCGGACAACCCTCGCCGGCATTTCTTTTCAGCGGCTTAAGGATTGAAATCTCTATGAGCGCACAGCCAGCATCAGGGCCAAAAAACCGACTTGCAAGAAACGTCTCATAATGTCCTAGAATCAACCGGTGGGCAGTTCTGTACAAATCGAATCTTCCTGCATCTCAAGCAGAAAGGTTGCGCCTCCCCCCGGTGTTTCCTCAACCCTGGCTTTGCCGCCGTATAACCGGGCGATCTTTTGCACCGTTGCAAGCCCGACACCGCTGCCAGCGGAATCCTTTGCATATGAACCCCTGTAAAAGGCCTCGAAAATATGTTCCCTTTCTGTGGAAGGGATGCCAGGGCCATGATCACGGACGTAAAGACTTAACGAATCAGCGTGGCATTCCCCGCCTATTTCTATGGGACTCCCCTGTTTGCCCGCATGACGGATAGCATTGCTGATCAGATTACTTAAAACCTGGTACAAAAGGGTGCGTGGCACCCTGATCATGGGAAGGGTGGTTACCGTGACCTGAACCTCGGCCTGGACAATTTGTTGTGCAAGAGCTTCCAGCACCTCCTCGACTACGGCACTGGCATCGACTGGTTCGTGCGGCATATCCAGCTGCCCGACCTTGGCCAGCTCAAGGAGGTCTTCCATCAGTCTGTGCATTTTATTACCAGCGATGCTGATTTCGGCCAAACAGCTGATGGCCTGGTCGTCGAGTTGGTCGCGGTAGGCCTCCGACAGGAAGTCGGCGTAACCGATGATCGGGGTCAAAGGGGTCCGCAAGTCATGGCTGACGGTGTAGACGAAGGCTTCCAATTCACGGTTTGATGCTTCCAGTTTCTCCTCTGCTTCCTTTCGATCACTGATGTCGCGAATGGACTCAATCGCCCCGTTAAAAGTTCCTTTGCGATCACAAAGAGGCGAGGCTTTGGCCAACACATAGGCACCTTTACCGCCGTAGAGCCTTGACAGGTACAGCTCGTCAAAGAGGGCATGAGCGTTCACATCCCCTTCTGTGAAATCCATGTTCTGCCCGAAATCAGGTTTTTGGACAAGATCGATCAAGGTTGGCCGGCGTTCACCGTACAAGGCCTCAGAATAGGCATAATTGCCTTGGCCAAGCATCTGTTCCTTGGATACACCGGTCATCTTTTCCATGGCGCGATTCCAGGCCATTACTGTTCCACCCTTGTCTACGACGAAGGTCGCATCGGGCAGAAAATCGATGATGTCCTGCAAGCGCTGATGTGCTGAGTGCAATTTGTAATCGACCCGTCGGTGCTCCAAGGCATTTGCAAAACATTCGCCAACAATCCTGAGCAGAAAGAGGCTCTCCTCGGGACAGCTCCTTTCTCTCTTGACTGAATCCAGGCCAATAAAGCCGACCATTTCCCCTTTCAGCAGCATAGGTACGGTGATGAGAGACTTAATACCCTCGCGGAGCCATTCCTCTCGCTCTAATTGTGCTTCAGGCCCCAGACTGGCAACTGATGGGCAATAGAAAAACCCCTTTTCAGAAAGCTCCTGTAAATACCAGGAGAAGTCATCCCAGGGAATTTCCTGTAGTCGAGGGAGATGTGATTCAATGCCTTCTGCGCACCATTCGTGGGTATTACTCATGGTCAGGCCATTGGCGTCGAGTTCAAAGACATAGCAGCGATCACAACCGATCTGCTGACCGATCTGTTGCAGAGCCCGATCTATCTCTGGGCCCAGCTTGTCAAAGGAGAGGTTTATAAAGCGTGTCGAAATGGCTGAGACCATGGCTTCAATGCGGCTGCGCTCTTCCAG
>JBPPMD010000300.1:0-4569 GCA_051305875.1 Desulfuromonadales bacterium | reverse complement strand
GTCGCCCCCGAACTCAGGGGTCCCCCGGATCTGCGCCCGGTAGACTTCAGCAACGGCATCACATTCTCTGACCCCGGGGGAAATATTATCAACGGCAGCTTGCATGGCCAATTCCGCAATTTTCCCTGCCCGCATCATGTATTTGATTTCTGCCTCAGATTTGATGCTGCGGACCCAGTTCACCAAAAGGCTGCAGTCGAGAAAATCTTTATTGGGAATGGCCTGCTGCAACTCTTCCAGCCATCTGGCGTTAAAGTAATAGACATCCTTTTCCAGCCCGATCGAACGCTGCTCCCAGCGGCGTCTTTTCAGGAAGTCTGCCACAAAGCGCATCGGATGGTTATCGGCGGTTTGGACGAGATTGTCCGGATAGCCGATGATATGGTCCTCTGCCAGGTAGCACGTATGCTTGGCCCCGTTGGCGTCCATGCCGCGACCAATCCAGTAGGGTTCTGCTTCATCAAGGACAACTACCACGAGTTGCGGAGTGTAAAAGGACCAGCCGTCATAACCGGTCAGGTAGTTCATGTTGGCCGGGTCCGCCAGAAGCAGGATTTCAAGGCCATGCTTTTCCATGGCGGCCTTGGTATGAATAAGCCGTTGCTCGAATTCGACCTTGGAAAAGATGTTCATCAGTTCTATCTCCGCAGGTGGTATAAAGTTTATGCGATTAAATCATTTTTGCCATGCCGCTCTCGGTTCTCAGACCATTAGATCGACTAAAGGGGCCACTCGTACGAGTCTTTGTGCCTATACCCACCCTCTGAGCTTCATTGCCTGTTCGATTTTTTTCAATGCTTCAATCCAGGCACCGAGCCTGATTGAGGCAGTTCCTATTTCTTCGGCCCTGTTCCGCGAGTTGGTGTAGGCCGCCATGATGCGTTTGTAGAGTGAGTTGTGCACCCGTTCCAGGTCCCAGTATTCATCGGCAAGCCCCTGGGTCCGTTCAAAATGGCAGACGATTGCGCCGCCGCTGTTGGCAACGACATCAGGAATGATCTTTGTGCCCTGTGCCGTCAGTATGGCATCGGCTTCAGTCGTCACCGGGCCGTTGGCCCCTTCGACGATGAGCCTGGCTTTGATCTTGGCGGCATTGTCAGCATTGATGACGTTTTGAACCGCTGCCGGAACCAGAACCTCTACCGGGGCTGTGAGCAACTCTTCATTCGTTATGTTTTCACTTCCGGGGAAATCGCGTACCGTACCTGTCGTGGCCAGATAGGCTTTGAGCTCAGGAATGTCGAGACCGGCTTCGTCGTAAACCCCGCCGTTGACATCGCTGACCGCTACAACCCGACAGCCGATTTCATGCAGCAGTGTGGCAACAACAGACCCGACCTGGCCGAAGCCCTGTACTGCTATCGATGTACCTGCAAGGTCGATCCCGAAATCTTTGGCGGCAGCCTGCAAAACAATAAACACGCCGCGCCCCGTGGCTTCTTCGCCGCCCAATGTGCCGCCGAGAACTGGTGGTTTGTCATTGATTGCTGCAGGGCAGTGTTCGCCGGTCACCTGCTCGTATTCATCAAGCATCCAGGCCATTGCCTGTTCGCCCGTTCCGATGTCGGCGCCGGGAACATCAGCCCATGGCCCCTTGGGATGAAGATTGCGGATGTAAGCCCGGATTAACCTTTCCTGCTCACTGAGAGAGAGCATGCTGAGGTCGGCTCTGATGCCGCCTTTGGCGCCGCCTGCAGGGATACCCCCGACACAATGCTTGATCGTCATGAAAATTCCCAGGGCCTGAACCTCATCAAGGCTGAGCTTGGGCCGGATCCTGGTGCCGTTGCGAAAAGGCCCCACGGCATCGCAGTAATGGACCCGGTAGGCCTGAAATACTTCCAGGGAGCCGTCGTCGCGTTTGAGGGGGATGCGAAAATGGAAAATACGCTTCGGGGCCTGTAGGATCGCCATAACACCAGGGTTGATATTCCCCAGGCGACCGGCTTCATTGAGGGTGTTCAGGGCAACTTGGAAAACGCTTTGTTCTGACATGATAAATCCTTTATTCGTAGTTAAAATTCATAACATTGCGGAGGCCTGTTCAGTTAAGTTGTTCAGGTTCACGATGCTGTGATTGTCTTGTTGACAAGGTTAAACAGACTCTGCCCAGCTTGCCGGCGACGGAAGTTTTCCACAAACTGCACCCCCAATGCCCGTCGCCAGCCGACGAAATCGCCGGACATGTGAGCGGAGATCATCACTTGTGACATATTCCACAGCGGGTGATCTTTGGGCAGGGGCTCAGTCTCAAAAACGTCCAGCGCCGCTCCGGCAATAACACCGTTTTTTAACGCGTCAACCAGGTCATCGGTACAGACTACCGGCCCGCGCCCGACATTGATCAGGTGGGCGGTTGATTTCATGTGGGAAAATGTGTCCCGACAGAAAAGCCCTCGGGTCTGGCTGGTAAGCGGTGCATTGATGATGACGTAATCTGCTCCCGGCAACAGGTCGCACAGCTCGTCGTTCGCACGTACTTCATCGAAGTTCTCATCTTCACGGGCCACAAGATCTGTACCGAGAACCCGCATGCCGAGGCAGCGTAAGAGAGAAGCCACCTCGCAGCCGATGGAGCCGGCGCCCACAATCAGGGCGACACTGCCGCGTACCAGCCGGGTTTCCCGGTGCATCCACTGATGCTCGCGTTGATAGCGAACATTATTCAACGTGTCTTTTGCAAACAACAGGATGGCGCCAAGCACATATTCCGCAATACCGCGGTTAAATACTCCGCGGGCATTGGTTACTTGAATGTCGCTTGCTACCAGCTCGGGGAACATCAGCGCATCGACACCGGCACTGGTGGCGTGAAGCCAGCTGATATGGTGTCGGCTTGGCCATACCTTGCGCAACAACTCGGTACGGAAGTCGGTGACAACCAGGATGTCGGCCTGCAAAAGGCCTTCCCGCAACGATTCTTCATCTCTGGCATAAGTAATAATCGCCTCATCGGCAAGAACTTCAAGTCCGGGCAGGTCGCTCTCGTCTGCGGCCGTCAGCACCAGGATTTCCGGTTTTTCTTTTTGCACTATCACGTCATGTCCCTTCGTCTAGGGCCAGCTGGAATTTACTGACCGCCTCATCGATCTGCTTACGAGTGACGATGAGCGCCGGCAGCCAGCGCACTACCTGACCATGGGTGCCGCATCGCAGCAGCAGCAGGCCATGGCGCTCACTGTTTTTGAGCAGATCCGCGGCACGTTCTCCGCAAGGAGCACCGTTTTCGTCGACGATTTCCATTCCCAGCATGAGACCCATGCCGCGAATCTCGTCGATCTGCGCATATTGATTCTGCAGAGACTGCAGACGCTCTCTCAGGTATTCGCCGCTTTCCCGGGCATTTTCGACCAACCCCTCTTCATCAATCACTTCCATGGTCGACAAAGCGGCAGCGCATGCCACCGCATTGGCACCGTAGGTGCCGCCTTGCGAGCCCGGCAAGCCTTTGGCCATCAGCCCTTTGCCGGCGGCGATGGCAGAGATGGGGAATCCGCTGGCCAGCCCCTTGGCCGTGATTAAGATGTCGGGTTTAACTGAAAAGTGTTGATGGCTCCAGAACTTGCCGGTGCGGCCGAAGCCGGCCTGGATTTCATCGAAGATCAACACAATGCCATGGCGGTCACAGCGCTCCCGCAACCCTTCAATAAATCCTTTGGTAACCGGGTAGTATCCGTATTCACCCTGAACCGGCTCCACAATCATGGCAGCAGTATCTTCGGGAGCGGTCTGGGTCAGGAAGATATGGTCCAGTTCACGTAGGCAGAACTCGGTCGTTTTTTCTTCGTCCCAGCCGTAGCGGTAAGCATGAGGAAAGGGTGAGATCACCACTCCGGCCATCATCGGGTGGTAGCCGGTTCTGATTTTGGTGGTCGAGGTGGTAATCGATGCCGAGGCCATGGTCCGGCCGTGGAAGCCGCCGCTGAAGGCAATAATATTGGCGCGCCTGGTAGCATGCCGTGCCAGTCGTAAAGCGGCTTCAACCGATTCGGTGCCGGCGTTGGCAAAGGCAATCGAGTCGAGGTGCTCGGGCAGATGTGCATATAGCCTGTCAGACAATTCGACCAGACGCGGATTCATGATGGTCGTATATTGAGCATGAATCAGGGTTGCAGCCTGTTTTTGCGCGGCAGCGACGACCTTGGGATGGCAATGGCCGGTGCTGGTTACGCCGATCCCCGATGTGAAGTCCAGGTAGGCTTTTCCTTCAACATCGTACAGATAGATACCTTCGCCCCGTTCGGCGAAAAGTTCGCTTGACTGTTTTATCAGCGGCGAGAGATGACTCATGGTAAATGCTCCTTTGGTTTTATAATGCTCTTGGCAGAGATGCATAAAAATCGGCAAATCATCGTTTGATTTATGAGTGCCCATAAGGGGCTTTTGAGAAGTATCAATATTCCAGAAAGACACTTGTCGTTTGCGCAAGATTTTTCTTTGTTATTGATATGTCTATTTCAACCATTGTGCCAAGAAATAAAACATGAATTAAAACAGTATTTTGTAATGCTTTCTATGGATTTCATGGGGAAGGGAATAAAAAAGCCCCTATCACAATGATAATAAATA
>JBPPMD010000269.1:0-3806 GCA_051305875.1 Desulfuromonadales bacterium | reverse complement strand
AGGTCTTCATCCCGGTGTTTGTCCAGCATGTAACGCACAGCCCGGTCGATCTTCTTACTCTTCTTGCTTAAGTTTTCTTTGGTTCCGCTCCACTCTTTGGAGGCATTGGAGGGCAGCTTGCAACCATCGATGGCGAACATCTCTTTGCCGATCAAACCCATCTCGTCACAGATCAGCAACACTTGTTTAAAAAGCTTGGCGATCTCATCGGAAGAGGACGAGATAAAGTCAGCGATTGTTGTAAAGTGAGGCTGGCTGTCTGCCGACAACGCCATGAACAGGACATTCTCACGGCAAAGCGCCTCAATCCTGCGGCTACTGGTGACGCCTCGGGAATACGCCAGCACCACGATCTTAAGCAGCAAAGCCGGATCATAAGCGGGTCGCCCCGTGTCATCGTTGTTGTACTTGTAATGAAAGATACTCAGGTCAAGCTTCTCATCGACCAGGTAATTGAGTGTGTATTCGAATGTTCCGGGGAGGATTTGTCGATCAAAAGAGATCGGCAACAGGACGGTTTGCCCTTGGTTGTATTCTTTGAAACGCGGCATGTTTTCCCTCCCAGTTCATGACTCCAAACTGCCGCTAATATAGCATATTCAGGGGGTTTCCTGGGGTTATTCTACAGCCTCAACCTATTTGATAAGCCGGTCCAATTGCAATCTTGCATGGCCACAGGCTGCCAGCCCGGGTAAAGGATTGCATGCGAGTGACGGTGAACAAATTTTTCAAACAGATTCCCTGGGCAGTCCTGATCCCCGTAGCCGTTTTGCTTGGCTTGGCGCCCTTTCGGCCCGAACCCCACCTGCTGGAAAAGCTGCGCATGCTGGCTGAAGGCCAGTTGCTACGGCCGGTGGATATTTTTGACCTCATCCTCCATGGAGCGCCGTTGCTGCTTGTCCTCGGCAAGTTGCTGCTGGGCCGTGACGCACCACGATCGACTAAGCCTTGAGAGTAGTGGTTCCTTTGGCTGATCGTTTATGGCAATGAAATGATAGCGCCGTTTGACCGCGGGCAGTAGCGATACTGCTAATCTGCTTTTTGAGAGCGCTGAACAGGCCGGTCTACTTTTGTACGTGTTTCTGCCAGTCAGCCAGAAATTTCTCCAGGCCGATATCGGTCAACGGATGCTTGGCCAGTTGCAACATGACGCTGTAGGGGATGGTGCAGATGTCGGCGCCCATCAGGCCGGCCCGCAGAACGTGCTGTGGACTGCGCACCGATGCAACGATGATCTCGGCAGTATAGCCGTAGTTGTCAAAAATCGTACCGATCTGATCAACGATGTCCATGCCATCGTGACCTATATCGTCGAGACGGCCGACGAAAGGCGACACGTAGGTGGCGCCGGCCTTGGCCGCGAGTAGCGCCTGCAGCGGTGAGAATATCAGTGTCAGGTTGGTCTTCAGTCCTTTTTTACTCAAGATCTTGGTCGCTTTCAGGCCTTCTTCGGTGAGCGGCAGCTTGATGACGATCTTGTCCGGAGCAAGTTTTGCCAGCACTTCACCTTCACTGACCATGCCGGCGGCGTCGGTTGCGACCACTTCAGCAGAAATCGGCCCGTCGACCAGGACGATGATCTCTTTGAGGACTTCATGGAAATCCCGGCCGCCTTTAGCGACCAGCGACGGGTTGGTGGTGACGCCGTCAACCAATCCCAGTTCACTGGCAGCGGCGATTTCTTTAATGTCAGCGGTATCGATGAAGAATTTCATGTATCTGCTCCTTGAATTTTTAAGCGCATATTATGCGGCAGTCAGTTGCGTAGCTGATATTTGTCCCGGCAATCGGTCGAACAGAAATAGTGAGTCGTCCCGTTGAGCTGGGCCGATACAGCGTCGTTGCGCGGCACGTAGGTCCCGCACTCCGGATCCTGGATCATCTCTTCGCCGCGAGAGGTTTTCTCCCGAGGCGGCGCAGGTGGCTTCAACAGGGCCTGTTTGATGATCTGGAAAGCCGTGTAAATCAGAAAAAAGGCAATGAGCCAGAGAAGCAGTCGAACCAGCATAGCAATTACCAGATTGTGCGCAACGGCACAAGTTCTGCGATACCGGCACTACCTGCAGCCAGTTCGACGATGGTTTGGTCAAGCAATGGGTGCTTGAAGTCAGGGGCGATTTCCACCAGGGGGGCGAGCACAAAAGCCCGCTCCTGGAGTCTGGGGTGTGGTATCTTCAAGTGCTCTTCGCTGATGACCCGGTCGGCGTAAAAGAGGATATCGATATCAAGTGTCCGTGGAGCCCATCTTGCCGGCCGGGAGCGGCCAAATTCATTCTCAGTCGCCAGGCAGGCTGCAAGCAGCTGAGCGGGTTCGAGCGAGGTTTGAATTTGTATGACTGCGTTCAGAAAGTGAGGATTGTCAGGCGGACCACCAATCGCTTCGGTTTCATACACTGCGGATGTCCGGATGAGCTCAATTCCGGGTTGTTTGAACAGCGTGTCGCGGCCACCGCGCAAGAAGGCCAGGCGATTACCGAGGTTGCTGCCAAGCCCAAGGTAGGCTGTATTCATAGCGGACAAAACTCCCACACCAGGAGACTATCTCAGCGACAGATTCCTTGTGAGGTTGAATTTAAACATAGTGGCCGGCGGGCGTCAACCACGCTTAACACTTGCCTGAACTGGAAGCGGTCTCCTTCCTCGCCAATCAGGGTCATGGGGCGCTCTGCTGCGGGCAACTTTGTGCTATTATTAAAGTCATTGCCAAAGAGCCTTATGCATTTTCAACCCGGCGAAGAATTCGTCAGCAGCTTGATTGCTGATGTAAAACTGCCAAGGAGCTTATTGAGTTATGGCCAATGATCCACGTCTTCCGGTCTTGAATGTGATCGAAACCCTGGCGGATCGCTATCTGAAAGGCAAGGTCAAGGCCGTCAAGCTGGCCATGCTGACGCTGCTCTCCGGAGGCCATCTGCTGCTCGAAGATATCCCCGGTCTCGGCAAGACAACCCTGGCGCTGGCTCTTTCCAACGCGTTGGGATTGTCTTTCGGGCGCATCCAGTGTACCAGCGACCTGCTGCCGTCGGACATTACCGGTCTGTCGATCTACGATCGCAACCAGAACCAGTTCAGTTTCATTGAAGGGCCGGTTTTCAATAATCTTCTGTTGGCTGACGAGATCAACCGGGCCATGCCGAAGACCCAGAGTGCGCTGCTCGAAGCAATGGAAGAACACCGGGTAACCATTGAAGGCAAGACCTATCGCCTCCCTGACCCATTTATGGTGATTGCCACGCAGAACCCGGTGGAGCAGGTCGGCACCTACCCTCTGCCGGAATCCCAGCTCGACCGATTCCTGATCACTACCGGCATCGGCTACCCGCCGGAAGAGATGGAGAAGAAAATTATCCAGACCGGCAGTATCCGCGAGGGGATCCGTGACATTGAGCCGCTTATCACTCGTGAGCAGCTACTGCAGGCACGTCAGGCGATTCGCGAAGGTGTCCAGCTCTCGGAGAAGATCACGGAATATATTTACCGCCTGGTAGCGGCGACCCGTGACCACCCGATGCTGCTGGCAGGGATTTCCACCCGCGGCGCCATCAGCCTGGCAGACACCGCACGCAGCCATGCCTTTCTCGCCGGTCGCGACCATGTGATCCCGGAGGATGTCAAAACGCTCTACCTGCCGGTGTGCGCACATCGCCTGATCCTGCGCCCGGAAAATGAAGCCCTTGATCGCAAGGAGATCCTGCTTTCGCTGCTCGACGAAAATCCGGTGCCTTTGGTCTGAAGCTGACCCGCGCCGGGTTCATTTATATCCTCATTACCCTGTTGCTCGGTTTCGCTGCAGTCAACACCGGTAA
>JBPPMD010000243.1:0-12860 GCA_051305875.1 Desulfuromonadales bacterium | reverse complement strand
ACCCCGCCCGACTTGATCATTGTTTCTGACGACAATGCCTACGAGTTCATGTTGGCCTTCCGCGATGAACTTTTTCCTGGGGTTCCGGTGGTTTTTTGCGGGGTCAACTATTTCGACCCCGCTCGGCTCGCAGGGAGCCAAGGGATTACCGGCATCGTCGAGGGCATGGATATTCTCGGCACTCTGGAAGCCGCCCTTCATCTTCATTCCGAAACCGAACGAATTTTCGTGGTCAACGACACCACCACGACGGGCCAAGCCAACAAACAGGTCGTAAAGGAAATCATCCCCCGGTTCAGCGAAAGGATTGAATTTAATTTCCTTGAAGCACTGAGCATGGAGGCGCTGCAAGGGGAGCTCCAAGCCCTGCCGCCCAAGAGCCTGGTGTTGCTCCTTTCTTTCAATCGTGATAGTGCCGGGCGGACTTTTACCTACAAGGAAGCCATTAGACAGATCGCACCGCATAGCAAGGCCCCCATGTACGGGGTATGGGAATTTTATCTCGGCAGAGGGATCGTCGGCGGCAAACTGACAAGGGGACTGGACCACGGGAGAACCGCAGCCACCATGGGGCTGAGCATTCTGCGGGGGGAGGCTACGGAAAACATCCCCGTTGTGCTTGAGGGGATCAACAGCTTCATGTTCGACTACCCGGTCCTGCGTAAATTAGGGATCGACATCGAACAACTGCCTCCTGGGAGTATTATTGTTAATAAGCCCGAGTCATACTACCACCGGAATAAGAGGTTGGTTCTGGCTGTTGGAGGGGTCATCGTAGCCTTAACCCTTTTGGCTCTTTTCCTTACACTCAACATCATCAAGCGCAAGCGAGTGGAGGAACATCTTCGGGAGAGTGAAGAAAAGTTTCGACTGTTGCTTAATTCTACGGCTGAGGCCATTTACGGTGTCGGCACAAATGGAAATTGTACTTTCTGTAACCCCGCTTGTGTAGAGTTGTTGGGTTATGTGGGGGAAACCGAGCTTCTTGGGAAAAACATGCACAAGCTGATTCACCATCACCGGCGTGATCGCACAATATACCTCGAGGAGGAATGTCAGATTTACATGGCTTTTAGAGAAGGCCAAGGAGTTCATGTTGATGATGAAATTTTTTGGCGAAAGAATGGGAGTTACTTTGACGCAGAATACTCGGCTTTCCCAATATTTAAGGATGAGAATGTCGTTGGGTCGGTTGTAACCTTTCATGATATTACCGAACGGAAAAAAACACAGGCTGACTTGATCGAATCGAAAAAGCTGGCAGAGCAGGCAAGTGTTGCCAAGGACGAGTTTCTGGCTGCCGTCAGTCATGAAGTCCGGACTCCAATGACTGTTTTTATGGGGGCTATAGAGCATCTTTTAGAAATTGAAAAAGACCCTAAATGTAGAGAAGTCATCGACTTGGCTAACTTGTCATCTAAGCGTCTTTACAATCTGTTAAACGAGGTTCTCGATCATTCAATGATTGAAGCCCATCACATGGAAATAAATGATGAAGTATTTAATTTAAGAGAGTGTTTAAGAGAAGCCGTCGAGATGATGAAAGAGAGAGCACAGAAAAAAGGTCTCATTTTAAGACTTGAAGTGGCTCCCTCAGTCCCTGAGGAAAAATCAGGTGATCCGTATAGGCTTGGGCAAATAATTCTAAACCTCATTGGCAATGCGATTAAGTTTACCGATAAAGGTGAGGTCACGGTAAAGGTCGAAAGCTACGGTGATTTCCTGGAATTTAGCGTGCGCGATACTGGTATCGGAATCTCCGAGGACAAGGTGGAAGAGATTTTCGAATCTTTCAAACAGGTAGATAGTTCTTCGACTCGCAAGCATGGCGGAGTAGGTTTAGGTTTGGCTATTTCAAAGGGGTTAGCTGAGCTTCTGGGGGGAAGAATTAGTGTCCATAGTGAGCTTGGCAAGGGCAGTGTGTTTAGTTTTAGATTGCCGATTCAAAATACGGCTCCCAGAAAGGAATGATCTCCCTTGTTATTCACGACTTCTAAGGCAAAAAACAGCTTTTAGTTGAACGATAGGGCTGTGGGCGGCTAGTGCAGAGAAGGAGGCTCTCCTATCAAAGAATCGATACCTTCATCCTCGATACATTCCATCACCACATCAAGAGCCTCTTGATCAGTATCGAAAGGGGCATCCCAAACCGTTGAGTTGCCGTGTTCATCGACAACTTCAAGGATCCAACCACCGTCTCCATCCTCGTAAATCATGACTTCAACCTCTTTGCCGTCACGCTCAACTATTTGGCACAGAGGAGAGTATTTCACTTCGTATTCTTCGCTCATTTCTGATCCCTCTCAAAGCTAAATCCAATAAAAATATGGTAGCCCAGAATCATCGGCATGTAAAACGACAAACTGGCATCCCATACCGTGGTGAGTTTTTTTCATTTCCAGTCAAAAGGTTCAGCTAACCTAGTCACTGGTAGTCAGAGACATCAATCCTGGCAATGAGCAGTCTCAGAAACGCAACGATCTCACCTTCTTGACGTTTACCGATCAAGGATTGTAGTAATCAGGGAGTCCCGTCGAGAAAAACCAGAATCATAGTTATCAGATACACCAGAACGTAAGTCCCCAGTGCAAAGTAAAACCTCTTTCTCTTCGTAAACCTGCCCTTGATCCCCGTCACAAAATAGACAAAAGCAGCAGACCCGAGAAGTATCGCCATCATTCTCATTACACGACCTCATGACCAAACGGTTTATAGGTGCGTTTATTACGCGTCATTCAAGCAAGAGGACCAGGAGGCTGTCGGACTCTCCATGAACCGGCTGCCTCCTAAATCTGAATCCGGTACTTCTTACAGAAGCTGCGCAGCACAACCTCTGCCTGACTCAACCGCGTCAGACGCATATTTTTCGCCTTAAGCTGCACCACATCATCCTGCACCACTTGAAGCGCTCGAATCTCCCGTTGCACAATGCCTAAGTTTGTCAGAATCATCTTCAGATCCGCCGGAGAATATCTTTTCAGTGCCGGTGGTGACAGGCTGACAAAGCCATCGGCAATATCTTGCGCTAATTTTTTCGGGTTGCCTGTGATAGCCATCGGTTTCTCCTATGATTATATGGGACTGAGCTTGATGTTCAGCAGCTATTTATAGCCGATACAGCACTACGGAGATAGCATGTTGTGCCGTATTCGGCAACACATGGACTATTCCCATATTTGAAATGTGCGTTCTATGAAGCGACAACAATGGCATCCAATAATAACATCATTAGACGTGTTTATTTCGTGGTGACTTCATGGCTGCAGGTGCGGCAAAAACTATCCTGACACGAAGATATTGATAGTGTTTCAAGGCATTGTTCTGTCGTGGAGAACACCAGTCTAAAATCATGCCTGTTAAAATAAATCGCAAAAGTATCTACTGCTCAACCTGCACCACATTGTAATGCAAGAATTGCTCAGCAGTAATAATTCAACAAATTCAGCAATTTGATTCTAGCCCTCAAACATTGGTCTTGATAAATCCACCCTGGACAAGGTTTTAGATTCAAACCACCGTTTCAATTAAACTTTTCAAAAAAAACGGCTTGAACTGAACGTTGTTTGTGTTACATAAAGAATAAAATCACAAACAAGGTACCCAGCCGCTGTGATTACATTTTCAACCTTTTGAAAGGAGCCCACACCATGGAAGCACATCATTACAATATTGCCGTTCCTTGCCGCTGCGGCGGGCAGGCTAAGATTTTCGGTCCGAGCGGCTATGCCCCGCACAGCCATTGGGGAATCTATTGCTCTAAGGAGAATTGCGAAAAAATGGCGATCACCGACTCACTTGAAGAATCAATTGAACGGTGGAACGAAGAACAGGCGCTCGAAGCCTGCTGCCTTTAGCCCTCTTCAGAAATGCCAAGAAAGAATCGGGCGGTCATTTGGCCGCCTTTCTTTTGTTCCGTTTCAATGAAGATCTTGATTTCGGATAAGCCTCCAGGGATGGATAACATAACGTCCTTCGCCACTGCGCAGAATTTGCGAGCAGGAGCTCGCAGGTTCAATTCCAGTCATATCCTGACCACTTTTTCATATTATGTCCCAGGATAGTATAGCCCCACGGCCTGACCGGCGGAGGGGCTTTCGCGTTCAATGCCTCTGGCACGTCCGGTCACCTTCGACTTTTGCATGAGCCTCTGCGGTATTGAGCTTTGCCTTTAATCACGGTTTTCAAGTAAACTGACAGAAACAGCAGGATGTTTGCTTAAGCTCAAAGCCTGCTGACCACCACAGCAGGCTTTGTGATGAGCGGCATGGAAATTTACAATAATACAATAAACAGTTGCGAAGATTCATTGCCGAGACAGTGCGCAACGTACACATTCAAGCGAAAGGGGGCAGTCATGTTCCGGATTTTATTGATGCCTGTTCTGGCAACAGGCTTGGCCTTGTTTTTTGCAGCACAGCCAATGGCAGGGGACCAGAGCCAACCGACGATAGCCAAAGTTTATAAATCGCCTGGCTGAGGCTGCTGCGGCGGCTGGATCAAACATCTGGAAGATGCTGGCTTGATTATCGAAGCAGTAGACACTAAGAAGGTCGCTGAGATTAAAGTCCGATACAACATTCCAGACAATCTCCAGTCTTGCCATACAGCCATCGTTGATGGCTATATAATTGAAGGTCATGTACCTGTTGAGGAAGTCAAACGACTGCTCAAGGAGAGACCGGACATTCTTGGATTGAGTGTCCCAGGTATGCCGGCAGGATCGCCAGGCATGGAAATGGCGGATGGTGCGTCGGAGCCCTTCGAAGTGATTTCTTTTGACAAGTTGGGCAGAACCACGGTTTTTGCGACTTACCCGAAATGAAACATGACGCGACAATTGCAGCCGGCCTTTGCTGGCAGCAACAGGTTTCTGCCTGCTGACCGTGTGAGGCGTGGGCCGCATACATATCGTGGACGCAACAAGAAATGATAATTCCATGAGCGAACGCGTGCAGGCTTACCTCCGTGATCATCAGGTCGCTACACTGGCCACCCACAGCGGCGAGGATCTTTGGGCGGCAGCGGTTTTCTATGTCAATGCTGGCTACACCCTGTATTTTCTTTCTTCACCAACGAGCCGGCACTGCCTGCACCTGGCCAAAAACCCGCGTGTGGCACTGACGATACAGGAAGACTACGCTGACTGGCTGGAGATCAAGGGGGTGCAGATCGAAGGGGTTGTCAGTGAGCTCTCAGGTGAAGAGGAAAGACTGGCCCGCAGGCTCTACGGTCAAAAGTTTCCCATCGTCGGCAAACTGGCCCAGGCTCCTGCGGCAATAATCAACGCCCTGGCCAAGGTGCGCTGGTACAAGGTTGTCCCGAGGCGTCTGTATTTCATCGATAACGCGGTTGGCCTGGGCCACCGTGATGAGATCGACTTGAGTTTGCCACCCATATAAAGGGATTAGCGCTTTTACGGATGAGTCAGTTCGTTTGATGAGCTATCGGTTGCATCATGCCGCTGGCAGCGTAACCGGGAGATGTCGCCGGTGAATTGAGCGCTATATCGGTATTTAATTATTGCAGGACTACCTCATCATGGAAAGTAAATGAGCCATTGAATGTTACTCAAGAAACAGGAGAAATGAGCTATGAAAGCATTGGCGTTTAACGGCAGTCCGAACAAGGAAGGCAACACCTTTCACGCTATCAAAATGGTGACCGATGAACTTGAAAAAGAGGGCATTGCAACTGAGATTATTCATGTCGGCAACAAAGCGATCAGAGGCTGTACCGCATGCGGCCAGTGCATAAAAAATAAAAATGAACAGTGCGTGCTCCCCGGTGATGAGGTCAATGAATGGATTCAGCAAATGAAGCATGCGGATGGGATCATTCTCGGCTCTCCTGTACATTACGCGGCCATGGGGGGAACCATGAAATCGTTTCTGGACCGGGCCTTTTATGTAAGCGGCGTCAATGGCAGCATGATGCGACACAAAGTCGGCACCTCGGTGGTAGCAGTCCGACGTTCAGGCGGCTTGCCGACTTTTAACCAACTGAATAATTTTTTGTGTTACTCAGAAATGTTGATGCCTACGTCCAACTACTGGAATGTAATACATGGGACCCGGCCGGGAGAAGCGACGCAAGATGCTGAGGGAGTACAGATCATGCGGGTGCTGGGAAAGAACATGGCGTGGCTGATGAAACTGGTGGAAAACGGGAGTGGCGCGGTTGTCCCGCCAGAGAAAGAAGCCAAAACCTATACACACTTTGTTCGCTGATGCAAAAAACGCACATTACGTTAACCCCAAAAAGGCGGCATCCAGTTATGGATACCGCCTTTTTACCTCGCAAAGCTTATCACTCTTGCAGTCTATAAACGCCTGACCTCCGTCGCTTTGCTCTTGCCCGGTGTGCCGGTTAAAACCATAGACAGCGGCCATGCGCGTGTTAAAGTTATCTGAATTCATGAACGCTTACCATGTCTTGAATGAAAGGATACCCGCCATGGATAACCATGCCAGCGCCTGCTTTACCTTTGATGCCGCATGCGATGCCGCTATCGAATTGGAGGCACGGGTTTACCACAGCTTTCTCAACGCGATCCGCATCGTCAAGGACCATGCGGCGCACGAGATCCTCATGGATGCCGCCATGGTCCGCCTCGACATCAAAAACCAGCTTGAGCTTGCCGCACTTAACGGGGGCTTCGAGGGGGAGACCTCGCACGGACCGGTGCCGACCATGAATCTCAATATCCGCTGCTGCGACAGCCACCGGATCACCGCGGATGCCGACAACCGCAAAGCGCTTGCCTATGCGATTGCGCTGTCAAAAGACGCCCTTCAGTTCTACCGCAATATGGCAGAACAATGCAGCGGCGCGCCGATGGCCAAGCTCTTCACAATCCTTGGCGATAGCCAGACGCGGCACCTGCAGAGTCTCGAAGATGCTTATGAAGAACATTTCCTGACTGAAGGCTGAGAGCAGGAGCTACTCATGCCCGCTCCTCATCATGTGCATGGTGTCCGACAGCATCAATAACCGCCCCGACTTTTGAGCTGACCAGGTCCCATTCAGCATGAACGGATTCCAGCAAGGCATCCCAGGCATCGAGTCCGGCGGCCGGCCTTTCCTTGCTCGGCTCGAGGGCTTCCCGGTACACGTCTTCGAGGCGTTTTGCGCTGGTCTGACGAGAAAAACGCATTGCCGTCTGCAGAGCCTGTTCCTGCCAGACGTTTAAGGCATCCCGGTCGGCGGCGGCAGCGGTAATGGCTGCGGCAAAATCGTCAATGCTTGCCGATTGCGGCAACAGACGCCCATTGCTTCCGTCGTTGACAACCTCTCGTGCCCCCGGTGCATCGAGCGCTATCACCGGTCGGCCGGCTGCCATGGCCTCGGCAAGCACCATTCCCTGTGTCTCGGACGTCGAAGAGAACACGAACAGATCCATTGCCGCGTAGTAGTCAGCAAGTTCGTCGCCCTTTAACTCACCAAACATAATCAGGCGGTCGCCCAGACCCGCAGCCGCGAAATCGTTACGTATCTGTGCACTTGAGCGTCCCTCGCCGGCCACCATAAAAATTGCATCCTTCAACTTGTGGCAGGCCAGTCCAACCGCTTCAGTCAGATAAGCCAGGTTCTTTTCCGGAGCCAGTCGGCCAAGATGTCCCAGTACCAGCGCAGCAGGATCGATATTATGTGCTTCCCGGAATAGCTGTCTTCTGCCATGAGCGAAAAATTCCGTATCGACGCCGGTAGGGACAATTCGGCAGGGGGTCGTCACCCCTCGTTGCACCAGCAGTGCGGCGATGCTTTCACTTGGGGCGATGACAACCCGGCAGAGATTGGCAAAGCGGGTGGCGAGTTCGATCACGAAACGTTGCATGACCGGTGAATTGAACGGAACATAGTGTGTATAGCGTTCGTAGAGTGTGTGATGAGTGAACACCACAGGCAAGCCGCGATAACGGGCGGCACGCATGGCCGCATCACCGAGCAGGAAGGGATGGTGGCTGTGAATGATGTCCGGACCAAATCGATCGAGCTGGTGGCTGAACCGTCCCGGCAACAGCAGTCTCACCGAAAAATCGCTGCCATTGAAATTCTGGATGGCCGGCACCCGGACCACCTGGTCCGGGTTTTCCTCCGCGGAAACCAGACCGGGAAAGGTCGGAGCCACGACCAGAACTTGATGTCCGCGGCGACGCAGGTCTTCCGCAAATGCTGCAACGGAATTCGCCACACCACCGACATGCGGCCGGAACGTATTTGTGAACATGCAGACGTTCATTCAGTCCTCCGGGATTATCCGCTGCGGTTTTCCGGTCGGCTCGATCGCTTGCCGACGATATCCCGGCAGCCTGGCTTCAAGGCGGGGAGCTTCGTCTCGCCACTCGGCGTCGAATTCCAGCAGGAGATCACCTTCAGATTTAGCCAGTCGCAGCGTAAACGGACCCCAAGGGGTCGGCGTCGGCCCGAAACGCAAGGTTTCCCTGCTCTGCAGCCATTCAGGGAAAACCCCCGAACCGAGGATCAGGCCACCATCGTCTTCACGAACGAACATGTTGCGCAGCATCATCACCCATTCGGCTGCGGCCCAACCGTGCTGCCCGTCACCCATGCAGCCGCCGCCGGTAAAGGGATGAATCGCCTCCGGCCACTGTCCGGTGTCCGTAGCCAGCTCCGCCACGCGTCTGACCATCTTCCGGAAACGCATGTCACCACCACGCAGAAAAGTCTGGGCAACACTCAGCGTCAGGTACGGATTGATGCCGGAATGGATCATGTCCTGGAAAAAAGCTCCGTCCAGAAAACAGTCGTCATACAGAAAGGCGGCGGTCCTTTCCACCCTTGGATCTCCCGGCGCAACCAGCTGCAGAGGGTAATCGGCAGCGAGGCAACCGATGGCTCCGGAATCGAGGCGCCGGTACGGAGACGCGGGAATCGCTCCCAGACTGCGCTGCTCGGGAATCTGGGCAATGCTTCGCCAGATGGCATCGGCAAAATCCGCGGCCGCGACCGCGTATTTTTTGGCCCGGTCCTCCTGATCCGCACGCTTCGCCAGCTCGGAGGCGGCCCGCAGGCCGGCGACGCCCCAGAAATCATCCCAGTAGTAGTAGTCATTGGCTCCGAAGTGCTCGGCGCTGAACCCCGGCGGCAGCAAGCCGGCGTGCGGCGACTTATGCTGGTCATCAATACGTTTTGCGAGAATCCATTCGGCACCTTTCCAGATCGCTTTCTGCCATACCTGGGGCAACGGCCGGCCGCTCAACTGCAGGAACCGCTCAAAAATCCAGAGGACCTGTCCATTGGAGTCCCATTCCCCCTCCTGACTGAGAAAATACCCCGAGTGTTTCTGCAGACCGGGGAAACGCTCGAGACATCTTGCCGTACGATCCAGCAGACCAGCGCACAGCATGGCATGAGCCATCAGACACGCGTCGCGGAACCAGAAGCGGTTGTAGGTGTATGGCCCCGGCACAATGTCCCCGGGGGACAGCAGAACAAGAGTGCGCACCGCGGCATCATAGAGAAAACGCATGCGTTGATCCGGAATCTCCAACGCGGCTGTCCCGGCCAGCGTCTGTGCCCAGCTGCGACCCGGACCGTGTGCTATGGGGTCACGCTCGTGTTTGAGTTGATCCTGCAGGTCGACCTGGATATCGAGGGTCACGTTGGCGCCGTCATCGACTTTAAAGCCAAGCGCTGCAGTTGCCATGCCGACGTCACAGGTGGCAGCAGTCTCCTGGGCTGTTTCATCAAGTCGCCGACTGACATCTCCCTGTTTATAATTGTCAAAAAGCGTGAATTGCGGTTGGCGGGAAAACCGCACCCTGGTTTCGTCATTGACCAGGAGAGTGTGCCGGGCGGTATCGAACTGTGCCGATTCTACGAACTGTATGCCCTCGGGGTTATAGGGCCGCAGACTGATCACCAGGACCACTCCCGGCGGTCCGGTCACCTGCAGACGCCAGCGCATCTGCCAGCCGTTGTCTTCGCAGTAGTCGAGCCAGACCCGTCCGGTCAGGTCGAGTTCGTCCTGCCGGCAACGGGTCTCCACTGTCAGACCATGATCGAACAGCCACGCCTGGGTGACCTCTGGGAGTCTGGAGGGGAACATCCGTTGGCCATCGGCAGTCAACAGCCAGGCATCGAGTGACCAGCCATCGAACAGCGGCGTCACCAGTCCGCGCGGGTCGACGATTGGATAGAGTGGCACATCGGGACAGCCGACCGATGTCCAGTTGCGGTGGGTCAGGTTGATATGACTGAAGGAAAAGGCCCTGGGAATAAAAGAAGGGTCCCGGGGATCAAACTGTTTCACGACCCAGAAGGGCCATACCCAGTCGAGATTATATTGAATCGCCCGCGTATTGACCAGCCCTCGGGCATGGAACAGGAGACCTGCGCGCAGCAGTTCGATCGGTTCCTGAAATTCACTCGGCTGTGCAAAGCGCCGCAGCCTGGCCAGGAAAGTCAGTGGGTCGATCATGTCGTAGCGGCGCGCCGCGTGTTTAACCAGATAATTCCACGGAATCCATCTCTTCAGCATAAAAGTTTCCTGCCCGGCTCGGTCAACGGCAGTTGACGTTTGTTCATCCTGCCAGCCGTCATCCGAGAGCCTGACCAGTACCCTGTAATCTAGTGGATTTCGCAAGATTGCGCAGGAATTTGGCGGGTCAGCAAGGCCAGCAATATGCGATTGTTTATTAGTATTGCATCTCATTTCAACTTTAACAGCTCACAACCATGTTTCAATGGATTGGTTCAACAACACGCGAAAGGTTTGACAGACGGCCGCCAAATGCCAGGAATCCGCCACCGCGGCTTCTTTTCAATCCAGACCCTCCTGCTATACTGACAGCAAAACTCCAGAGCAGGAGGACGTATGCGCTATTCGGCCCTGATGACCGATCTCTACGAACTGACCATGCTGGCCGGCTACCTCGAGCACGACATGCACGAGAAACCGGCCAGTTTTGACCTGTTCTTTCGCAAAAATCCCTTCAAGGGCAGCTATGCAGTTTTTGCCGGGCTGGAGCCGGCGCTGCGCTACCTGGAGCAGCTGCGTTTCACCGAAGTGGATCTGACCTATCTGAAGAGCCTCGGCATTTTCCGGCCGCGTTTCCTGGAATATCTGCGCGAATTCAGCTTCCGCTGCAAAATCACCGCACCTGCAGAAGGAACGGCGGTGTTTGCCAACGAACCGCTGGTCACCGTCGAGGGCAACCTGGCCGAGGCCCAGCTGGTAGAAACAGCCCTGCTCAACATCATCAACTTCCAGACACTAATCGCCACCAAGGCAGCGCGCATCCAGCAAGCCGCAGGCGACGGCGTTGTGGTCGAATTCGGCCTTCGCCGGGCCCACGGCCCTGATGGCGGCCTCGGCGTGTCCCGGGCCGCTTACATCGGCGGTGTGCGCAGCACCAGCAATACCTGGGCCGGCCAGGTCTACGGCATCCCGACCAGGGGCACCCATGCCCACAGTTGGGTCATGGCCTTCGAAGACGAACTCGAAGCTTTCAGGGCCTACGCCAAAGTCTTTCCCGACGATGTCATCCTGCTGGTGGATACCTACGACACCCTGAAAACCGGCATTCCCAACGCCATCACCGTCGCCAGAGAACTGCGCGAGGCAGGGCATGAAATGCGAGGAGTCCGACTCGACTCGGGGGACCTTGCCTACCTGAGTCGGGAAACGCGGCGGATGTTCGACGAAGCGGGCTTTCCCGAGGTCAAGATCGTCGCTTCGAACGAGTTGGATGAATATGTGATTCAGTCGATTCGCAGTGAGGGAGGCATGATTGACATCTACGGGGTGGGAACCGAGCTGGTCACTGCCGGCGGCGAAGGCGGCGGCGCGTTGGGAGGTGTCTACAAGCTGGTACGTTATAACGGCGAACCCCGCCTCAAAGTGACCCAGGACAGCGCCAAGGCCACCCTTCCCGACCGCAAGCAGCTGCTGCGGCTGATGAATAGCAGCGGCGGCTTTCTCCAGGACGTCATCTGCCGGGAAGAGGAACGACTGGAACCCGGGGTTACGGTTTATGACCCGACCAATCCGTCCCGGCGTAAAAAATTGGCAGCAAGGATCAGCTATGAAGAAGTGCGCACTGTGGTCATGGAGAATGGAGGAGTCGTCACCGCCCTGGCCGATCTCGAAACCAGTGCCGATCGCTGTGCCGACCAGCTGCGTCGCCTTCCTGAGGGCACCCTGCGTCTGTACAACCCGCACATCTACAAGGTGTCGATCAGCCCCGGACTCCACGATCTGCGCGAGCAGCTGATGGCCAGACACGAAACCTAGTACCCTGCAACCCATAATCTTTCGCACCTTGCTTGTTCTTTGCCGCGTCAGCTACGTTCCGATTTCAGCTGCTTAGCTACGGCTAGACAAACGGTCTGCTCCTGACTTTGCGCAGCAGGTTCAGAGCTTCCTGCTCGGTCACATCCCGCCAGTGCCGGTAAGCGGCAGCGACAGCGAACGGGTATGTGCTGCGCAGGTTGGCGCACAGCACGCTGTCCACGCTTGCGGCCAGATTCCGGGCGGCCTCGACGTGACCGGTCGGGACGGCAACGACGATGCGGCCGGGGGATGCTTTTTTCAGTGCCGCCACGGCTGTGAGCATGGTGAAACCGGAGGCCAGCCCGTCATCCACCAGGATCGCACTGCGCCCGGCCAATTCCGGAAGCTCACCCGTACCCATCAAACGTCGCACCCGCTCGGCAACCTTGTCTCGAGTGGCGGCGACCCCCGCCTCGATTTCCTCGTCACTCAGGCCAAGCCGGGGCAGAAGTTCACGGTTGAGCAGCAGGGTACCGTCCCAGGCCACGGCTCCGTAACCGGCTTCGGTGTTCCATGGCAGCAGAATCTTGCTCACCACAGCCGCCGCCAGTGGCCACCCCATTGC
>JBPPMD010000234.1:0-4476 GCA_051305875.1 Desulfuromonadales bacterium | reverse complement strand
CGCTTCAACACTGCGGCAAGCGATGCGTGACTGTTCCATAACCGTTCCATAACCACCCTGGGGAGGAATGCTGGCCGACTGCTTTTCCGGCTTCTGCAGATGTTTGCCTTAATCAACTCAGGCAGATTCGGAAGATTTACGCATCACCTCTTGATGGACAACGGCCAACCAGGTCTGTAATCAAGTAGGGGCCAAACAGTCCGACACACTCCCCGGAGGATTGAAATAGTCCCTGGCCATAGACGTCAGGCGCCGTTCAACATCTGACACAAATTCGGCTGATGATTGCTGTATTGATCCCTCAAGGCAATTACGCAAGGTGGTGCAGGACTCTGCGGAGAACTGTTGTGGATTGCCACAAAGACGATAGAAAGTATTGACCTTTTCGGTCGCTTCAACAATATCCATGTCCACCAGTAAACAGGCATGTGCAAGTACCGCCGCATGTTTCCGGCTGCCGCCAGCCCAACGCTGGGCAGTCCCCACCAGCTTCTGTCCCCCGACCTGCAGGTTATACCGGCCATCGCAAAAAGAGCCGGGGCTCTCGCCAGTGATCGCGGTAAGACCGTAGCTTGCCAGAAAGTGTGTCAGAAAGTCACAGAGCAATTTGTAGCCATTTTCCAGGTACCAGCCGCGGACCTTCGGGTGGACTATTGAAAAGTTGATGACTCCGGGGCCCTGCGGAACACAGCTGCCTCCGGTACATCGAACAATGACCGGCCATCCTTGTTCGGCCAATTCCCGGCAGGACTCCTTAAAATTGGTCATTCGGGACTCCCTTACCGTCGTCACCAGGCACCGGGGAGCACGATTGATGCAGAAGCAGGGACCGCTTTTCCCTTTGATTACATGGTCAAGCAAGAGTTCGTCAAAAGTTGCCCAGCGAGCCAAATCGTCATGCTCATCAAAGGTTGTCAGCTCCCATGGCTGGTCGAACTGCAAAAGGGAGATATTATTGTTAATGTCTGGATTGGCCATCGGTTACCACCTTCCTCGACACAGAAAAAGGAAGCTCTTACCTGCCTGATTAAGTGCGTTGATGACAGTATACCTGTTGCAGCGGCGATCACACAATTGATGAAACTGTCATCCGATTCGTATCGCCCGATCCGCTATGACTGCAATGATTAACGATCGTGGCGTCGCCTGCAAATCCTGCTACACTTTGAAGCCTAACTCGTTTCCATCCGGAAACTCTGGACAACACATGCACAGTTTTCGATCTGAAAGCAGCAGCAAGCCATCACATCCAACAGGAGGTTAACACCATGCAAAAACTGGCATTCGCCGACAATGACCAACTGCCGATCCTCGGTCTGGGCACCTGGAAGTCCGAACCGGGAGAGGTCGGCAAGGCGGTTCGGAATGCAATCAGGATCGGCTACCGGCATATCGATTGTGCAGCCATCTACGGTAACGAAGCGGAAATCGGCAAAGCGCTCATGGAGGCCATGCAGGCAGGAGAGGTTAAACGTGAGGAGCTGTGGATCACCTCAAAGCTCTGGAATAATGCCCACGCCAGAGAGCAGACCGTCGAAGCTCTAAAGAAAACCTTGCAAGACCTCCGTCTGGATTACCTGGATCTCTATCTGATTCACTGGCCGGTCGCCCTCAAGCCGGAAGTCGTTTTCCCCAAAAAAAGTGGCGACTTCTTCAGTCTGGAGGAGATGCCGCTTGCAGAAACATGGTCCGGCATGGAGTCGTGTGTCCAGCAGGGGCTGACGAAACACATCGGCGTGTCCAACTTCAGCATCAGGAACATTGATTCGATCCGCAGCATCGCGACACTCATGCCGGAAATGAACCAGATCGAGCTGCATCCTTATCTGCAACAGGAGAAGATGCTGACCTACTGCCGGGAACACAACATCCACTTGACTGCATACTCGCCGCTAGGTTCGGGGGACCGACCTGACGTCATGAAAAAAGCAAACGAATTGAGCCTGCTCGAGAACCCTACAGTGACACGAATTGCACAAACACATGGCTACAGCCCTGCACAGGTTCTGCTTCGTTGGGCGATCGAGCGTGGCACCGCCGTGATCCCCAAGTCGGTCAACCCTGAGCGCCTGGCCGAGAACTTTCAGGCGGCAGAACTTGAGTTAAGCGGCCAGGATATGCGGGCATTGGCAAAACTCGATGTCGGTTTCCGTTATGTGCATGGAGAATTCTGGACAAGCGAAGGGTCACCTTATACCCAGAAAAGTCTCTGGGAGTGATATCAACAAACGCTGAATAAACATAAAAAAGGGGTGCCGCCATGGCACCCCTTTCTGCATGCATATGTACTGTGTACTGTCGATTTAGATGCCGGCAGCTTCTTCGAGCATATCCGTAGTAACCGACTTCGGACGCTCAATACCGTAACCGAGAGCACGGTCCCAGGTGATGTTGGCGAGGCAGCCGAGAGCACGGCCGATCCCGAACAGGACGGTGTAGAACTCGTACTGGGTGACGCCGTAGTACCACTGAATCACGCCGGACTGGGCATCGACGTTCGGCCAGGGGTTCTTGGCTTTGCCGTG
Source organism: Desulfuromonadales bacterium (assembly GCA_051305875.1). Lineage (GTDB taxonomy): Bacteria > Desulfobacterota > Desulfuromonadia > Desulfuromonadales > BM103 > M0040. The sequence goes on along the minus strand of JBPPMD010000234.1, from coordinate 1,951 downwards.
TTCGGTCAGAACGTCCGGAGCCACTTCGAAGATCATCTTGACCAGCTGGAACAGCGGATAATCCTTGAGCCCAGGAGTCTTCATGCAGAATTCGCGCTGAGAGGTGTAGCGCGGATCGGTTTTGCGCAGAACGGCATGGCCGTAACCCGGGATAACCTGACCGCTGTTAAGAGTGTCCCACAGAGCTTTTTTGAGACCTTCTTCGGTCGGCACTTCGCCGCCGAGTTTGGCCATGAAATTCTGGGTCCAGCGCAGCACTTCTTCGTTGGCAAGTCCGTGCAGCGGGCCAGCCAGGCCGTTGATGCCGGCGCTATAGGCGTAGTAAGCATCGGACAGGGCCGAAGCGACCAGGTGCGTGGTATGAGCGGAAACATTGCCGGACTCGTGGTCTGAGTGGAGGATGAAGTACATGCGGGCAACATCATCATAAGGAGCAGGGATGCCCATCATGCGGGCAAAGTTTCCGCCCATGTCGAGATCAGGATCTGCAGCGATGTGGGTGTCACCCATGTACTTGATGCGATAGATGTAGGCACCAATCGGGGCAAGTTTGGACATCAGGTTGGTGCAATCCTCATACATGTCTTCCCAGCAGGTCATCTTGTTGAATTTACCGGCGGCATAGTTGCTGGCAAAAACCGAGTCGCGCTGCATGGCAATAATTGCCGAGGAGAACATGGCCATCGGATGGGAATCGCGCGGCAGGGCACGCAATACGTCAATGACGTACTGAGGAATATGCGAGCGTTTCTTCCAGTCCTCGACCACTTCCAGTGTCTGCTCCATGGTCGGAACGTCGCCGGTCATCAGCATCCACCAGAAGCCTTCAACATACGGATAATCACTACCGGGTACTTTCGGCAGAGCTTCGAAGGTTTCGGGAATGGTTTTGCCGCGGAAGCGGATGCCTTCATAGGGGTCGAGGTAGGAGATATCGGTGACCAGGCACTTGATGCCTCGGGCGCCGCCGATGGCCTGACCGATGGTCACGTCACCCAGTTTGACATCGCTGCATTCCTTGACCAGACGGGTGATGCGGGGGCGGTGCTCGTCGATTTTCTTACGCAGGGTTTCCTTCAGTGTTGACATACGCTCTCTCCTTTGGGAAATGGAATGGTGGCGGGTAAGGGTGCCCACCAGAGTAAAACTGTCCCTTGATTACCAAACAACAACTGTCACATGACAAATCATCCCGCCGGCAACCCAACCCCTGGTGCGCAGAACCCGCACCAATAAAAAGGCTAATTCGGTGGGAGAATACATAGAAAACTGTCAAGAGCAAATCATGTCTGTTATTCTTTACTCTTTCTCATCTTCCAAATAACGTTCTAACAAGTCACCCCTGAACTGTCAAGCCGATTTTGTATACAGTATGCGATTTCTTTTTTCGTTAGTGGTTGTAATTTTCAATTGCTTTACTATCCCACCATGTTAATATGCACAAAAAATAGGCAATCAATTCATGAAAATCGGTACCCTAAAACTCGAAAACCCTATCATTTCAGCACCTATGGCGGGTATCTCCGACCTGCCCTATCGTCTCATCATGAAGCGTCACGGCGCTGCGCTGGTATTTACAGAGATGATCAGCGCCAATGGGCTCTTTTTCAATGGCAAGGCAACCCGTGAGCTGCTGAAGTCCAGACCGGAAGAGCACCCTCTGGGGATTCAGTTATTCGGCGAAGAGCCTGCTCGCCTGGCTGAGGCGGTCAAGCAGGTTGAAGGTTGTGGCGAGCTAATTGATCTTAACCTTGGTTGTCCGGTTCGCAAAGTCATTCGCTCGGGGGCAGGCAGTGCCCTGCTTCGCGAGCCGTCCAAGGTTGCCCGTATAATCACCTCCGTGCGTCTCGCGACTTCCCTGCCGCTGACGATCAAGTTTCGCTCCGGCTGGGACCACGACTCGGTCAACTTTCTTGAGATTGCCCGTATCGCTGCCGAAGAAGGTGTAGAT
>JBPPMD010000204.1:0-6664 GCA_051305875.1 Desulfuromonadales bacterium | reverse complement strand
ATCAGGAGTAATACAATTTTTTTCATTTCTCGCATGTCAACCTCCTTTTTCGCATAAGAGCAAAACCATTCTGGATGATGCTACGCATCGAGGATCGGCTTGTCATCGGACATCGGGCCCTAACGTAGGCAGATGTCTACCATGTAGGGCGATGTATACACTCTTATCTTATTTTAGGAATTACATGAAAGGACGATTGAGATAAAGCAAGGTGAGTTTAACCACTGCCCCATACGGACATGGTCGGACGAATAAGCTTGTAGTCAGGAGTGATTACTGGATCAACTTGATAACATAGAGGAATCAGCCGATACTGGCCAGCTCAAGTCGGCTACCCCAACGCTCTTTGAGAACAGATTGTATCTGTTTCGATTGCCTGAACTCGCTACTTTCTGCATAGGAGAAAGCATCTTGGCGGGCATTTTCGAGGATACGGCCGTCGCGCAGAATATTGGCAACGCGAAAGTCCGGTAAACCGCTCTGGCGGGTACCGAGAAATTCGCCCGGACCGCGGATCTCCAGGTCGGCTTCGGCAATCCGGAAACCATCGTTGGTGGACCGCATGACTTCAAGTCGTTTCTCACCATCTTCACTGCACTTGTATGATTTCAACAGGATACAAACACTACCGGCCTCACCACGACCAACCCGGCCGCGTAGCTGGTGGAGCTGCGCCAGACCGAAGCGCTCGGCATGCTCGACCAGCATGACCGTGGCATTCGGTACATCGATACCGACCTCAATAACCGTTGTGGCGACCAGAATATCGATCTCGCGATTCTTGAAGCGGGTCATGATCTCCTCTTTTTCCGCCGGTTTCATACGTCCGTGCAGCAGACCGAGTCGTGCCTGAGGAAAGATGTCATTCTTGAGTTTTTCGGCGCCTTCAGTCGCTGCCAGCAGATCGCTCTTTTCCGATTCTTCAACCAGCGGGTAGACGATATAGGCCTGGTGGCCCTTGTCTATTTCCTGACGCACGCGGTTATACACCCGACCGCGTTGTGCATCGGAGGCGACAATCGTTTCGACCGGAGTACGTCCGGGTGGCATTTCATCGATCACCGACAGGGCCAGATCACCATAGACAGTCAGCGACAGGGTGCGTGGAATGGGCGTGGCGGTCATTACCAGAATATGCGGGTGGGTGCCCTTTTCCCTGAGCACTGCACGCTGGCGAACGCCGAAGCGGTGCTGCTCATCGATAATACCAAGACCTAACTTGCGGAATTCCACACCTTCCTGCAGTACAGCATGAGTGCCGACAACCAGGTTGACCTGCCCTGCCCTGAGTTCTTCGAGAACTTGCCGCTTCTCAGCAACCGGCATCTTGCCGCGCAACAGGGCAGCTTGCAAGCCAAGCTGTTCGAGCCAACCGTGGAACTGCAGATAATGCTGCTCGGCCAGGATTTCTGTCGGCGCCACAACGGCAACCTGCGTATCATTTTCGATAGCAACCAGCGCAGTCATCATGGCAACAATGGTTTTACCACACCCGACATCGCCCTGAATCAAACGGTTCATCGGGTGTGCCGACATCAGGTCATGTTTGATTTCACCAAGCACGCGCCGCTGGGCACCGGTCAGGCGATACGGCAGCAACGCAGCCAGCGGTTTAGTATATTTATGGTTGACGGTAAAAGTGATCCCCGGTTCCATCACAATTCCGCGGCGCTTCAGTGCGAGGCCGAGTTCAAGAAAGAAAAACTCGTCATAGACCAACGAATGGAGTGCCGGGGTCCGGCCTGCTTCAAGCTGCTCTAAATGGATTTCGTTGGAAGGCCAGTGAATCTGCTGCAAGGCATCGGCCAGAGGCAGCAGTCCATGTTTTTTCACCAGGAAATCAGGCAGGCATGACGGCACATGGCGGACAAACAGATCGACGGCTTGCTTCCATATTTTGCGGGCCGCGTACTGAGTCAAGCCTTCCGTGAGCGGATAAACCGGCAGGATTCGGCCAAAAGCCAGTGGGTCGGAGCTTTGGAAGTCGGCTAGCGACTGATCGGAGTCCAGAAATTCAACGTCGGGGTGGTGAACTTCGCGGATTGCGCCGTAGCGTTTGACTTCACCGGTAAAAACCGCACGCTGTCCTACAACGAAGCGCTTATTCATCCAGTCCTTGCGATAGTGGAACCACTTGAGTACGATCTGCCCGGTACCATCGCTGACCACAACCTCAAACAGCTTACGGCGACTGCGCGATGTAGTGGCTTCTCCACAGGCCAGAATCTCTCCGAAGAATACCTCATGCACACTATCACGTAAATGCGCTATCTTCCTGAACTCTCTACGATCTTCGTAACGATGAGGCAAAGTATAGAGAAGATCTTCTACGGTGTGGATGTTAAGCTTGGCGAGTTTTTCGGCGAGACGTGGCCCCACCCCCTTGAGGTGAGCAACCGGGGTGGACAGGTGTTGACGGGATTGGTCTGCAGACGCCTTGGTCATCACCCCTACCCTGTGAGTCTGCCGAAGTCGTTGGGTCGATAGTAAGTTGACGCAGGAACGCTTGGATCAGTCGAAGATTGCGTTCAGAGCAGTCAGAAGTTCCTCAACGTCCAGGCCGTGAGCCGTGGCACCCTGCTCAAGGCTTTCATGCTGGGCACCCATGCATCCGACGCAGCCAAGGTTGAAAGAACCGAGAACTCTGGCAACTTCAGGGCTCTTACGCATCACTTCGTGGAAGGTCATATCTTTAGTTATCGTGGCCAAAAGAGTTTCTCCTGTTCTAAATATACTGAATATTGATAATTTCGTAAATGCGCATACCAGACGGCACCTTGATATGGACTTCATCATCTACGCGATGTCCGATCAGGGCCTTGGCGACAGGACTGTTGATGGAAATAAGTCCCTGTTTGATATTGGCTTCATCCTGGCCCACAATCCGATAGACCACTTCGCTTTCCGACTCGACATCAAACAGCTTGACGGTAGCACCAAAAACAATTTTATCGGAATCCATATCAGCAGTATCAATAATTTGTGCGCGAGCCATCTTGCCATTGATTTCAGAGATGCGCCCTTCGACAAACGCTTGCTTCTCCTTGGCGGCGTCATACTCAGCATTTTCCGAGAGATCGCCATGAGCCCGGGCTTCAGCAATATCCTGGATGACCTTGGGGCGCTCAACGCGAATCAGTTGCTTCAATTCCTCCTGAAGTCTTCGGTGTCCCTCCGGGGTCATCGGTACGGTTTCTGACATAGCTCATTCTTCCTTACTGTAAAATAAAATTGTTCGGGCGGGAAAACCCGCCCGAACATGAATGTTTTAAGGTGTGTATGCAACCGGCGTATACCCTACCCGTTCGCGGGATAGTACTCCTGTATCGGCCTAACGTCAAGACTTTCCCGCTTCATGGCCAGGATCCCGTCTGCTGCAGCCTGGATTCCGGCCACAGTTGTGAAATATGCGACATTCTGCATGAGCGCCGAACGACGGATGGAAAAAGAGTCAATAATCGACTGGACGCCGAAGGTGGTATTGAACACCAGGGTGATCTGGTTGTTCTTGATCGCGTCGACGCAATGCGGACGCCCTTCCTTGACTTTGTTGATCGGCATTGCATCGATGCCATAGGCACGCAGAAAAGCAGCCGTGCCGGTGGTAGCTACGATTTCAAACCCGGCGTCACGCAGCTTGCGTGTTGGCTCAACAATCGCCGCCTTGTCCTCTTCCTTGACGCTGACAAACACCTGGCCGGAAGCCGGCAAACGAACATTCGCCCCGAGCTGCGCCTTGGCAAAGGCTTTGCCGAACTCGAAATCGATTCCCATGACCTCACCGGTCGACTTCATCTCCGGTCCGAGCAGACTATCGACCCCGGGGAACTTGGTAAACGGGAAGACCGACTCTTTGATCGAGATATGTTCCGGGATAATCTCTTTGTCGATTCCCAGCTCCTTGAGCGTTTTGCCGGCCATGATACGCGCGGCGATCTTCGCCAGCGGCCGACCGGTTGCCTTGGAGACGAAAGGTACGGTTCGACTCGCTCGCGGGTTGACTTCGAGAAGGTAAATTTCATCATCCTTGACGGCGAACTGAATATTCATTAAGCCGCAAACCCCCAGCTCAAGCGCCAGCAGAGCGGTTTGGCGACGGATCTCGTCGACGATCGGTTTTTTCAGTGAATACGTCGGCAGCACGCAGGCCGAATCGCCTGAGTGGATACCAGCCTCCTCAATATGCTGCATGATTCCGCCAATCACCACCTGCTTGCGGTCTGAGAGCGCATCGACGTCGACTTCGATCGCCTGCTCGAGAAACTTGTCGATCAGGATCGGGTGATCAGGCGAAGCCTCGACGGCATACTTCATGTAGTTGCGCAGCTGTTGCTGATCGTAAACGATTTCCATGGCTCTGCCGCCAAGCACATAGCTTGGCCGGACCACAACCGGATAACCTACGCGATCGGCGATCTTTTCCGATTCAAAGACGGAACGGGCAATGCCGTTTTCGGGTTGTTTCAGGTCAAGTTTGTTCAGCAAGGCTTGAAAGCGTTCCCGGTCTTCAGCCCGATCTATGGCATCCGGAGAGGTGCCGATAATCGGCACGCCGGCCTTTTCCAGGGCAACGGCCAATTTGAGCGGGGTTTGACCACCGAACTGGACAATAACGCCCTCCGGCTTTTCTACATGGACGATTTCAAGCACATCTTCAAATGTCAACGGTTCAAAATAGAGACGATCAGAAGTGTCATAATCGGTCGAAACCGTCTCCGGGTTGCAGTTGACCATAATGGTTTCATAGCCATCTTCAGCCAGCGCAAACGCCCCATGCACACAGCAATAGTCGAATTCGATCCCCTGACCTATACGATTCGGACCACCGCCGAGGATCATGATTTTGCGACGATCCGTAGGATCCGCTTCACATTCCTCTTCATAGCTGGAATAGAGGTACGGTGTAAAAGCTTCGAACTCGGCTCCGCAAGTATCGACCCGTTTGTAGACCGGGCGGATACCGAGCTGATGACGCAGTTCGCGAACCCGTTCCTCACGGGTCCCCCAGAGTCGCGCCAGACGCAGATCAGCAAACCCCATCTGTTTGGCCTCACGCAACAGCGAACGGAAGACTTCTCCCTCAGGCTGCTCCATGAGGCTGGCAGCTTTAACCAGGCGTTCTTCCATTGCGACTATCTGGGCGATGTTGTGCAGAAACCAGCGGTCGATATATGTCAGCGCGAAAATTTCGTCGATGGACAGGCCGGCCCGCAGCGCGTCGGCAACGTACCAGATCCGCTCCCAGTTCGGGATGCTGAGCTTGTCCTGCAATTCGCGCAGTTCAGACTCATCAAGGACCCGCCGGTTTTCCTGAGAATCATCAAACAGGCGACTCTCAAAACCGCACGAGTCTATCTCCAGCGAGCGCATGGCTTTCTGCAGGCTTTCCTTAAAGGTACGCCCGATCGCCATCGCCTCGCCGACCGACTTCATCTGCGTCGTCAGCGTGGCGTCGGCCTGGGGAAACTTCTCAAAAGTAAAACGCGGCATCTTGGTAACCACGTAGTCGATTGTCGGTTCGAAAGACGCGTAAGTCTCACGCGTGATGTCGTTGCGGATCTCATCGAGGGTGTAACCGACAGAAAGTTTGGCGGCAATTTTGGCAATCGGGAAGCCGGTCGCCTTTGAGGCCAGAGCTGAAGAGCGTGAAACGCGCGGGTTCATTTCGATGACCACCATACGGCCGTCATCGGGATTGATGCCGAACTGGATGTTCGAACCACCTGTTTCCACGCCGATTTCACGAATTATGCGGATAGAAGCATCACGCAGCAGTTGATATTCCTTGTCGGTCAAGGTCTGCGCCGGGGCCACGGTAATCGAGTCACCGGTGTGAATGCCCATCGGGTCGAGGTTTTCTATCGAACAGATGATCACCACGTTGTCTGCGGTGTCGCGCATGACTTCAAGCTCGAACTCTTTCCAGCCGATAACCGATTCTTCAATCAGGACTTCGTTGGTTGGCGAAGCGTCGATCCCGGCCATGGCGAGCTGCTCGAATTCTTCCATGTTATAGGCAATTCCGCCACCGGTACCGCCGAGCGTGAACGACGGACGGATGATGACAGGAAAACCAATCTGTTCAATGATCTCCATAGCCTCCTGGCGATTATGAGCGAGTCCGGATTCCGGCACGGCAATGCCTATGTTTTTCATCGCCGCTTTAAACAGCGTGCGGTCCTCTGCCTTTTCAATCGCAGGCAGTTTGGCGCCGATCAGCTCAACACCGTACTTCTCAAGGGTGCCGTTCTTGGCGACGGCCACGGCACAGTTCAAGGCTGTCTGCCCGCCGAGAGTCGGCAAGAGTGCATCCGGACGCTCTTTGGCGATGATGCGCGCCAAGGTCTCTGCATTCACCGGTTCAATGTAGGTGCGGTGAGCGAAGTCTGGGTCGGTCATGATCGTAGCAGGGTTCGAGTTAAGCAGGACGACCTCGAATCCTTCTTCCTTGAGCGCCTTGCAGGCCTGAGTGCCGGAATAGTCAAATTCGCACGCCTGACCGATAACGATCGGACCGGCACCGACGATCAGGATTTTCTTGATATCAGTTCTTTTTGGCATGATCTTCCATTCATTTAGAGATTGTATAGCGCCACCAGGACACAAAGGCACGAAGAGAATCTTGGACCAAAGATATCTGTGACAAGTGGTTGTTTTACAGGTA
>JBPPMD010000168.1:0-3111 GCA_051305875.1 Desulfuromonadales bacterium | reverse complement strand
ACCGGCGCACATCGAGAGCGGGCGGGTTATTTCGAAGCGGCTGCCGACGGCACGGTTTTTCTCGATGAACTCGGAGAAGTGCCTCTGGTCCTGCAGAAAAAACTCCTGCGGTTCCTTCAGGAAAAAACCTTCTCCAGGGTGGGGGAAAACCGTCATCGGACAACCGAAGCCCGAATCGTGGCCGCTACAAACCGGGATCTTGAGCGGGAGGTTCGAGAGGGGGGATTTCGTGAAGATCTTTACTACCGGCTTAAAGTTATAGAAATCCATGCTCCTTCCCTGCGGGAGCGGCAAGAGGATATTCCTTTACTGGTGAATCACTACCTCGACCGTCTCAATCGCAAATTGAATCGTCAGGTTCAGGGGGTTACCAAAGAAGCCATGATGCTTCTGAAGGGGTACACATGGCCGGGGAATGTCCGCGAACTGGTTCACCTGCTGGAGCAGATCATGACGTTCCACAGCCCTGAAAAGCTCGATACAGTGCATTTGCCGCAGCATTTGCACGGCATGTCGGTTCAGGCATTGCCCTCTGAGACTTATGCCGATCTCAAGGAGAAGTTACTCGATGAGGCGGGATTTGAGTACTTTCAAGAACTGCTGAGTCATTATCGCGGCAATGTTACCCGGGTGGCTGTTCATGCCGGCCTCAACCGGCGGCATCTGAGTCGACTGCTGCATAATCTTGGTCTTGACCCGTCACTGTTTCGCAATGTCTGAGACATTTTTGTCCCGATTTCTGCTCTGCTTTCTGTGGGTGGGACATAAATGTCCGGCTTGCCCCGGCAAGGCCGGGACGTCAATGCACTTTTTAATCCTCACCTGCGCTTCCATTCCCAATTAAAATACAACAATGTTTTAGATTAGAGAATTATAAAATGCATGTACTCCGGTATGTTGTCTATTTTGGTATACACTGTTGATGCGTTGTCGAACATTAATGGAACGATGTTTGAATGTTGACAGGTGATGGTTAATCTCACCAACTTTTATGCTAACAAAGGAGGATCTACCCGATGAAAAAAACAGTAATTTCCTTATGTCTGGGACTAACCTTTCTATGGGTCAGTACGGCAGGCGCAATCCTGATCGATCCCTATGACAACTTCCTTGCTCCCGACGGATACTACGGGCTGCTCTACGGCAATTACTATACCGCCGACGAATTCGTCACCTCCGACGGCAACATCGATATTGACCTGGAGGCCAAGGTCAGCGTGCTGCGCGGGCTCAAGTATTTCCACCTGGCCAATATTCCCATGGCTTTGCAGGTCATTGTGCCTTTCGGTGAAGTCAAGGAGACCAAGCTGTTCAATGAAAAATCCTCAGGTCTCGGTGATGTTATCTTTGGCCCGGCGGTTTTCCTCCATGCTGATACGGAAACCAACACGTATCTTTCCTATTGGCTCTACGTCTTTGCTCCTACTGGTGAATGGGACAGCGATCAGGCGATTAATATGGGTAAGAACACCTGGTATTTTGAGCACCAGCTGGCCTTCTCAAAGATGATCGGCAGCTTCGTCTACGACATGAATCTCAACTACTATCACTTCCAGGAGGAGCCGGATAATGACTATCAGGCGCCTAACCGGTTCGAGGTTGAAGCCAGTCTGGCCTACCAGGTCAATGATCGACTCTCACTGGGCATTAACGGCGGCGGCTACTGGGATCGCGATGAAGCTGAAGTGGATGGCGACTCCGTTCCGGGAACCAAGGCAAAGCGCATCCAGCTCGGTCCTTCCATTAACTATCAGTTTACTGAAACGCTCGGTGCCAATCTGCGTTGGACCCATGACACCAGCTCAGCCAACGACACCAAGGGTGATGATATCTGGCTGCGGATTGCGTATGCATTCTGATGAAGCTTTGATTCCTATACAAAAACCGTAAATCAAGAAAGGGACACATTTATGCGCAAGACACTGTTTACTCTGCTCGGCATGCTCCTGTTATTGGGGACCGCCGTCCCCGGGGCAATGGCCTTCTCCAAGGAATCTCTGGTCTACCAGAAGTGCACCGGTTGTCACGCCGTCAAAGATGGCAAGATCTCGCGGGTGGAGGATATTCGAGCCACTCCCGATGAGTGGGGGGTCATCATCGACCGCATGGCTCGACTGTACGATATGGATCTGAATGCAAGCGAGAGGGACGTTCTCCTGAAAGAGGTCTGTGAGACGCAGATTCTCTCGCCCGAGGAATTGGACAAGGTCTCTTACCTCAACCTGTACAACAACCCGCAGACGGTGGAGATACCTCAGGGCGAACAGGAGGGACAATTCTTTGCCACCTGCGTCAGATGCCACAGCGCAGGAAAAATCAAATCCTACCGCATGACCGAGTCGGCCTGGGCGAAGGTCCGCGATTTCCACTACTACATGGATCCGGCGATTGACGGCCAGATGCGTGAAATGAAGTGGTATGAGGAATCTGCTGCGATTCTGGCAAGCCTGGCCACAAGTCTTCCCTACGACAAGCCGTGGGTGGCGCCCCAGGCTAATCCTGCCGGCTCCTGGGTTGTCCTGGGCAATGAGCCCGGCAAGGGGAACTACCGCGGGCACGCATCGATCAAGGCTGGCCAGAATGGTTCCTATACCGTTGCGGGAGCTTTGAACTTCGATGACGGCACCAGCGAGCACTTCCAGGGTGAGGCTGTCCTGTACGGCGGACACGCCCTGCGCACCGCAACCCGCCACAACAACTTCGTGACCCTGGGCGCCTACTCCTTCGCGGATGGGATCATTAAGGGGCAGCATCATTTCCCGGCCCCCGCTTTCCGCACCTCAACGAGCACCTGGTACCCCGCGGACGGCCCGGCCCGGATCATCAAGGTCACACCGTCCTTTCTTCTTGCCGGAGAGACCACGACTCTGACCCTGGAAGGGGTGAAACTTCCGGAAATCAAGGCCGGAGACCTTAAGTTCACCGGCGGCAACGTCAAGGTCCTGGAAGCCCGGCGCGACGGAGAAACCATTGTCGCAAAGGTTGCTTACCAGGGTAAAGGCGCTGTTCAGGCAAGCCTCACGGTGAAAAACCTCAATACGCTACCCGTGACACTGGCCGACCAGATCGATCATATCAAGATCACTCCGGAGCTGGGGCGCGCCCGGGTCT
>JBPPMD010000160.1:0-7510 GCA_051305875.1 Desulfuromonadales bacterium | reverse complement strand
TTTGTGCCGTTTCTGATCCTCTTCATCATTCTGTTTGCTGCCACCGGCGTCGGTAACGGCTCGACTTTCCGTTCTATTGCCATCATTTTCAACAAGGAGCAGGCAGGACCTGTGCTAGGATGGACTTCGGCAGTTGCGGCCTACGGTGCTTTTATTATCCCCCAGGTTTTCGGTGAACAGATCAAGGCAACAACCCCGGAATATGCTCTCTATGGATTCGCGATCTTCTATTTTCTCTGCCTGGTGCTCAACTGGTGGTTCTATACCCGCAAGAACGCTTATATCCAGAATCCATAGGCGCACTCATGGACAATGCTGCTTGGTGATAACAAGTAAGCAGCCGCAACGAATTGGACAACAGGAGATTTAATGACAGATCTAGACAACAATGATTTGTGCAGCCAGATTGTGGCCCTCGCTCCGGATGCAATCCTTTTTGCCGATCAACGTGGAATTATCCGCCTCTGGAATCAGGGCGCGGAGCGGATTTTCGGCTGCTCGGCAAATGATGCCATCGGTCAATCACTCGATTTGATCATTCCGGAAAAACTTCGCAAACGTCACTGGGATGGCTACCATAAAACCATGGCGACTGGTGAAACGCGATATGGCACTGATTTGCTGGCTGTTCCGGCAATGCATCAAAACGGCTCAAGGCTCTCGACCGAGTTCTCGATTGTGATGTTGAATGATGATAACGGCAAACCGATTGGTGTCGCTGCAATTCTGCGTGATGTTACCGAGCGGCATCAGAAGGAGAAGAGAATGCTCGACCGTCTGGCCGATCTCGAATCGGCACACGAGACATAAGGTGTGCTAGCATAACAGATTCTGATTTAACAATAAGAGAAGAAATAGGGGTGTCGCTGAGGCGACACCCCTATTTTATAAAAGTGCTGAAAACGGCGCGAATCAATTGTGTGACATATTCTGTCGCGAGCCTTGGTAAGATAAAGTCAAAGCCAACAAGGAGGCGACTATGATCTACATCGGTACGACAGACAACAGCGGCAGCGCCATCTATTTCGATATTCACGCAGCTGTGCGGCAAGGGCGCGGTATGCGCATCTCCGGAACAATCGGTGATGGCTGCTATGAGGGTGAAGTCCTCGTCGAGGTCGGGCGCAGTGATTCAGTGACCTTTGCCGACGCCTGGCTCGGTGGTTCAGGTTTTGCAGAATTTTTGGACCGATGCGGTTCTGATGCCCTGGAAAAAGCACTGCTTGACTCGGTCCGTGAGCTGCCGGTCAAACATGCTCGTCGTAGTCGGCCACATGGCAACGGTATGACTTATGCCGGTGCTCTTGTCACAGAGTCTTCCCCTGTCTGGTACCTTGAAGCCTGACGATTGCATTGCAATGACTGTTTGAGGTAAAAAGGTGCAAACATATCCCCTCTCCGGAAGGTAGTCATGCGCACCTTGGTTCTTGCTTCAACCAGTCCCTATCGTCTGCAGTTAATGCGTCAACTTGAACTGAGCTTTCATGTCGCAGCTCCGCGTTACAAGGAACGGATGGACTCCAGTGTTTCTGCAGAACTTCTGGTCAAGCATCAGGCGTTACAGAAGGCGAAAAGCATCGCAGAAAGTTATAATGATGCCTTGATTATAGGTTCCGATCAAGTCTTCGTCGATGCCCGACACCGTGTGCTTGGCAAGCCCGGTACGCCGAAAAAAGCTATTGAACAGTTATTGGAAATGCAGGGGCGCAAACACACCTTTTATACCGGACTGGCTATCTATGACAGTGCAAGTGGCGAAAGTTTGACAGAATTCGACACCTTCTCAGTGTCAATGCGGGAACTGACTCAAGTGCAGATCATGCATTACGTGGCCAAAGAAAATCCGGTTGATTGTGCCGGTTCGTTCAAGATTGAGGGCTTGGGAATCGCTTTGATGGAGAAGATGTCGGGCAATGATTACAATACTCTGATTGGCCTGCCGCTGATCCTCCTGGTCAGCATGTTGAGTCACTTCAATGTCGAGGTCCTGTAAAGGAACCGTTCCGGGAAAAAACACCTGAGTATTCTTGACCACTTTCCTGGAGCGGTGCTAGTATCCTTCAGAATTAAAGGCCGATGGGATGACCACTTTTCTCCATCGGTTTTCTTGCTCCTCCCGGGCTGTGATTGTTATACTCATTGATTCTTCCCTCTTCTGTGACCTGAAGGTACTCTTGATATATGCAGCACGCTAATTTTGTCCACCTCCATGTGCACACCCAGTACAGTCTGCTCGATGGCGCCATCAGGGTCGATGATCTGGTCGAGCGGGCTAAGGAGTATCGAATGCCGGCCATGGCTATCTCCGACCATGGAAATATGTTCGGTGCTTTAGAGTTTTATTCCAAGGCTCATGCCGCTGGCGTCAAACCAATCATCGGCTGTGAAGTTTATGTTGCCACTGGGTCCCGCCATGAGAAGAGTGGGGCGGCATCTTCCAGTGATGCGTCCGGGCATTTGATTCTGCTCTGCAAAAACCGTACGGGCTACCGCAATCTCTGCCGCCTGGTCTCAACGGCTTATCAGGACGGATTCTACTATAAGCCGCGCATCGACTGGGATCTGCTCAGCGAGCATAATGAGGGGTTGATTGCTCTGACGGCATGTCTCGGTGGTGAGATCCCCAGCCTGATTACCCGGGGACGCATGGACCACGCCCGTCTGCGGGCAGAAGCAATGTCCAGAGTCTTCGATAAAAATCGTCTCTATCTTGAACTGCAGGAAAATTATCTGCCTGAACAGGCACAGGCCAACAAAGGCCTGATTGAGATCGGTCAGGAGCTTGGACTGCCGCTGGTAGCCACCAACGACTGCCACTACCTGACCCGCAACGACGCCTTTGCGCATGAAGTGCTGCTCTGTATCCAGACCGGCAAGACGCTGGATGATCCGAACCGGATGCGTTTTGCAAATGATGAGTTTTATGTAAAGACGCCCGACGAAATGGCGGAGCTGTTCAAGCATGTGCCGGAGGCGATCAGCAATACGGTGGAGATCGCCGAACGCTGCAATCTCGAACTGGATATCAGCGGCAAGAACTACCACTTCCCGGCTCTGGCTCTCAATGAGGGGCAGACCCCGAGCCAGGCCCTCGAACAACAGTCTTTTTTGGGTCTGGAGCAGCGCATCACGGATATCCGTAAAATTCGCCCTGGATTCTCCACAGAGGATGTTGACGCCTACAAGGCCCGTCTTGAGGAAGAGCTAAAAATCATCAACCAGATGGGCTTCCCGGACTATTTCCTGATCGTTGCCGATTTCATAAACTGGGCCAAGAATCACGACATCCCTGTTGGCCCCGGTCGCGGCAGCGCTGCCGGCAGCCTGGTCGCCTACGCCTTGAAGATCACTGACATCGACCCTATTCCCTACCATCTGTTGTTCGAACGTTTTCTTAATCCGGAACGCATCTCCATGCCTGATATCGATGTCGACTTCTGCATCAATGGCCGTGAAGATGTCATCAACTATGTGCGGGACAAGTACGGCCGGGACAATGTCGCGCAAATCATCACCTTCGGTTCCATGATGGCCCGCGCGGTCATCCGCGATGTCGGCCGGGGTATGGGGATGCCTTACGGTGAGGTTGATATGATTGCCAAGCTGATTCCCAATCCGACCGGTAAGAAAGTCACGCTCAAAGATGCTTTGAAACAGGAGCCGCGTCTGCGCGAGCTGGTCGAGAAGGATAGCCGGGTCAAGAAGCTGTTCGACGTTGCTCTCTCGCTCGAGGGATTGACCCGCCACGCCTCTACCCATGCCGCCGGTGTTGTGGTCACTCCCGAGCCTCTGACCAACTACCTGCCGCTCTATGTCGATCCCAAGTCGCACGGGCAGGTTACCCAGTTCGATATGGGTTACGTTGAAAAGATCGGCCTGGTCAAGTTCGACTTTCTTGGCCTGAAAACCTTGACCGTCATCAACAACGCAATCCGTCTCATCAGAGCAGGAAAGAATCCTGGCTTCGATCTGAATCTGATCCCGAATGATGACGAGATGTCCTACCATTTGCTCAGCCGCGGAGAAACCACCGGAGTCTTCCAGCTGGAATCTTCAGGGATGAAGGAATACCTGATCAAGCTGAAACCGACCTGCTTTGAAGACCTGATTGCCATGGTGGCGCTCTATCGTCCGGGTCCGCTCGGCTCAGGGATGGTCGACTCCTTCATCAAACGTAAGCACGGGGTTGAACAGTTCACCTATGACTTCCCGCAGCTGGAGCCGATTCTTAAAGATACTTATGGTGTCATTGTCTATCAGGAACAGGTCATGCAAATTGCCCAGGTCCTGGGCAACTACACTCTCGGTGGCGCCGACCTGCTGCGTCGTGCCATGGGTAAGAAGAAAACCGAGGAGATGGCCAAGCAGAAGAAAATCTTCCTCGACGGCGCCAAAGATGGCAAGCTCGATACCAGGAAGGCTGAGGCGGTGTTCGACCAGATGGAGAAGTTCGCCGAGTACGGTTTTAATAAGTCTCACTCTGCGGCATACGCCTATATAGCCTACCAGACCGCTTATCTCAAAGCTCACTATCCGGTTGAATTCATGGCTGCTCTGTTAACTGAAGATATGGAGAACACCGATAAGGTCATCAAGAACATTAATGAAATACGCAACATGGAGGTTGCAATCCTTCCGCCTGATATCAACGCTTCGTGTCGCGACTTTACCGTTCACACCAAGGATATCCGCTTTGGCCTGGGTGCGGTTAAAGGTGTCGGCGGCGGCGCGGTCGAAGCGATTGTTGAAGCACGTGCAGAAGGTCCTTTTGAGTCTCTGCATGATTTCTGTGAACGTGTCGATTTGCGACGTGTCAACAAGCGGGTAGTCGAAGCTTTGATCAAATGCGGCACGTTTGATTCATTGCAGGGCAAGCGTGCACAATTCATGGCAGCTCTTGAAGAGGCCATGGAGTACGGTCAAAAACTCCAGCGTGAAAAAGCCTCCGGACAGGAATCGCTGTTCGGATCAGATCAGATCATCACCCAGAGCGGTCACGCGTACGGCAAGCTTCCGGATGTTGAGGAATGGCCGGAAAATGTTCTGCTGACCAATGAAAAGGAATCGATCGGGTTCTACATTACCGGCCACCCCCTGGCGCGGCACAGCGATGCCATCAAGCGTTTCAGTACGTGTGATACGGCCGGCCTGATCGAACGGGCAGACAAGGAAGAAGTAAGCATCTGCGGCATAGTCACCGGGATCAAGCTTTTGAACACCCGCAAGGGTGAGCGCATGGCTTTTGTGACTCTTGAGGATCTCAGCGGTTTTGTGGAAATGGTGATTTTTCCGGAGACCTATACCCAGGTTGCCGATCTTCTGAACAGTGAGGAAGCGCTTCTGGTTAAAGGCTCGGTTGATGTTGGCGAAGAGGCCTGCAAGATCCTGGTCAACGAAGTGCTGGCTCTCAAGGACGTACAACAACGCATGACCAGGATGGTCCATTTCCGATTGACGTCTCCCGGACTGGATGATCGGCAGTTGCGCTCTCTTAAAGAAATAATGATGCGCTATCGCGGCGAATGCGAAGCGCTGATTCATCTGGTTGTGCCCAATCGAAGCGAAACCGTGATATCGTTGCCTGAAACCTTACGTCTCAGTGCCAGCGATGAAATGATGGATGACGTTGAGAAATTGTTCGGTTATAATGTCGTCACTTTCGAATGAGTTTGACTTTTGATCGGGTCAACGAATTGACAGGAGCCTGCAAATGCAGTTTTATCTGGATTTTGAAAAACCCCTGGTAGAGCTTGACCAGAAGATCAGGGAGCTACGTGATTATTCAACCGATAGTGTTGATTTCTCTTCTGATATCAGGAAGTTGGAGAAGAAGTCTGATAGATTACGTGATGATATATTCTCCAACTTGACCCGCTGGCAGCGTACCCAGTTGGCGCGTCACCAGTCTCGTCCCCATACCCTTGATTACATTCAGCATATTTTCACCGACTGGTTTGAGGTTCATGGCGATCGCAACTACCGTGATGATCCGGCCCTGGTTTGCGGCTTCGCACGTCTGGATGGCGAGCCGTGCGCGGTCATCGGTCATCAGAAGGGTCGGGACACCAAGGAGAAAGTCTATCGAAATTTCGGTATGCCGAATCCGGAAGGATATCGCAAGGCCTTGCGCATCATGCAGATGGCCGAGCAGTTCGGGCTGCCGATTTTCACCTTTGTCGATACGCCGGGAGCTTTTCCGGGTATCGGCGCCGAGGAACGTGGCCAGGCGGAAGCGATTGCCCGTAATCTGCGCGAGATGGCGGCCCTGACCGTACCGGTGATCGTTACTGTCACCGGTGAAGGCGGTTCCGGTGGCGCCCTGGCGATTGCCGTCGGCAACAAGGTGATGATGATGCAATATTCCGTTTATGCAGTCATCTCGCCGGAAGGCTGCGCGGCGATCCTCTGGAGTGACGGTGCCCGCGGACCCGAAGCCGCAGAAGCCCTTAAATTGACCTCCATGGATATCGATGCTCTTGGAGTGATCATCGACGATGTTATCCCTGAACCCGATGGTGGCGCACACAATAATCATGAAGCTGCCGCTGCAACCGTGAAGGAATATCTCAAAAAGCACCTGGACGTACTGAGAGAGCTTTCACCCGAGGAACTGGTTGAACAGCGCTATCAGAAATTCAGGGCCATGTCTGTTATCGAAGAATAATCCGGTTTTTTTCAACGCAACAGGATATCAAGCTACGGGGACAGGAAATGACTCTGTCTCCGTAGATATTTATCGTTCCTCACTCCCACTGACTCAAGAGATAATGTGATCGCCTGATAACTGTCCCTGTTGACTAAACGATCCTCTTCAATTATCAATGCTGAGATGATGAAACATACTCACAACTGTTGTCTGTTCATTCTGGTTCTGCTGCTTGTCGCCTGCAGTACCCCGGCCAATAAGGTCAGGGTCATGGAGACGCCTTCCCAACCGAGTCTTAAGTATACGCAACGCGCTTATGAGATTAATGGCCAGCGTTATCAACCAATACTGACGGCAGAGGGATTCGCCGAACAAGGGATTACCAGCTGGTACGGCAAAGATTTTCACGGGCGGAAAACCAGCAACGGCGAAATTTACGATATGTATGCAATGACGGCAGCTCATAAAACGTTGCCGATGAACGTTTATTTGCAGGTCACCAACCTTGATAATGGTCTCTCAACGGTGGTGCGGGTCAACGATCGCGGCCCATTCGTCAAGAGCCGGATTCTTGATCTTTCTTATTCTGCGGCCAACGAGTTAGGCGTGGTCGGCCCCGGAACTGCGCCGGTTCGTATTGAAGCTCTCGGTTATCGCGACGAAACGCAAACCGGATCGGCACCTTACTATCGACATCCGGTCAGCTACGATATCGGGCCGTTTATGGTGCAGGTCGGGGCGTTCACTGTTAAAGACAATGCCTATCGACTTGCAGAAAAACTCAAGGGGCAGTACGGCAGTTCGGCGGTGACTGAAGGTTTGGTAAATGGCCAGAAATTCTACCGGGTCCGCGTTGGTCTTTAC
>JBPPMD010000117.1:0-2819 GCA_051305875.1 Desulfuromonadales bacterium | reverse complement strand
CTGAAGAGCGCAACGTTGCAGCGGCAGTTGCTGAAATCAACCAGTTGGATGTGATTCAGGAGGAGGCTCTGCTGATTCGCATTGAGGAGAATTTGGAATAGTCAAAAGCACCCCCGAAGCCTTGCCCTGCTGATCGCCGTTAATCCATTCGGCTGCGGCACACGGGACAAATCAGCTATAAGCATGGCTTATTCCCCCAATTGTCTAGTCTGGCGCAATGCCTCGTAGAGAACGATCCCCGCTGCCGTTGAAAGATTCAGGCTGCGAACAACCGGGTTGAGAATCGGAATGCGAATCGACTGTTCGGCGTTATGTTGCAACAGTTCATCAGAAAGCCCAAGCGTCTCTTTGCCAAAAACCAGGAAATCACCTGGCCGGAAAACGGCCTGAACGTGTGTCTTGCCGGCTTTCTTCGAGGTATACCAGAATCTTCCTTCCGGAAAGGCTGCCTGCAAAGCTTCCAGGCTTAACCATTGGCGGACATCGACGGCCGCCCAGTAATCCAGTCCGGCCCGCTTGAGATGCTTGTCATCGATAGAGAAACCCAGCTTTCCGACCAGATGCAGAACTGTGCCGGTCGCACCACAGAGGCGTGCAATATTGCCTGTGTTGGGAGGGATTTCCGGTTCTATGAGGACGATATGAAATGACATGGAATTCTATTTTTCACAGCAGGGCCGCCAGCGGCGGTGGAGCCAGAACCATTGGCTGATATCCTGGCGAATCCCATCTTCGATCAACGTGTTGAGTCGCGCGGTGTTTTCTAAAATGTTCTCCTTGCTCAGGTCTCCCTCGAGAAGAAACATCTTCGAAAAATGACACCGGTAGGTGTTGTCCGGCTGCCGGTAAGAGAATGCCGTGACGATGGGTATCTGATAGCGCGTTGCCATTTGCGTGATGATGGTAGTGGTATGAGCCGGTCGGTCAAAGAAAGGTGCGGCGACCGACCCTTGACCTGACAAGTGTTGGTCGAGCAGGATACAGACAGCATGGTTTTTTTGTAATGATTTGAGAATGCCGCGCGCACCCTTGCGACTGCTGATGATATGGTTGCCGTTGGCTTGACGCAAGCGAGAAAAGAAAGCATCAACCAGGGGGTTGCGCATCGGCTTGGCAACCACTCCGGTTGTAAATCCCAACATCGGCATAAAGAAATTACCGGCTTCCCAGAAGCCGACATGCCCGCTCAAAATAATACATCCGCGCCCCAGATCGAGAGCTTCGACCAGAGACTCTTGATTGTCGATTTCAAAGTAACACTCAAGATCCTGCCGTCCTTGATATTTGTCAATGCGCAGCATATCGATAAAGCTGATGCCCAGGTGCCTGAACATCGCGCTGATAGTTTCGGAAACCTCGGCGGCGGACATCTCGGGAAAGGTTCTCTGCAGGTTTTCGCGGGCGATACTCACCCGCCGCCCCTGGAGATATCGGGCCAATTGTCCCAGTCGCTTACCCAGGTTGAGTGCCAAGGCCCTTGGCAACGCTCTGACCAAGCTGGCAATGCAAATAAAAGGTAAGTACTCCAGCCAGTTACGCATGTAATGTGATCCTGAAAGTGTCTTCTTGAAGTGTTGAGAACATAGCACGAGCCATTCTATTGAGCAAAACAAAAGCGGGCTATTATGCCCGCTTTTCAAAACGTACCTATAACCGAAACAAAGGTCAGTCCAATAATTAACGCAGAGACGCGGAGACGCTGAGAAGAGTGATCAAGGTGTCAGTTATTTTGCCGTCAAAATGTTTTTTTTTACTCTGCGTCCTCTGCGTCCTCTGCGTCTCCGCGTTAAACCTTCTTTTGGGTTAAAGAACCGTTTCAAAATTGTATGTGAAGAAATCAGGCCTGGCTGCTTGCCAACGCCTGGTCAAGGTCTTCGATAATGTCCTGCACATCTTCAATGCCGACCGAGACACGGATGTAGTCCGGACTGACACCGGATGCAATCTGCTCTGCATCGGAGAGTTGCTGATGAGTGGTGCTGGCAGGATGAATAACCAGGGTCTTGGCGTCACCGATATTCGCCAGGTGGCTGCAGAGCTTGACGGAATCGATGAATTTTGCTCCGGCTTCTCTGCCACCTTTGATGCCGAAGCCAAGAATGGCGCCCTGTCCTGAGGGCAGGTAACGCTGAGCTCTGTGGTAATCCGGGTGACTCTCAAGACCGGGATAATTGACCCATTCAACCGAGGCGTGAGCTTCAAGAAATTTGGCGACATTGATGGCGTTTTCGCAGTGCCGCGGCATGCGTACATGCAGGGTTTCCAGCCCCTGCAGGAACTGGAATGAATTGAAGGGTGAGATGCAGGGTCCCATATCGCGCAGCAGGGTCAGGCGCATTTTGAGAATATAAGCCAGGGCGCCGAGCACCTCATAATAGACCAGGCCATGGTAGCTTGGGTCAGGCGTCGTATATTCCTCAAAACGGCCACTTGACCAATCGAAATTGCCGCTGTCGACAACTGCGCCGCCGATGCTGGTGCCATGACCACCGATGAACTTGGTCAGGGAGTAACAGGCGATATCGGCGCCATGTTCAAACGGTTTGAACAGGAAGGGTGTTGCGACCGTATTGTCGACGATAAAGGGCAGGCCGTTGTCGTGGGCGACCCTTGCAATTGCCTCGAAATCATCGACATTGTTCTTGGGATTGCCGATGGTTTCGGAAAATACGGCCCTGGTGTCGGCATCGATGGCCCGGGCTACGTTTCCAGGGTCGCTGCTGTCGACAAATTTAACGGTGATCCCCATGCGCTTCAGGGTATAGTTGAACATATTGTAGGTTCCACCATAGAGATAGCGGGTCGAGATGATGTTATCA
>JBPPMD010000084.1:0-2079 GCA_051305875.1 Desulfuromonadales bacterium | reverse complement strand
AGCCTGCCCCTTCTGTATGTTCTGATTCAGTATCTCTGAAGTTTATCAAAGTGTTCGGTAACTATTCAGCACATAAGCGAGTGCATGTGGTCTGCAGCTGTTGCTTGCGGGAAGTTAAGTGACAACGTTGGACGCAGGCAATGGCTGCAGACCACATGCTGTGTCGTTGAGTAAGGGGGCTGAATAGTTACAGTATTCGATACGTTTACTCGCGGCATGTCTATGTCATGCGCCCGGATAACTGATGCGGTAAATCATGCCGGCTTTATCGTCGCTGACATACAAGGCACCGTCCGGACCGACCGCCAGCCCCACAGGACGCCCGCTCGCTTGCCCGGTCGTTTTATCCAGCCAACCTGTAGCAAAATCCTGCAGCTCCCCACGCGGTTCACTGCCATCCAGTGGCAATCGCACCACCTTGTAGCCGGTCGGTACGCTACGGTTCCACGAGCCGTGATAGGCAATGAACAGGTCGCCGTGATACTCGGCGGGAAAGCTTTTGCCGGTATAGAAGGCCAGACCGAGCGGCGCTGAATGGGCCTGGATGCTGACGACAGGCTTGACGATGCCGCGGCAGGCTCCGGGTCCACCGAACTCCGGATCCTCGATGGTGCCGCTATGGCAGCGCGGCCAGCCATAATTCAATCCGTCGCGGACGATAAAGAGGTCATCCGGCGGCAGGTCGTCACCGAGCATGTCCCGACCATTGTTGGTGGCCCAGAGTTCACCGGTGTCAGGATGGACAGCCAGACCGACTGCGTTGCGCAAGCCACGGGCGAATGCCCTATCGCCTGTGGCTTGCTGGCCGTCATAAATCATCACGGCAGCGCGGCGCGCATCGCTCTCATCGCAGACGTTGCAGCTCGAACCGATCGAGACCACCATACGCCCGTCCGGCAGAAATACCACAGTGCGCGTGTTGTGGCCACTTGTGGGATAATCGTCGATCAATACCTGGCGCTCTTCTGCCAAACCATCACCATCCCTGTCTCTGAGGCGAACGATCCCGCTGGGAACGCCGACAAACCAGGCATCCTGGTGAAAGGCCAGACTGTGCGGACGCTGCAAGTTCTCGGCAAAGATCGTCTGCTGATCGACGCTGCCATCACGATTGCGGTCTAACAGGGACACGATGCGATTGGCGCCACGCTCGGCGACGTAAAGGGTGCCGTCCGGGCCGAACGAAATAAAGCGCGGATCCTGCAGACCGCTTGCAAATAACTCGACACGGAAACCCGGAGGTACCTTGACTGTGCTGATCCCGGCCGTGCTGGTGAGTGTCTTAAGGTTGGTCTGTCCCAGGTAAGGGCGCACCAGTAACCAACCGAGCAGAGCGCATAGCGCAAGGGACACCAAAATGACATAGCGAATCCTACGGTTATTTTTAATCATGGTCTACTCCTGGAAGCACTCAGTACTTACAGTTATTGTACCAACTTTGATGCATTCGCAAATAGTCATGGGATGGCTAAACAAAAATTTCGCCCTACAAGGCTTGGTGTTTTTTCAGGGGCGAAGGCATATTATATGGTATGTCGAGGTCCTGAAAAAACGCCATAACGCCGTAGGGCGGTTTTTTTGTGACGCCATCAACTTTAAGTCATATTGCCTCGCGGATAGCCTGATTCAACGCAGAGCTTTTATCAGGGTGATGACTTGCAAAACTGGCAGGCCTGATAGACTTGGGAGTGATGCGGCACAACCGGCTCAAATCAGCAGGATCACAGCAAGACTTTATCGTGACAAAGGAGTGAGATTATGACAACCAGGATTCATGTGATTTTTTACAGTATGTACGGACATGTCTACAAAATGGCCGAAGCGGTGGCAGAGGGGGCGCGTCTGGTTTCCGGAGCTGAAGTGAAACTCCTGCAGGTCCCGGAACTGGTGCCTGAAGAGGTCCTGGAGAAAAGCGGCGCCAAAGCTGCAAGAGCAGAATTCGCAAACGTTCCGTTTGCCGTTGTCGATGATCTTGCCGCAGCCGATGCTGTCATATTCGGCACCCCCACCCGTTTCGGCAACATGTGCGCGCAGATGCGCAACTTTCTCGATCAGACCGGCGGCCTGTGGATGTCAGGG